>NZ_JASNFO010000043.1:0-147557 GCF_032027725.1 Pseudofrankia coriaricola | reverse complement strand
CACCGGTCCTGACTCGATGGTGACCTGGACGTTCGCGCGCGACCTGCTGCGTGATGGCGTCGACGCGCCGTCCGGAGAAGGCGACGTGCAGGTGTGGCCGGCGAAGCTGGGGGGCGGTCCGGTGTCGCTCGAGGTGTCCAGCCCGAGCGGCCATGCGCTGTTTGAGCTGCCCCGCCAGAAGGTAGTGGCTTTTCTCGAGCGAACCTATGCCGCCGTGCCTCTCGATACAGAGAGCCGACACTTCGATGTCGAGGCTTTTCTGTCAACACTGACCGGCCTTGGCCCAGAGGGCTAGGGTGCTTATCGGATGTGGGTTGATCTGGGTGGCTGGTCATAAAGAGGCCGGATGATCAGCAGAAGGATCCCCGGTGGTCTGCGCCGTGCGCAACAGTAGGGAGACTCCGGCCCTGCTGGCGACGTGCCGGGGGTCTTCCCAGACCGGTGGTGGAGCGCGGTCCGGGAAGACCTCTGCGGTCGCGGCCTGGCCGGATGCCGGCGAATGGGTCAGCCGGCCGCTTGCGGGCCGGGCCAGGTCCAGTCGCGCACCTCGGGCATGTCCTCGAAGTGCTCGGTGATGTAGGCCTGGTGGCGGGCGATCTGGCTTTCGCAGTGGGTGACCAGCCGGTCGGTGCCGGGGTGCGTGGCGCGGGCGAACTCCACGGCGAGCTGGGCCAGGTGGTAGCGGCTGACGTTGTTGCGGACGACCATGTCGAACGGGGTGGTCGTGGTTCCCTGTTCCATGAAGCCGCGGACGTGGAAACGGTGCGGATTCCTGCGGCCGTGTAGCAGCTGGTGGACCGCCCGGCTGTAGCCATGGAAGCCGACGATGACGTCGGTGCTGTCGGTGAACAGCGCCCGGAACATCGGGGTGGAGAAGCCGTGCGGGTGCAGGTCCGGCCGCAGTAGCGCCATCAGGTCGATGACGTTGACGACGCGGACGGCGAGGCTGGGCACGAACCGGCGTAGCAGCTCTGCGGCCGCGAGGATCTCCATGGTGGGCACGTCACCGATGCCGACGAGGACCACGTCCGGGTCCCGTTCCAGGCTGGTTTCCGTGCCCGCCCAGTCCCAGACCGAGCCGCCGCGCGCAGCGTGCTCGGCGGCCTCGTCGGCGGTCAGGTATTGCAGGTGTGGCTGCTTGTCGGCGACGAGCAAGTTGACGTGGTTGTAGCTGCGGAGGCAGTGATCGGCCACGGACAGCAGGCTGTTGGCGTCCGGTGGCAGCCAGACCCGCACCACCTCTGGGGACAGCGGCACGACGGTGTCGATGAGGCCGGGCCCCTGGTGGGAGAATCCGTTGTGGTCGTTGCGCCAGCAGGTGCTGGTCAGCAGCACGTTCAGGCTCGGTACCGGCTCCCGCCAGTCCAGCTTGGCGCCTTCCTGCAGCCATTTGGTGTGCTGGATGAGCATCGACGCCGACACCATCGCGAACGCCTCGTAGGTGGCGAACAGGCCGTGCCGGCCGGTCAGCGTGTAGGCCTCGAGCCAGCCCTCACACAGGTGCTCGGACAGCACCTCCATGACCCGGCCCTCTGGGGAGACCCTGTCGTCGAGCGGATCGATCGGCGCGACCAGGCAGCGGTCGGTCACCTCGAGGATGGCGCCGAGCCGGTTGCTGGTCAGCTCGTCCGGGCTGAACACCCGGAACGTCGTCGGGTTGTCCCGGTAGACGTCGCGTAGCAGCTCCCCGAGCGGGCGGGTCGTCTCATACCGATCACCGCCCCGACGCTCCGCGGCGATATCGAGCGCGTAGTTGCGCCAGTCCGGCACCGCCAGCGGGACAGTACGCCGGCCGCCGTTGGCGTAACTCGTCGCGCCGAGCCGCTTGTCGCCCGCTGGCGCGAGCGCCGCCAGTTCGGCGGCCAGTCGGCCGTCGGCGTCGAAGTGCTGCTCCGGCCGGTAGGACCGCAGCCAAGCCTCCAGCTGCGCGAGATGCGCCGCGTTGTCGAGCACGCCGGACAACGGCACCTGGTGGGCGCGGAACGTGCCCTCCACCGGCACCCCGTCGACCTCGGCCGGCCCCGTCCATCCCTTCGGGGTCCGCAACACGATCGCCGGCCACCGCGCGGCCTCGGTGACCTTGGCGCCGGGACGGCGCGCCTCCTCCTGGATCTGACGGATCGACCGGTAGGCCCGGGCCAAGGCGGCGGCGAAGTCCCGATGTACTTGGTGGACGTCGCTGCCCTCCACCCAGAGCACCTCGTAGCCGTGACCGGTCAGATAGGCGGTCACGCCCTCCCGGCCTCGCCTGCCGAGCACCGTCGGGTTCGCGATCTTGTACTGGTTGAGGTTCAGAATCGGCAGAACGGCGCCATCCCGGCCCGGGTGCAGGAAGTCGATGCCCTTCCAACTCCCCTCCAGGGGGCCGGTCTCCGCCTCCCCGTCGCCAACGACCGCGGCCACCAGCAGATCGGGATGATCGAAGACCGCGCCGAACGCATGGACGAGCGCGTAGCCGAGCTCACCGCCCTCATGGATCGAGCCGGGGGTCGGCACACTGACATGGCTAGGGATCCCACCCGGCGTGGAGAACTGCGCGACCAGCCGCGTGAGCCCAGCCAGGTCCTGCGAGACCCGCGGATAGATCTCCGAGTAGGTGCCCTCCAGGTAGGTGTTCGCGACCAGCGCCGGGCCGCCGTGCCCCGGACCCGCCACGTACAGCACGTCCTGGCCCGTCAACTGGACAAGCCGGTTGAGGTGCACGTACACCAGGTTCAGCGCCGGCGAGGTGCCCCAGTGGCCCAGCAGTCGCGGCTTGACGTGCTCCCGTGCCAGCGGCTCGCGCAGCAGCGGGTTCGCCCGCAGGTAGATCTGGGCGACGGTCAGATAGTTCGCCGCCTCCCAGTAGGCGACCAGCCGGTCAAGCTCGCCGTCCTGCTGACCGGGTATCAGGCGGTCTAGCGGTTCGATGCCCAAGGTGTTCACACTGGCGGTCACGGTGCGATGCCTCCCGTTGTCCTTGTCCGCGCTGGGTGCGTCGGCTCCCAAATCGGTGATGTCCTCGATCGCGGGCCAGTGGCCTCGGTGAGGTCGCCGCCAGGTAGGCCAGCGCTATCGGCTGTTCACGGCCGGTGGGAACGGATGCTGGCCTCGCCAGCGTGACACTCGCGACGCCCCATGTACGGGCCGCCGCGCCCGGTGGCATCGGTCAGCTCCGTCGCCTCGGCCGGCCGTACCCGGGCACGCATCAGCCTTGTTCTCCCCGACGTCGGCCACCGTCGTCCGGTTCAGGTGACCCGATGCCACGTCGTATCCCCAGCGGAAAGCAGGATCCCATGGGCCTGACCGACTACTCCCCACCAGAGTCCGCCGACCGCCTTCCGTCCAGAGTCGGCGGAGCCTCCATGTGTCCGACCTCACCCGCCACCGTGGCCGACGGGCCCGTCCCATCCCATTCCATCGCCGACGGCGGCGCCGAGAACCGGCCTAGACGTCTGCTGGACACAGTCCGAACGACCCACTGGATCGCCATCTCAAGGCACTCATCATGAGCACCCTCGACACCACGATGACTACCAGGCCATGCGCGCAGGGAGATGGCACGCCCGGGAACAGGAGGTGGTGGGCATGCAAACGACATGCCAGGCCAGCTCAGACTCCGCCAGCCGGCCCACTCGGGACGAGGTGTCAGGCGGCATACCGGCTACCGGCCGGTGGAGACCGTTCCTCGACCACCGGCGCCATCGTGCCGTCAGCCCGCGTGACAACGCACCCTCCGGCGTCCTGGCCGGCACCGCCGGCGTGGTCGGCGCCGACCCGCGGGTGGCCGCGGTCATGACCACTCCCGTCCTGGCACGTCTCGTCGGCGCGGGGATCGACGGGACCCCGCGGAACCGGCACGCAGGCCAGAGGCAATCAAGCGATCGCCCAGCCTTCGGTGGTCATACTCAACGCCGGGCCAGTAAGACTGCGCCAGGCAGGATGTTGGTCCCGGCGGCGCGGTACGCGCGGCGGTGGCCGACGGCCCCATTTCGAGCGACGGTAATTCCATGGTGAGCTATGACGAAAAGATGAGCGGAAACCAGCTACTGGACCGCGCGACTGGCAGGACGAGCGAAGCGCTCTCGACCGTCAGCGGGACGCGGATAGTGGTCGGCGTCGACGGATCCTTGGCATCCGCGGCCGCCCTGCGATGGGCAGCCACCGAGGCGCGGCGCCGCGGGGCACAGCTGTCCGTCGTCGTTGCCTATCGGCATGACATCACCTTGCAGCCACCAGTTGGCAGCGACGCCTGGCACGCCGCTACCCAAGCCCTTGACCGTGCCCTACGCGCCGCTGGCGTGGACCCCGAATCGGTCGAGGCACATCTCGTCGACGGATCACCCGCCACCTGCCTGGCCGCCGTGGCTCATCGCGCGGACCTGCTCGTCATCGGCCACCAGGAGCACGGCCCGCTGAGCCGGACCCTGCTCGGCGCCTTGAACACCGACCGCGAGCCGGCCTTCCGCTGCCCGGTGGTCGTCGTCCCACCTGGGTGCGCGCCACAGGCCGAATGACGAGACGCTTCCGATTCGATAGGCGGCAGGCCACGCGTTCGAGATTGGCCTCATTCCGGCGGCCGGACTGTGATCACGACGTTGCCGGTCTTCTGGCCCGACTCGACGTACTGGTAGGCCTTCACGATCTGCTCCAGTGGGTACTCACGGTCGACAAGTGGCCGGAACTGTCCCGAGGCGAGCAGATCCCCGATGTACTCAACCATCGCTCTGTCGATCACCGGAAAGGGGAACACCACCTTCCTGCCGCGCAGCAGCAAGGTGAACATCGCCAGTACCGGGTTCTGCGCGAACCGGCCGAGCTCGGTCGAGGAGTACACCCCTCCGGGGCCTAGCAGTCGCCGGCACCGGCCGAACGAGCTCTTGCCGACCGCGTCGAGGACCGCCTCGTAGACGTGCTCGTCCCGCGTGAAGTCCTGTGTGGTGTAGTCGATGACGCGGTCGGCGCCCAGCCCTCGCACCAGGTCGACGCCATCCGGACCGCATACCGCGGTCACCTGAGCACCCAGGCACTTCAGCAGCTGAACCGCCGCCGAACCGATGGCCCCGGTCGCCCCGTTCACCAGGACCTGCGTTCCGTCTCGGACCGAGATCCTGCGGATGAACGACAGGGCGTAGTGCGCGCCCTCCGTGGCGGCAGCGGCCCGCCCGAAGGCGACCCCTGCCGGCACCCGTGCAAGTGGGCCGTCGGCGCGGACGGCCAGGTACTCCGCGTGGGCGCCGAAGGGACCCTCGTTGTAGCCGAAGACCCGGTCCCCGATCCGGAAGGCGGTGACGTCGGTGCCGACCGCCTCGACGACCCCGGCGAACTCGTTCCCGAGGATCGTGGCCTTCGGCCGGATGAGCCCCGCGGCGAACCGGATCACGAACGGTCTGGCAGCCCGGTAGCCGCAGTCGGTGCGGTTCACCGTCGCCGCGTACACCCTGACCAGCACCTCACCGACACCCGCCGTAGGCCGGTCGATCTCCTGGAGCCCTACGACCTCCGGCGGGCCGTACCTGGCATGCACCGCTGCCCTCATCCGCTGCCGACCCCTCTCGCACGCCCATCGTGACCTGCGGACGTCATGTGGATGATGCTCACGACCTCGATGGTGATGGTCCACGACGTCACTGGCATGACCCATAGGGACGAAACCCACAGGGACGAATTCCTGGCGCAGGCGGGGCACGGTCCACCTCGCCGGCCGGACGTAGGTCTCGGTCGCCGGGCACAGGCTCAGCCGACGCAGGCCGGCGGGCGCGCCGAATCCATTCTCGCAGGTTGTCCTCGGGCTCCGTTGCATCGAGCGGGTCCGAGACATGGGGGCAGGTTGGTTGCCCGATCAGATGGCCAAAGCGGCGCTGACGCCCCCATCGTATGGGCGTCACCGCCGCTCGGACTAGCGGCAGACTCCAGTGGACTCCGGCATGCGTACAGCCGGCAGGTGTAGCCGTAGTGACTGGTCAGGACTCTCCGGCAGGGCGGGTCGGATTCGTGTGGCGTTTTTGGCGGCCGAGTCGAGGCGATGGATGTCATCGACGTTTGTCCGCCCGGCCGGTGTCCGACGGGTCGCTGCGACGTCCGCGCAGCTGGGTCTGCATCAGGTCGACCGCCTAGTACATCGTTTTCGCGGTTGCGCGAGCCTGAAAATGGCGGCCGTCAACGTCGATGCCAGCTTCCGCGACAGCCGTGCATTCGGAAACGGTCCGGAAAGATAGCCGTTACACCACTGGTGGATGTCTGCCTCGTCCTTGACGATGTCAAAGGTAGGGCCGGGGGGCCAAACGGTGTCCTGTGCCGGGTCCGAAGGACCCATGCGGTTCGTGCATTCGGTCGGACGCGGCGCCCTGGCATCCGCTGCTGTACTGATCGTATTGGAACGAGCACGGGATGCTAGGGAGCGCGCCATGGAACGGCAGCCGACAGCTCACGCCGGTCTGATCTCATGGGTGGCGGAGGTGGCAGCTCTTACCCAGCCGGAGCGGATTGTCTGGTGTGACGGTTCCGCGGAAGAATGGACAAGACTGACCGACGAGTTGGTTGCGGCCAGGACGCTTGTCCGGCTCAACCCCGGGCTGCGGCCGAACAGTTTCCTTGCCCGGTCGCACCCGTCGGACGTCGCCCGGGTTGAGGACCGTACGTTCATCTGCTCGCGCTCGCCGGATGACGCCGGGCCGACGAACAACTGGGCCGACCCGGACGAGATGCGGGCGAACCTGCGCGGCCTGTTCGCCGGGGCGATGCGGGGACGGACGATGTATGTCGTTCCGTTCTCGATGGGTCCGCTCCGCTCACCCATCTCCCAGCTGGGTGTGCAGATTACCGACTCGCCCTACGTCGTCGTGTCCATGCGGATCATGACCCGGATGGGCGATGGGGCACTCGACCTGATCGGCGCCGACGGCGACTTCGTCAAGGCGCTGCACAGCGTCGGCGCCCCGCTGCGGCCCGGCCAGCCGGACGTGGCCTGGCCCTGCAGCGACACGAAATACATCGCGCATTTCCCGGAGACCCACGAGATCATCTCGTTCGGGTCCGGCTACGGCGGCAACGCGCTGCTGGGCAAGAAGTGCTTCGCGCTGCGCATCGCCTCCGCGATGGCCCGTGACGAAGGTTGGATGGCCGAGCACATGCTCATCCTGAAGCTGACCAACCCTGCCGGCGAGGCGCGGCACATCACCGCCGCCTTCCCGTCCGCCTGTGGCAAGACCAACCTCGCGATGCTCGTTCCGACGATCCCTGGCTGGACCGTGGAGACGGTCGGGGACGACATCGCGTGGATGCGGTTCAACGCGGCCGGTGAATTGCGCGCCATCAACCCGGAGAACGGCTTCTTCGGGGTGGCTCCCGGCACCGGCCCGACCACGAACCCGAACGCCGTCGCCACGCTGCAGGCCAACTGCATCTTCACCAACGTGGCGCTGACCGACGACGGTGACGTGTGGTGGGAAGGCCTGACCGACCAGCCCCCGGCGCACGCCATCGACTGGAAGGGCAACGACTGGACGCCCCAGTCGGGCACCCTGTCCTCGCATCCGAACGCCAGGTTCACCGCACCGGCGTCGCAATGCCCGGCCATCGCCGACGAGTGGGAGGACCCGGCCGGGGTGAAGATCGATGCCATCCTGTTCGGCGGGCGCCGCGCATCCGTGATCCCGCTGGTCACCGAGGCACGCGACTGGGCGCACGGCGTGTTCATGGGCGCGACCGTCTCGTCGGAGACGACCGCCGCCGCCACCGGAGCGGTCGGACAGCTACGCCGTGACCCCTTCGCCATGCTGCCGTTCTGCGGCTACAACATGGCTGACTACTGGGCCCACTGGCTTGACGTCGGACGGACCGCGGGCGCGACGCTGCCGAAGATCTTCTATGTCAACTGGTTCCGCAAGGCCGCCGACGGCCGCTGGCTGTGGCCCGGCTACGGCGAGAACAGCCGCGTGCTGGCGTGGGTCTTCGGCCGTACCGCCGGCACCGCCCGCGCCGTCGACTCCCCGATCGGATATCTGCCGTCCCCGGACGCGCTCGATCTCGTCGGCCTCGGCCTTACCGCCGATGACGTCGCGGACCTACTTGCGGTCGATATCGACGAGTGGCTGACCGAAGCAGATTCCATCGCCAAGCACTTCGTACGCTTCGACCGGCTCCCCGTCGAGCTGCACGGGCAACTCCACGCGCTGCGCACGCGCCTGGCGTGCGCCGACCACGGAAACGCCGCTGTGCCGCGCACCCGCCCAGCCGGCCGTCGTACCCCGGCGACCATGTCCATCGCACCACAGTCCGGCGCGCGCCCGGCCGCCGCAGCCTCCACCCGGGCGGTAGGCGGATCGTGACGATCCGCCTACCGTCCTAGGAGGAGTGCCGCGATGGTCGTCGACGTCCTCGCCGACAACCCGCTGCTGGTCCTGTTCATCGTCGCGGCCGGCGGCTACTGGATCGGCCGGATCCGCGTCGGCGGGTTCGGCCTCGGAGTTGCCGGCGTGCTGTTCACCGGCATCGCCGTCGGCGCGGTCGACCGGCGACTCAGCCTGCCTGACATCGTCTACCAGTTCGGTCTCGCCCTGTTCGTCTACACGATGGGCCTCGCCGCCGGTCCCGGTTTCGCGTCCTCGCTGCGCCGGACCGGCCTGCGCTGGAACGCCCTCGCACTAGGCGCCATCGCCGCGGGAGCCGGGATCGTCGCGGTCGTCGCCGAGGCGCTGCATTTCGGCGCCGCCAAGGGTGCCGGCTTCTTCACCGGCGCACTCACCAACACCCCGGCGCTCGCCGCCGTCGTGGAGAAGCTCCAGGGCACCCCGGACGCGAACCTGCCGGTCGTCGCCTACTCGCTCGCCTACCCGGCGAGCGTCATCTCCAGCATGGTCGCCATCAGCGTGCTGCAACGGCGCTGGCGCGTCGACTACTCCGCGGACGCGACCGCAGCCGGGATCGCCGCAGAACAGATCGTCAACGCCACCGCCGAGGTCGAGCACCCGCTGAGCGTCTCCGAGGTCATCCTCGCCTCGGCCGGGCACACCCTCATCGGACGCGTCCGCCACGACGAGCGGCTCGCCGTGGCCGAGCCGGGCTTGCAACTACACCCGGGCGACCAGGTGACCGTCATCGGCACGCGGGACGCGATCGCCGACGCCACCAGAATCCTCGGGCATCCCGTACCCGACCGCCTCGACGCGGACCGTTCCCGCCTGGACTTCCGCCGCATCTTCGTTTCCGATCCGACGCTGGTCGGGCGTCGAATCGGCGACTTGGACCTGACCGGCCGTTTCGGCGCCCTCATCACCCGGGTGCGCCGCGGCGACACCGACCTGCTCGCCGATGACGCCACGGTCCTCGAACTGGGCGACCGGGTGCGCGTGGTCGCGCCCCCCGAACGGATGGGCGAGGTCAGCCGCTATTTCGGCGACTCCTACCGACAGCTCGGCGGCGTCAACATCGCCTCACTGTCCGTCGGTATGGGTATCGGCCTGCTCGTCGGGGCGATCAGCGTTCCGCTGCCCGGCGGCGGCCATTTCAGCCTCGGCTCGGCCGGCGGACCCCTCGTCGTCGGCCTCCTGGCCGGCGCGCGCCGCCGCAGCGGCCCGTTTGTCTGGCAGCTCCCCGCCGGCGTCAACCTCTCCCTGCGTCAGATGGGCCTCGTGCTCTTCCTCGCCGGGATCGGCACCCGCGCCGGCCGGTCGTTCGCCTCGACCATCACGACCGCGGGCGGATGGGCGCTGGTCGCGCTCGGATTCGGACTATGTATGACCCTAGCGTTCGGTGTCCTCACCATCGGCCACAAGCTGCTGAGGATGCCCATGGGAGTGACAACCGGCGTACTCGGCGGCCTGTGCACCCAGCCCGCCACACTCGTGTTCGCCAGCGAACAAGCCGGTAACGACACACCCGAACTCGGCTACGCCACCGTCTTCCCGGCCGCCATGCTGCTGAAAATCCTGCTCGCGCAGATCCTCCTCGCGGTGCTTTGAAGTCCAGACTCGCCACACCGCCCATCGGCGGCCGCTCCGCCGCCTCGAAACCTCGTCCCACGCGGCCGATCCGGCGGGTTCCCCAAAATAGCCTTCGAAGAGGTGCCCCAGTGGCCCACAGCCGCAGCTTGATGTGCGCAGGCTCCAACGGATCCCGCAGCAGCGGGTTCGCCCGCAGGTAGATCTGGGCGGCCGTCAGGTAGTTGGCGGCATCCAGTACTTGATCAGTTGATCCAGCGTCGTATCGTCCAGGTCCGGCGCTAGCCCGTCCAAGTTTTCGGCGTTTTCCACGCTCGCGGTGGCGGTCACGTCCCAAACCTCCCTAGCTCGTCCCGGCCGGTGGAGGTGGGTGTCCAACTCCACGCTGCGACCCGCTCCAACGCCTCACGGCGAGCGTCCGCGAGCCGGCTTTCCAGATGCGCCAACCGTTGGTCGGCGACCCACACCCCGAGCCGGAAACCCGCATCGTCGACATGGCCGCCCGGCACCGCCGTGTCACCGTGCCGCCGCGCATATGCCGTAACCGCCGCCATGCCCTGGTCGAACTCGTCTGCCTCGGCCTGCCGGTCGGCCGGGCTCAGATGACCGACCGCCCCTTCCCACCGGTGACTGCCCGCCCCGTCCGGATGAACCGCCAAGGTGATCCACCGCCTTTCGTCTCCCGCCGGATCCTGCCCGGCGGGTTCGCCGGGAGCATCAGTGTCTCCAGTCCGCCGCCCCTGGGGACCGACAGGTCATCCGCGTGTCCGACCTCACCCCCACCCACGGCCGCGGCCCGCACGCCGGGCGGATCCGGCACGGCTCGCCGGCGGGGATGGAGACCGGCCGGACGTCCACCCCGCCGTCGACCCGGGCGCCCGACCGGTCGTTGGTCGAGCCTTTGGTTCGGGCCGGGCCTCGCACGTCCCAGTGCGAGACGAACCTTGACAGGACATGTCGACGCCGGGTGAGAGGATTCTGGCTGTAGAGATGGGGGCCGTCCGGCCAGTTGCCGGCGGGACCTGTTCTCCCCGGCCCGACGACGTATGACGCCGCATTGGTCGGGTGGGGTCGTAGCACGCTGTCCGCATGGACAATGCGTTCAGGAAGCGCGATGACAAATCCAGCGGGAGTAATGCCGGTCACGGATCTGGGGTGCCGGTCATCCAGCGTCCGTTCGAGGCGGCGGGTGAGCGGGCAGTCGGCGAACCATATCCGCGCCGGACCGCGGCACGCAGCGGGGCGCCCGGCAACTGGGCGTACGAGGAGTATCTCCAGGAGAAGGATGCGTACAAGGGTGAGCGTCGGGACCGTCACGCACGCGCGATTACGGTGACCGCGTTGCTTGCCGTCGCCTTCGGGCTGGTACTGACCCTGCTGGTGGCGAGCGGGCTACGCGCGCCGTTGCAGGTCGCGGTTCCCATCGGCGGTCTGGTCACGGTGACCTGGATGCTCGTCGGCGCCCGGCGCTTTTACGCCACGGTGCCGGAGATCGAGGCTTGGCGGCGGGCGGCGACCGCGCAACGGCGCACAGCCCGCGTACTCGGGCAGCTTCGCCGGTCGGGGTACGCGGTGCTTCACGACCGTACGATCCCCGGAGCTGCCCGGGTTCTCCACCACCTCGTTGTCGGCCCGTCCGGCGTCCACGTGTTGACCGATCATCCTGGTAGCGGCGAGCTGCGTTACCATCCCGACGGGGTATGGTTGCAGTCGGTTCCCCTGCGGGGCATCCTCGCCAACACCGCCGCGCTCGCCGATGAAGTCACACGTCAGCTCGCCGAGGTGACGCCTCGGCCGGCCGTGGAGCCCATTCTGGTGGCGGTCGACGCCACCGTGCTGTGGCGGGACGGCGCGGTCGACGGAGTGACCGTCCTGGGCCTACGTGACCTGGTGCCCCACGTGTTGCACGCCCGGCCGCGGCTGACCGCCTCGCAGGTCGCGCACCTTGCCCAGACGGCGAACCGGCTCTTTCCACCGGCCGCCTCACGGGCCGACCACACCGTCACGATCGACGGCGCCGAATGCGCCGCGTTGACTGGGCTCCTCCGCGAGATCAAGGACCGCGGCGGCGACGCTCGTCCGGTGCTCTCCGAACTCGGCCGGCTTGCCGACTACCTGGACGGCCGACGGTACGCCTCGTCGCCGACCGACTCGGCGACACGAGGGAGTGGTTCGCGACGTCGGTCGTCGCGGTGGCGGACCCAGGCACTGGCCTCGTCGACTACATCAACGTCGGGCGTTCGGCGCCGTGCGTATCGCCGGATTTGACCCGAGCAGGGGCGACCACAGGGGCGCCGTTCAACTACCGGGTCGAAGATCTGGAGTCCGAGCGGGAGTGTCTGTCCGGACGCCCGGTGAGCAGGGCTGTGGGCACCGGGAGGTTGACCGTGTGCCGTGCCAGAACTCCGTCTCAGGCTGTTGACCTGGAGTTTCGACCTCCGCCGCCGAGGTAGATGATCGTGGTTGTGATGGTTCGGCTGGTGTATTTGACCATGGTGTTGCGCCACGAGGCTGGCTGCGGAGTCGCAGGTCAACGGCTCGAAACCGAGTTCTGGCACGGTACAGGTGCAAGCCCGATGTCACACGGTGCGGGCGATTTCAACGAACGGGCACTGTTGCATCCGGCGAAGGCAATCTTCACGCTAGATCTTCCGGCTCGGAGATCTCTCCGGCGGCCGACGGGACCCTCGAGGGCGGTTCAACGTGACCCACCGCTTGGCATGCGCCCGCAGTTGAGCTTGAACAGGGACACGGTGTCCACCGTAAAGGGGTCAAGCTCAGTCCCACGCTCCGTCCCGGCGCGTCAGACGTTGCGCCGGGACGGAGGTGGCCGGGTCAGATCGGGACGGACAGGCTGACGGCGAAGTCGCCGTCAGGGTCGGTCCACCAGTGGGTCATGCTCCAGCCGGCGTCGGCCAGTTCCTTCTCGATGCCGTCCCGGCGGAACTTTGCGCTGATCTCGGTCCGCATCTGCTCGTCCGCTTCGAACGGGACAGTCAGGTCCAGCGCGGCGATCCGTGCGGTCTGGGCGCGGATGGACCGCAGCCGCATCTCGATCCACTCGGCGTCGGGATTCCACGCAGCGACGTGCACGAAGTTTTGCGGGTTGAGGTCGCCGCCCAGTTCGCGGTTGACCACCGTCAGCACGTTGGCGTTGAACGCCGCGGTCACCCCGGAGGGGTCGTCGTAGGCCGCGACCAGCCGACGCGGGTCCTTGACCAGATCGACGCCGAGCAGCAGCACGTCGCCGTCGGACGCCGTGGCGCGCAGCCGGGACAGGAAGGTGTGGCGCTCGTCCGGGCGCATGTTGCCGATCGTGCTGCCAAGGAAGGCCACCAGCCGTGCTTCGGCGGACGGCAGGAAGTCCAGGTGGTGGTCGAAGTCCCCGACGAGGGCCGACACCCGCAGCGCGGGGTGTCTCGTGCGGATGGTGTCGGCGGCGTAGCGCAGGACGGTCTCGTCGACGTCGAAGGGGACGAACCGGCGAAGCGAGCCGGCGTCGCGCAGCGCGTCGAGGAGCAGCTGGGTCTTCTCCGAGGTCCCCGAACCCAGCTCGATGAGTGTGTCCGCGCGCGAGAAGGCGGCGATCTCGGGGGCGTGCGCGGTGAGGATCGCCCGCTCGCACCGTGTCGGGTAGTACTCCGGCAGGCAGGTGATCTCGTCGAACAGAAGACTGCCGGTCTCGTCATAGAACCATTTCGGCGGCAGCTCCTTGGGGGTAGCGGTGAGGCCACGCCGTACGTCGGCGGCGAGCTGGGCAGCCCGGTCGGCCGCGGTGAGGTGGATGGCAATGTGCTGACTGTCCGTGCCACTCAGCTTCGTCTCAGCCATTGAGGCGATCTCCTGTTCTGGGGCCGGCCGGCAAGGTCAGTTGGGGTGCGTCCACTCCCGTCGTCGCGTCGATCAGGACGGCGTGTGCTCCGCCGGCCCGCCAGGAGGCCAGCGCGGCATCGGCGGGGCACCGACCGCGCCACACGAACGTGTCAGCGAAGTCGGCGACCGCCGCCACCAGGTCGGGGGAGACTCCTAGCCGCGCGGCCGCCTCGACCGCGGCGGTGACACATCTGCGCGCCGCTGTGCGCAGGGTGGGCTGGGCGAGGCCGAGGACGGACGCTTCCACCCATCGGCCGGCCACGCCTTCGCACGCGTCACGGGCCACGTCCGCGGCCTCCGGGTCGTCGAGCAGAGCGGTGGCAACCGTGACCGCGACCGGCCACAGCGCCGCCGACTGGGCGTCGAGGTAGCGAAGCTCCAGCCAGCCGCGGGGCCGCACCGGCGGGAACACCGTGCTCGCGTGGTAGCTGAGGTCGTCGACGGTCGGGCGGCGCCGCACCGGCCCGCGGCCCGCCACCCAGTCGCCGAAGGTCGATCCGTCACGGACAGGCACATACTGGCCGTCGCCGTCGCGGACCAGCATCAGCCGAGCGTCGAGCAGGTAGCGGGCCCACTGGCCGCCCGGGCCGCGGGCCGAAGCTGGCCCAGGAACGTCGGCGACCGGCGCGGTGCGGGTGGAGTCGATGGCGGACCAGACGCGCTGGCGGGTGGAGACCTGGCCTGTCCGTCTGCCCGCCAGCACTGGCGACGAGGCGAACATCGACAGCAGCACCGGTCCCAGCGCGTGCGCGAGCCGCCATCGCTCGTCCCATCCCGCCGCCGGTCCCGCCTCGAGGTTCACCTGCAGCGCCGCCGTCGAGCACATCATGACCCGGCCGGCCGGAAACCCACCTTCACGAAAAAATGCCTCCATCGCGATATATCGACTCTGGGTGAGCAGTCGTCGCGGCGCGCGCAGTGGGTCCACGCCGAGGCCCGCCAGCAGGAGGCCGTCGTCGGCGAGCCGAACGCGGACAGCGGCGAGGTCGGCCGACATCGCCCCTACTGCCTCGGGCAGCGCCAGCGGAGGACCGGACAGCTCCAACTGCCCACCCGGCTCAAACGTGATCCGACTGCCGCCAGACAGGCCCGGGTCAGAACCACCCAACGCCGCGTAGGTCCGCTCCAGTGCGACAGGTCGGTCGGGCAGCCGCGGGTTGACGACGAACCATTCGGTCTCGATCCCCACCCGGCCGACGGCCGCGTCGGTGAGCGTCGTCCGTTCGGCGAAGTCGAACACGTCGGCGGGACTGCCGACCACCTCTCGAAGGCCGTCCGTCGTGACCATCGGTGCGTCTGACGCGTGCCGTCGTGCCATGAACCCTCCAGGTCCGGACCGGTCAGCGGTGGTAGCTGACCGCGGGTCGGTGCGGGTCGGTGCAGGTCGGTGCCGGCGGTGCGGTTGGTGCGAGCGGTGCGGTCGGTGGTGGCCGGGCCTGCCGGCAGGTTTCGGCCACAACGCAGGACTACGTGTCGCGGGTGCGTATGGACGTGGGCAATGCCAGGAATCGCGGCGGGTTCGACTACCGACGGTCGCCGAGCGCGGCCAAGGCGGTACGCGCATCTCCGCTGCATCTGGTAGGCGGTTGATAACTAGTTGTGAAACATCGCGCTGTCGTGGACGGATCGGGCCAGATGCCAGGCTCACTCACGATGGTTCTGTCGCGCCAGCAACCGGAGCGTTACATGCCCCACGTACTATTCCTCGTCGCCTGGACGCACCTGGCCGGGCGGTGCCATTCGCTGGCGTCATGTCGACGGCGACCCGTCCACGATGGTGACGCCGGGCTCGTCCACCGCGGGCCGGGCGGAGCGCCGCCCACCAACGCCAGCCCCGGGCTGTCAGGGGGAAGGTGTGGTGCCCGCCTTCCATCCCCAGAACGCCGCGAGCAGCTTGTCTCGCACGTCTGGGTGCAGGTCGTCCTCCCGCGGCGCGCCGGCCAGCCGCGCCGTCTCCCGCATCTGCTCGACGTATGCGTCGCAGCCGGCACACAGCTCGAGATGCTCGGTGAAACGGCGGCGGGTTTCCGCGTCCAGCGTGCCTTCGAGATAGTCCGTGACGACCTCGACAACTGCCCGCGCCCGGCGGCCCCGCCAGCGTCTACCGCCTGAACACACCCTGCGACCCGGATGCGCCGCTCGCCGTCGACGCGGACGCGGCCCGCCGCATCGCCGACTGGTATGCCCTCGGTGACGCGGCGCTGCGCCAGTGGCGCGCCGAGATCCCCGGCGACGATCCCAGCGGTGTCACGCTGTGGCCGGAGCGCCCCGACGTTGCCATCCGCGCCGCGGACATCAACTATGGTGCCTCACCCGGCGACGAGTACGTCGCCCAGCCCTACCTCTACGTCGGTCCTCCGACGCCACCGCCGCCGTCCCTGGACGGGTTCTGGAACGCGCCCTTCGGGGCCTACCTCACCTGGGACAAGGTCCACTCCGTCACCGACGCCGTCGACTTCTTCCGCCAGGGCCGCGGGCTTTCCCGTGCCTGACGCACCGCCGGCGTGAACCGGCCCGCGCCCCGACCGCCGCGGCGGGCTCCGTGGACATTCGGGTCAGGGTCACGGGGCTCACTTCCAGGTGAGCCGGCGGGGTCTCCACAAGGGGCAGGAGCACGGCCGCCAGCCGGGAGTGGTGTCGTCGGGCTGCCGGCCGGCGCAGTCGGTGCCGGGCCGGTAGTGCCGGTGCCAGTGCCGGCCATGGCCACAGGCGCAGACCAGATGGATCTTCGGCCTCCGAGATCGTGAGGTGCGCGTCGCGGACCTGGAGGCACGGGTCTGGACCGCCTCGGCCCGCCAGCCGAGACACGACCGGCCGCGCAACAGCGCTCCTCGCCTCACCGTGACCGGCCTGGCGACCGGCACCTCCTGCCGACCCGGCATCTCGATCCTCATGACGTCGAGTAGCGCATAGGTACATGAAGGCGGCGTGTGAACAGGAACCGAGAACCGTACGGGTTCGATCAGAATCCGCGGCGAACGCAGCGGGACCGGCGGGAGAGGGACCGACTGGCCGGCGCGGTCGCGTGGCTCTCGGAGGCCGGCTGACAGCCTGTAGGACTCTGTTCTCTGTTGCCCAATCCGGTTACGCGGCGAGGCCGAAGTCGAGTCTTGCGAGGTGACTGGCCCGAGGCCGGTCGAGTGGGGTGCCGGTCCACCATGCATCCAGCCGGATCAGGTTGAGGGCGGTGGCGGCGAGGACGTGGGCGAGTCGGGTCTTGGGTAGTCCGGGGCTCGGCGCCGCACTCGCGACCGCCGCCACCGCCGCAACCCCGCGGCCCACCGCCACCGTCCCCGCCGGGAACCGCCCGGACGGCGCCGCCAGCGACGGCCACACCGCCACCGCCTGACGACGCCGGTCCGGCTCCATCGTCCAGTGAACCCCGGCGCCCCACGGCCACCACACTCCGCGCCGCCAGAACGCCCGACAGGAGGCAACCGGCGCTGACGCAAGCGCCACAGCGCAGGCAACAGGGCCGTCTGATCAGGTAACCAACCAGCCCCTGCCACGTTCCGAGCCGGCTCAACGCGACTGCGCCACTGTGGGTTCACACCGCCGGGTCGCTGGGTCGGCGATGGCGTGCTACCGCTTTCGGGCGATGCCGCCGTACATGTGCACATGGGCATCGTCCACGGCGGCACGCTCGTCAGCGTGCCAGTGGTTGACGAGCACCACGCCGGGGTCGATCAGTTCCAGTCCGTCGAAGAGCCGCTCGACCCGGGCCAAGTCCCGGGCGACGAGCGGAATGCCATTGGCGTTGTACGCGGCCACCCCGACGCGGACCTCCTCCGGCGCGCTGTCGGCCGTACAGGTGGACAGCGCCAGAATGCTCCCCGACGGAAGCGGGCTCATGATCCGCTGGACGAGGTCCTTGACAACGGCGTCATCGGCGATGAAATGCACGATCGCGATCAGGCTGACGGCGAGAGGTTGACCCAGGTCAAGCGTCTCTCGCAGCTGCTCGGACGCAAGTATCTTCTCAGGGTCATGGAAGTCCGCGTCGAGATACATGGTCCGGCCCTCGGGAGAGCTGGTGAGCAGGGCTCTGGCATGCAACAGCACGATCGGGTCGTTGTCGACGTAGAGAATCCGCGACTCGGGCGCGACCTCCTGGGCGACCTCATGCAGGTTCGGTGCGGTCGGCAGGCCCGTTCCGATGTCCAGGAACTGCCGGATGCCGTGGTCCGCCGCCAGCACGCGGGCCACCCTGGCCATGAAGTTCCGGTTGGCCCGCATGGACGTGGGCAGGTTCGGCCACGATTTGGTGATCTCCGCGGCGGCGGCCCGGTCCGCGGGAAAGTTGTCCTTGCCGCCGAGGATGTGGTCGTAGACCCGGGCCGAGTGAGGGACGCCAGTCTTCAGGTCGACCGTCTGCCGCTGCTCGCCGGCCGGCACCGCCGAGCTGTAGTCCCACTCGGCCTCGTCGCGATCAGCCACGACCTCCCCCTCCTCCGACACACCCCTGCACGGACCGCATCAGTCCTGTCACCGAATGACCCTCTCATCTTCTATCAAGAGCGCACCATCGGGTCGGCATGGACATCTCCGACCCGGCTGAGCGGGCGCGGTTCCGTCCGCGCATGCCGGGAGTGCCTGGCGGCGAAGTCGCAGGTCAAGGCCCCGAAATCGAGTTCTGGCACGGTACAGGCCGGGCCGTCGCATCAGCCCAGTTCACAGGCCCAGGCCGACTTCTGGTGCCTCACAGGGTGGCGGTGGCTGTGTCGCGGTGAAGCTGGCAAGGAAGTTGAGTGCCCGCCCGGCGGGACTTCCTGGTTCTGCCGTGTAGATCACGAGGAGGTGGTGGGCGGGCCCTGGGACGTGGAAGGTCTGGTAGTCGAGGGCGACGTCGCCGACGGTGGGATGGCGGAAAAGTTTGCGACCGTGTGTTTTCTCGTGCACGTGGTGGCTGGCCCACAGCGCGCGGAAGGTTTCGCTGCCCAGCGACAGTTCGCCGATCAGGCGCACGAGTCGCCGGTCGTGCGGTCGGCGTCCGGCGGTCATGCGCAGGATTCCGACGGTGGTGCGGGCGGCTTCGTCCCAGTCGGGGTGGACCCTTCTCGCGTCGGGGTCGAGGAAGATCCGGCGGGCCATGTTCCGCTCGTCCGGTGGGAGGTGGGGGAAGTCCGCGATCAGCGCGGCGACCTGGTCGACGTTGGCGGTGCCGCTGCTGCCCTTCGGCGCGGGTGTGGGCCTGGCGTTCGGGGTCATGGACAACGCCGCCGTCAGCACCGTCCCGGTCGACAACGCCGGGACCGCCGCCGGCATCTTCAACACCATGCGCATCACCGGCGAGTCCGTAGCCGTTTCCGCCGCCGCCGCCGTGCTCACCACGCTCACCGCGGCCCGGCTGCGAGGCACGGGCATCCCTTCCCACACCGCGACCCACCTCGCCGGACAGGCCATCCACGGCCAGGTGACCGGAGCCCACCACGCCGCCGTGGCCGGGGGCTTCACCGACGCCTTGCATACCCTCGGCCTCGTTCTCGCGGCTCTCTCGACCGCTGGCGCGACCCTCACCTACCTCGCGCTCGCGCCCCGCGGCGAACATCACACCCGCGAGTAACCGCGCCACATGCCGACATTCGTTCACCCACTCGGAACTTATCTGGCTCCGGACGTGCCGAAGCGCAGGACCTCGACTTCAAGGCCACGCGCTATGGCACCGGCGACCTAGTCCCGCGGCTGCCGCGGAGAACCCCACCTGGGCCACGGCCGGATCCAGAGCGAGCTGGTTCGGCTGGCCACCGGATCCGTGTCGCAACCGTGGCGGACCAGCCCCTCCACCACGAGCCCAGGTGTTGTTTTCCGTCGTGCCACTCGGTAGTTTGACCCTATGGTCCGGCCATCGATGCTTCACGGACCCTGGCACCTGGCTCCGGCCACCAAGCAATTCGGCTGGGTGGGTAAGCAGCGTCCGTTTCCTCTGGCCATCCGCGGAATTCTCGCCGCCGCGGCAATCCTTACCCTCCTTCCCGTCGCGTTCCACATCCCGGTCGCCGAGTCATCTGACATCTGGGCGCTGTTCGATGAGTTCTGGCTCGCGTTTGTCGCGCTGCCGGCCGCGCTGCTGGTGGCCATCCTCGGACGCTCGGCCGGCGGGCTGCGCGACAGCGCGGCGGGCTTCGCCGTCGGCCTGTCCGCCGCCATCCTCGGCCAACTCGGAGGGATCCGGGAATACGAGGCCGGGGACGGCTATCTGGACAGCGGCTTCTGGATGCTGTCCGTCGCCTCCCTCGCTACCGTCGCGACTATCGGCGGGTGGGCCGCGGTCAACTCAGGGTGGGCCTTCCCACGCTGGCTGGCACTCGGGATCATGCTGCTCGGCCTTGCCAACATCGCCATCGGCCCCGGCCTGTGGATGTTTGTCGCCGGCGGCTTCGCCGCCGTCATATCACTCGGTGTGTGGTGGGGGGCCACGTCACGTTGGAACCCCGGACGATGGCTGGCATTCGGGACCGTGATGCTCGGCGTACTCGTCGCCTCAGATTGGCTGGGTCCACGCGTGGACTACGACCCGGAGTCAGCGCCGTCGAATCTCGTCCTGCTCACTGTCCTCGGTGCGTTCCTGCTCGCCACCGTACTGAGACCGAATGATTGGGCGACATACGCCATCGCCTTCTGCGTGATCGCGCTGATCGGCACCGACTGGCATGGCTTGCAGGACCACGACTTCAGTCTCCTCCCGGAACCCTGGCAATCCACCAGCGGCGTCATGGTGTTCCCCGGATGGGCCGCTGTCGCGATCGGCCTTCTCGGGCTGGGCGTCATCGGCGATCGCGACAGAGACCGGTTCTTCCTGTGCACCGCCAGGCTCGCCGCAACACTCGGGCTGCTGCGGCCGGGCGGCACTTTACACCTGGACGGCCTGGACCGGCGGCACCTGATGGCGATCGCGGTAATTGCGGTACTCGCCGTCACGACGATTGCACGCACAGCCCCGGCGGCGGCGACGCCACCAGGGTAGCCGTCACGCTGACCGTCGCCCGGACGTCATCAAGCTCGACGTCATCAAGCTCGACCGCGTCCTCACCCCCGGCCCCTCACCTTGAGACGGCCGGCGAGGACGCGGGTGATCTCCTCGGGGTCGTGGCCCAGCTCTTCAGGCAGGTTTCCGGTGAGCCACAGGGATGCGATCCCGTGGACGATCGCCCAGGCCGCGACACCGGCGGCGCGCTGGCCGTCGTCTGGATGATCCGTGCCGTAGAGCAGTGTCGAGGTGACCGCCTTCGCCGCGCGGAGTTCGGCGTCGTCGCGGTGGTGCAGCTCAGGCTGGAACATAGCCCCGAAGTGGGCACGGTGGGTCACGGCGAAGCGGACGTAGGCGACTCCCACTTCCAGGAAGGTGCGGCGGGTCCGGTGCGCTTCTCGGAGCGTGTCGCCCAGCATCCGATAACCATCGGCGGCAAGGGCCGTGAGTAACCCGGCCTTGTCGCCGAAGTGGTACGTGACAGACGCGTGGGAGACGCCCGCCCGCCGAGTGACGTCCCGCAGGGTCATGGCTGCCAGGCCCACGTCCTCGGTCAGGTCGACGGCCACGTCCACGAGGGCTCGCCGCGTCAGCGGCGAGGAGCGGAAGCCACGCGGCAGCACCACCCACCCGACCCTGCGGTCGGTGACCAGCTCGGACCGTCGACCGCGGGCTTGGTGAGGTGGCTCGCGCCACCAGGGCCGGTGATGCCGTTTACGCCCGGTTGACATGGAGCGCGCTCTAATACCTAGCGTCGTGGGCAGACGGTTCCGAGCCCAGGAGGCAGCAGCATGACCGACGTCCCCACCCGGCACCTAGGCGAACTGGCGGTTTCCGCGCAGGGCCTGGGGTGCATGGGCATGAGTCACGGCTACGGCGCCGTGGACGACGCGCAGTCGATCGCGACGCTGCACCACGCCCTCGACCTCGGGGTGACCTTCCTGGACACCTCCGACTTCTACGGCGCCGGGCACAACGAGGAGCTGATCGGACGGGCCATCGCCGGGCGCCGCGACGAGGTGGTGCTGGCCACGAAGTTCGGCTTCGCCAACCGTCTGGGCGAGTCCACCCGGATCCGCGGCGACGCCGCCTACGTGCGGCAGGCGTGCGAGGCGTCGCTGCACCGGCTCGGGGTCGACCATATCGACCTCTACTACCAGCACCGGGTCGATCCGCAGGTGCCGATCGAGGAGACCGTCGGCGCCATGGCCGAGCTGGTGCGGGCCGGGAAGGTCCGCCACCTCGGGCTGTCCGAGGCCGGCGCGCGAACCATCCGGCGGGCGCACGCGGTGCACCCGATCGCCGCGCTGCAGAGCGAGTGGTCGCTGTGGACCCGCGACCTGGAGGCGGAGATCGTGCCGGTCTGCCGCGATCTTGGCATCGGCCTGGTCCCGTTCTCCCCGCTGGGGCGCGGCTTCCTGACCGGTCGGTACAGCTCGGTCGAGGGGCTGGCGGAGACCGACGTGCGGCGCAGCCAGCCGCGTTTCGCCGACGGCAACCTCGAACGGAACCTGGCGATCGTCGCGAAGCTGAACGAGCTGGCTGCGGCGAAGGGAGTCACCGCCGGCCAGCTGGCACTGGCCTGGGTGCAGCACCGGGGCGACGACGTGGTGCCGATCCCTGGGACCCGGCGGCAGCGGTACCTGGAGGAGAACCTCGCGGCTCTGGCCGTCGAGCTGTCCACCGAGGACCTCGCCGCCATCGAGGCCGCCGCCCCGCCCGAGCAGGTCGCGGGCACCCGCTACGACGCGACCAGTCTCACCTTCGTCAACGGCTGAGGAGCTGTAGGAGTCCCCGAGGCCATGGCGGTGCGGGCGCTGGATGGGGCGGACGTCGATCCGGGGTGCCATACAGGGATTGACATCCTCCCCGCCCGAAAGGACGGGGATTCCAACCAAACTACGCAGCCACCAAGGGAGGTGCGGTTCGTTGAGGTTCACGGTTCACAGGCTCCGGCAATCCGACGCCTCCCCGCGCAGCCACCCGGTGCCCCCGGGCGATGTTCTTGGCCGCGTTCACATCGCCGTTGTCCTCATGCCCGCAGGCGACGCAGCGGAAAGTCGCTTGGCTCTCGCGACTCTCGGCGGCCACATGCCCGCAGGCAGAACAACGCTGAGATGTGTACGCGGGGTTGACCTTCTCGATCCGGCCGGGCGCCTTCTGCTCCAGCCGCTGGACGAGCAGACCCCAGCCGTTCGCAAGAATCGACCGGTTCAGACCGGCCTTCTGCCGGACATTCCTTCCAGGCTCGGCGACCGTACCCCGCGCCGACTTGGTCATGTTCTTGACATTGAGGTCTTCGACGCGGATCAGGTCGAAACGCCGGGCCAGGTCCGTGCTGGTCTTCTCGGCCCAGTCCTTGCGCCGGTCGGCGTCGCGGGCGCGGAGCCGGGCAATCTGGACCTTGATCCGCCCTCGCCGGTTCGACCCACGCTTCGTCTTCGCAAGGTGGCGCTGCAGCCTGGCCAGCCGTTCGGCTTCCTTCGGCCGCAGGCCGGGACAGCGCAGCAGGTCACCGGTGCTGAGCGCCGCCGAGACCGCGACGCCACGATCAACGCCCACGACCTCGCCAGTACCCGGCGCGCCCACCGGCTCGGGGGGCGCAGCGAACGCCACATGCCAGCGCCCGGCGCGGTCCTTCGTGACCCGGTAGGACCTGGCGTCGGGCACGGAGCGCGAGCGGCGGAAGCGGACCCAGCCGACCTTGGGAACGCGCACCTCGGACCAGCGCCGGTTGAGAACGCGAATATCATCCGGCTTCACGGCGACGATCCGGAAGCCTTCGGACCGGCCACGTTTCCGGAACGTCGGTTTCCGGTGGGGGCCCCGGAAGAAGCTGGCGAGAGCCGTGGCGTAGTCCCGCAAAGCCTGCTGTTGGACGATGACGCTTCCCTCGGCGAGCCAGGGGTTCTCGTGGCGAGCCTCGGTCAACTGTCGGTTCTGCTCGGCATACCCCGGAGCCGGTCCGCGTCGCGGCGTCCACCAGCTTTGCTGTTCAACGGCAAGGTTCCACACCAAGCGTGCATGTCCGCAGTGGGAGTCCAGCGCGGCGGCCTGTTCGGGCGCCGGGTAGAGCCGGAATCGGGACATGCCGTTATTCTACCGAAAGGATAGGAACGTGCGTTCAAGTGTGGGGCGGCGTTTCCTCCCCGGCCTGAAGGCCGGGGCCTCCACGCCGCAAACCCGGTGAGTGGTCTTGCCGACGCCGTTTGCGGGAGTCAGCATCAAGGCCCCTGGCCGAGGGGCATCGAGCTCGCGGGACATTTTCGCCGGCCCTCGCCCGGGTCGCCGCCCACCGCGTGATGCCGGGGTCAGGGGATCGGGGGGTGGGGTGCCTGCTGCGTGTGGTGGTCCAGCAGGCGGGTGAGCTGTTGCACGAACTGGTCGCGTTCGGCGGGGGTCAGCGGGGCGAGCAGCTCTTCGTGGAGGTCGTCCAGGACCTTGTCGAGGCGGCGGAGGTGCCGGCGGCCCTGGGCGGTGATCGTGATGACGTTGCGGCGACGGTCGTCGGGATCCGGCGCCCGCTCGACGAGGCCGCGCTCGGCCAGTTCGTTGAGGACGCCGACCATGTCGCTGCGGTAGATGCCCGTGCGTCGGCTCAGCGTCGCCTGGCTGCCCGGGCCGAATTCCTGCAGTGAGGCGAGCACGGCGTAGTGCCACTTGCGGGCGTCGACCTGGGCCAACCCCTCGTTCATCAGCCGGTCCGCCTGCGCGGACATCTGTGACAGCAGGCGGCTGGCCCGTCGGCGCAGTCTGTCCGGCGTCTTCGTCTCGCCGTCGTACGGCATGTCCGCGGCTTCGGCTCTGCTGGTCATGACCCTGATCCTACCCGGTTGCGTTAGTCTGACTAACGATGTAAGTTCGTTCACGATAGAAACGTTAGAGATACAAACGTTAGCCTAGTGAACGGATTTGGAGATCATCATGGCGACCACCGCCCAGGCCTTCGGTACCGCGCTCGTCGGCCAGACCGAGAAGGCGCTCAACGCGATCCTGGACCGGCAGCTCGCCGGGACCGGCATCACCGAGCCCCAGTGGGTGACCCTCACGCTGACGGTGGTCAGCGGCGGGACCATCGACCGCGCCGAGCTCATCCGCCGGGTCAGCGGTGCCACCCAGTTCAGCGATGCGTCGGTGGCCGAACGCATCACCGAGCTGACCGCCGCGGGGTTCCTGCGCGACGGCGGCGACGGCTGCGTCCAGGTCACCAACGAGGGGCGGGCGCGGTGGACGGAGGTCCGCACCGCCATCGGCCCGATCACCCAGGGACTGTGGGGCGACCTGCCGGCCGAGGACCTGGCCACCGCGGGCCGCGTCCTGGGCATCGTCCTGGACAGGGCCAACGCGGTGCTGGCCTGCGCCTGAACCCTTCCTTCCCCGGAACTCGCCGCCTGGTGCAAAGACACCATCACCGCCCTCCAGAAGGAAAGAGGATGCCATGTCCACGGATACGCTGATCGCCGACCGTATCGAGATCGCCGACCTGTTCACCCGCTTCGCACGCCTACTCGACGAACAGCGGTGGGAGGATGTGGACACCGTCTTCACCGACGATGTGGTGGTGCGCTCGCCGCGCGGGGGCGAACTCCGCGGCATCGACGAGGTCGTCGGTTTTATGCGACAGGCCGAGGTCGAGGGGGAGCACACCCAGCACGTGACCACTGATCTGCTGGTAGACGTCGACGGCGACCGGGCGGCTGCCTCGGCGAACTCGCTCGTGTACTTCTACCGCGACGGCCAAGCACCCCACCAGGCAAGCGGCCTGCGACTGGCCGGCACCCTGGTACGGACGCCGACGGGCTGGCGATTCCGCGAGCAGCGGACCACGCCCGCCTGGATACGCAAGAACTGATCTCTCTCCGCGAGGCCGAGGACACACCGGGGAGGCAGGCGACCGCGTCGCCGTGGCGGCTCCGCCCGGCCCCGCGGCCCCGACGTCGGCGGTGTAGAACCCGCGGTCCATCCTGGCGGCGATCACCCCGGCCAGGAAACGGGCCGCGCCCTTCGCCGAGACCGCGTTGCCCGCGCGTAGCGGGGCACCCGCGACCAGCGGCGGCGCGGTCGGGGTCGACACCGTCCCGATCATCGCGTTCAGGCCCCGCACGAACACCGACTTACTGGCGATTTTGGTGTGGCCGAACGCGGCGCCCTGTTTGCCGGGGCCGAAGCAGAAATGTGCGCCAGCCGAGAAAGCAAGGAAGACCGACACACGGACCGCTCGGCTCGGCACGGACGGGACGGTGGGGACATCGCGTCTCTGGTGCCCGGGACGCGGGGACGGACATCGTCGTGAGCCATGAACATGAATGTGATTGCACAGGTCAAGACGTCATCGGACGAGCGCCCACGGGACGCAGTGCGGGTTCGGCGGGCCGGATGGCTGCTGGCACTGTCGCCGGTGTTGTTCGTCGCCTGGGCGGCCGCCGTGGTGGCCGCGATGTCCGGGTCCGGCGTGAGCCAGGCGGCCGATCTGACCAGGGACCAGCTGGACGCGATCCGCCTCGGTTGGCTTGTGGCGTGGCCTCTGTACGGGGTGGCGGTCATCGGCGGCGCCGCCGGGCTGGCGGCGCTCAACCGCTACCTGCGTGCTGGTCGGCTGACCGTGGCGTCGCGGGCAGCGCTGGGTCTCGCGGTGGCGGCGGTGGTTGTCTGTGCCGTCCTGCATGAGGTGGCGCTTGGGTTCACCGAGCCGCGGCTTGGCGACAACGGTGCCTACAACGTGTCGCTCGTGTTCAGCTATCTGGCCGTGTGGGCGATGACGCTGGCCGTGATTCTGACCGGGCTGGCTGCCCGATCGACGGGGGTGCTTCGTCGTACCGGCCTTGTCGTCGCGGTCTGCGCGGCGGTGCTGCTCGTGCTGGATCTGGTGACGCGGGCGCTGCCGCCGTGGTTCGTCGCCTTCTATCTTCTGGCGTTCGGTATTGGTCTGTTGCGCCGTCCCGTACTGTCCGGGGCGTGACGTACCGCGGTGCGTGAACGGACGGTGGCCGTGAACTCGGGGTCGACGGCTGCGGCCGGCCGCGGTCTGCGGGCCGGCCGCGGCGTCGTGTACGTCGCGGCCGGCGTCCTGCTGGTGGGCTTCGTGGCCGGTCTGGCGATGTGGGCGGCGCGGGCCGCCGAGCTGCCGGACCAGCCGCTCGCCGTGCTGGCCGACGTCGGGGTACCGCTTGGCTGGTACGTCGGCTACTACATGGCGCTCGAGCTGCTGCTCGTGACGACGAGCCTGGTGGCCGCCTACTACATCCTGCGCGGCGTGCTGTCCTGGTTCCGGCTCTACCTGGTCTTCGTGCTGGTCCTGTTCGCCACCGCCGGTGGGGCGGTGCCAGGAGTCATCGGGCAGCTGTTCCCGTCGGTCGCCGACGCGGCGGCGCTCGTCCAGGGGGTTGCGTGGATCGCGCTGTTCCCGCTCGGCTACGTCTTTCCCGACGGACGACCCGTGCCTGGTCGCAGCCGGTGGCTGGTGCTGGGCTGGGCGGGCTGGCTCGGCTACGTGACCGCCGCCGACTCGGCTGGTGACGGGCCGGTGGAGTCCGGGGTGCTGCTGCTGCTTTTCGGCAGCTGTGTGGCCGCGCAGGTGTACCGCTATGCGCGCGTGTCCGATCTGGTCGCCCGTATGCAGACCAGATGGGTGATGTACGCGGTCGCCCTGCGGCTGGCCTACAGCATTGTCACCGTCGCGACCCCGATCGGCCGGATGCAGGACGAGGTCAGCCCGGGCGGCCTGGCCGTGCGCGCGGTGACGATGCTGGTCAGCTACCTGATCGCGGCCGCGCTCCCGGCGGCGATCGCGATCGCCGTTGTACGACACCGGCTTTTCGATATCGACGCGGTGATCAGCCGGACGCTTGTGTACGGCGTGCTCACCGCGTTCGTGGTCGGTGTCTACACGTTGGTCGTCTCGGGGCTCGGCGCGTTGTGGCGGGGCGGGACGGCGTTGCCGTTGCTGGCCACCGGGCTGGTCGCGGTGGCCTTCAGCCCGCTGCGGGAGCAGGCTCAGAGCCGGGTCAGCCGGCTGGTGTACGGGGACCGCGGCGACCCGTATGGGGTGCTGTCGCTGCTTGGCCGTCAGCTGGCCGGGGCCGTCGCGCCGGAGGCGGTCGCGCCGACCATCGTCGCGGCGGTGGCGCGGACGCTGAAGGCGCCGTTCGTGGCGATCGACCAGACAGAGATCGGCGCGAGCATCGGCCGCGAGGTCCCGGACATCCAGACCTTCCCGCTCGTCTATCAGGGCGAGGCGCTCGGTCGGCTGGTGGTCGGCGGCGAACGGCTGTCCGCGGCCGACCGCCGTCTGCTCGCCGACCTCGCCGACCACTGCGGCGCCGCCGTCTACGCCGCCCGCGAGTCGGCGCACACCCGGCAGCTTGCCGTCGTCCTGCAGCGCACCCGGGAGGAACTGGTCACCGCCCGGGAGGAGGAGCGCCGTCGCCTGCGCCGGGACCTGCACGACTCGCTGGGCCCAGCGCTCGGCGGCCAGTCACTGACCATCGACGCGGCCAGAGCGGCGCTCACCACCGACCCCGCCACCGCCGACCGCCTCCTGCGCGATCTGCGGGACCACACCCAGGAAACCCTCGCGGAGGTACGTCGGCTCGCCCGCCAGCTACGCCCGCCGGTACTCGACGAGCTCGGGCTCGCGGGCGCACTCACAGGTATTCAGGATCGCTACGAGCGGCCGGGCCTGCAGCTGTCCGTGGACGTCACGGGGCTGCCCGAGCTGCCCGCCGCCGTGGAGGTGGCCGTGTATCGGATCGCGCAGGAGGCGCTGACCAACGTGATCCGGCATGCGGACGCAGGCGCCTGCCGGCTGCGCGTCACCACCGGCGAGGGAGAGCTGGTCCTTGAAGTCGCCGACAACGGCCGGGGGATCGGCTCCGACGCGGCGGCTGGCGTCGGCATCCTGTCGATGCGCGAGCGGGCCGAGGAACTCGGCGGCACGCTGCTCATCGAGATCCCGGACGGAGGCGGCACCCGGATCCGCGCCACGTTCCCGCTGCGACGCCCGGAGGTCGAATGATCCGCATCCTGGTGGCGGACGACCATCCGATGTTCCGGTACGGACTGCGGGCCGTCCTCGAGTCCGACCCCGCCGTCGAGCTGGTCGGCGAGGCGGGCACCGGCGAGGCGGCGGTAGAGCTGGCAGCCCAGCTGCGTCCGGACGTCGTGGTGATGGACCTGACCATGCCGGGGCTCAACGGGATCGAAGCGACCCGCCGCATCATGGCAGCCCAGCCGGACGTCGCCGTGCTCGTAGTGACCATGTTCGATGACCGAGCCTCGGTCATGGCCGCGATCCGCGTCGGCGCCCGCGGCTACCTGGTCAAGGGAGCCGACCGCGAGGAGATCCTGCGCGCCGTACACGCCGCGGCGGCCGGAGGAGCGATCTTCAGCGCCACGGCCGCGGACCACCTCGCCAGCCACCTCGCCTCACCCGGCCCAGCCAGCCAGGCGCCGTCCCCCTTCCCGGTGCTGACCAATCGGGAGAACGAGATCCTGGGCCTGCTGGCCGACGGCCTCACGAACGCGGCCATCTCCGAACGTTACCGACTTAGTCCGAAAACGGTTCGTAACTACGTCTCCACGATCCTGGCGAAGCTCCACGTGGACACCCGCGCCGACGCGATCGCCAGGGCCCGCGCCGCCGGGCTTGGTCAACCCGACCGCTGAAACGAACAGCTGGGCAGCGTTGCGCAGTGGGGGAGTCGAGGCATACCGGCTCGGGGAGGCGTAGGAGCCAGACGGCGCGGCCGAGGGCACTGTTGCGTAGGCCGAACTGAGCGAGTGCCAGGTCCGCGGGTGCGGTCAGGCCGCGGCGAGCACGGGCTCTGGCTGCGATGTGGCGGTGTCGGCAACCTGTCGGGCGGGTCCGGGAAGCGAGAGTCGGATGATGCGCTTCCATACGCTGGTCGTCTGCCGCAGCAGGCCCCCGCTGGTGTAGGGGAGGCCGAAGCGTTCGCAGAGGGCGCGTACCTGCGGGGCGATCTGGGCGTACCGGTTGCTGGGCAGGTCGGGGAACAGGTGGTGCTCGATCTGGAAACTCAGGTTCCCGCTCAGCAGGTGCAAGAGCGCCGGGCCGTCGATGTTGGCCGAGCCCAGTACCTGCCGTGTGTACCACCCGCCGCGGGTCTCGCCCTCGACCTGTTCCTCGGTGAAGACGTCCGCTCCCTCCGGGAAATGGCCACAGAAAATGATGGTGTGCGCCCAGACGTTGCGGGCGACGTTCGCGGTGAGGTTGCCGAAAAGGACGGGCAGGAACGCCGGGCCGGCGAGCAGCGGGAACGCCACGTAGTCCTTGGCCGCCTGCCGTCCCATCTTGCGCAGCGACACCCGGACCTGCGCCCACGTCTGGCCCCAGCTCTTCTCCCCCCGCCAGGCCCGTTCGATCTCTGTGTCGTAGAGGGCGATGCCCCATTCGAAGACCGCCGCGAGCGCCAGGTTGTAGACCGGCTGGGTGAGGTACACCGGGTGCCAGCGCTGCTCCGGGTGGACGCGCAGCAGGGTGTAGCCGATGTCCCGGTCCTTGCCGAGGACGTTGGTGTAGGTGTGGTGCACATAGTTGTGCGAGTGCTTCCACTGCTCGGCGGGCGAGGCCGAGTCCCACTCCCAGGTGGTGGAGTGGATCTCAGGGTCGCGCATCCAGTCCCACTGCCCGTGCAGGACGTTGTGCCCGATCTCCATGTTCTCGAGGATCTTGGCGGTGGCCAGCATCGCCGTGCCCGCCAGCCACGCCGGCGGCAGCAGGGACGCGAACAGGACCGCCCGCCCACCTGCCTCCAGGCCCCGCTGGGCGGCGATCACCCGGCGGATGTACTGGGCGTCGCCCTCCCCCCGGCTGGCGATGACCGCCTCCCGGAGACGATCGAGCTCGCGGCCGAACTCGTCGACCTCGGCCGCGGTGAGACCGGTTCTGCCTGCCATCCGTCGACCCCTTACACATCGATCTCGACGTCGCCGACCGCGGTCGACACACATGTTTGGACGAGGTCGCCCTCGTCGCCGTATTCCCGCCCGGTGCGCAGGTCGCGCACGCGTCCGGAGGTGAGCCGTGCCATGCAGCTGTGGCAGATACCCATGCGGCAGCCGCTCGGCATGAGCACGCCGGCGTCCTCACCGACCGCCAGCAGCGGGGTGTCGCCGTGGGCGTGTGCCTGCCGGCCACTTCTGGTGAACCGGACTCGGCCCCCGGCCCCGCCACCGCCACCGGGGGCGGGTGCGGGATGGAACCGCTCGACGCGCAGCCGGTCCGCGATCCCCGCGTGGCACCACCGGGCCTCGGCGTCGGCGAGCAGCCCCGGGGGTCCGCAGGCCCAGGTCGGCCGTTCGGCCCAATCCGGGCAGATCACGGGCAGTGCCGCCGCCGTGAGGCGCCCGGCGTACCGGCCGCCCGCCCTGGTGTGGTGCTCGTATAGCCGAAGGGTCGGGAACCGGGCTGCCAGGTCCCGTAGTTCGCTGCCGAAGATGACGTCGTCCCGGGACGGAGCGGAGTGCACAAGGACCACGTCCGGCATCTCGCCACGCAGCGCAAGGCTGCGCAGCATCGACATCACCGGCGTGATGCCGCTGCCGGCGGTCACGAACAGCAACCGCGGCGGGATCGCCCGCGGCAGCACGAACCGGCCCTGTGGGTGCTCGAGGCGGACGACCGCGCCGGGTCGGACCCGCTCTACGAGGTGCTGGGACAGCCGGCCGCCTGGGACGGATTTGACCGTGATCGAAACGACACCGCCCGGATCTCCCGGGGCGGAGGACACCGAGTAGGGACGCCAGTGCCACACGCCGTCGACGGCAACGCCGACCCGGACGTACTGACCCGCGCGGTGTTCCTTCCAGCCCGCGCCGGGACGGATCACCAGGCTCGCGGCGCCAGCGGCCTCCGGATGGACAGCCACGACCCGCCCCCGCGACCCGCGCCGCGACCAGAGCGGGTCGACCAACCCGAGGTAGTCATCGGGCAGCAGCGGCGTCGTCAGCGACGCCGCCGCGTCCAACAGGATTCTTCCGACGGCCACCCTGCATCTCCTCCCGGTTGTCGAAATCTCGGGAACGACATGGCCTCGCCGGGTACGTGGAGGAGGAACGGCATGGTTCGATGGGATTCCCGGTCGGGCACCCCGCCTCGATGACGCACGTCCTTGGCGACGCGACACTACAGCCGTACGTCACTGTCCGCGACCGGGAAGCCGCGGTACCGGACCGTCGGTGACGATCTAGGAGATGCCGTGGGCCCGATCGCCAAGGCGACGGGCGTACTCGTCAAGATCGGCTTCATCACGGACGGGGCCAGCCCGGTCGCCGACCACACCAACGACAACAAGGTCGCCGAGGCGACCGCGAAGTACCTCAACGAGCACAAGTCCGGCATCGGCGGCCGGCCGATCGAGATCACGATCTGTGAGACCCTGGGTGACCTTGCCAAGGCCACCGACTGCGGTAACCAGATGGTCGAGAAAGGTGTCTCCGCCGTCCTGATCGGTACCTCGGGCGTCGTCGAGAGCGCCTGGAAGCCGCTGAACGACGCCAAGATCCCCGTCGTGGTCTACGGCTCGAGCGACCCTGGCCTGCTCGCCAGCCCGACGACCTTCAGCCTCGGCAACCCGACCTTCCCCATGATCGACCGGCCGATCCAGGTCGCGAAGGACAAGGGCAACAAGAAGGTCAGCGCCATCGTCATCGACGTCCCAGCGGCGCTCCACTCCGCCCAGGACGTCGCACCGCCGCTGTTCCAGAAGGCCGGCATCGGCTACGGGCTCGTCCGCGTGGCACCGGGCACCGCCGACATGACACCCCAGATGCAGCAGATCGCCGACAACGGCTCCGACCAGGTCTTCATCATCGGTAACGACTCGTTCTGCATCAGCGCCATGAACGGCCTCAAGGCTGTCGGCTTCACCGGCACCATCAGCGCCATCGCCCAGTGCATCACCGATGCCACCCGCAAGTCGGTGCCCGCCAGCATTCCTCTACTGGCCTGAAGTGTCAGGATGCCCGGCCGGACAGCCCGGACAACGCATCGGAGCCGCTCAGGCTGGATCGAGCAGGACGCCCGGGTTGAGTAGCCCGTCAGGGTCGAGTCCCCGTTTGACCGCGCGCATCATCGCGATCTCCTGAGGCGACCGGGACAGCCCGAGCCACGCGCGCTTGGCCCGGCCGACGCCGTGCTCGGCGCTGATGCTCCCGCCGTGCGACGCGACCAGCCGCAGCACCGCGTCCGTCACGGCTTCGGCGTCGCTGGTCGCGTCGAGCACGTTGACGTGCAGGTTTCCCTCGTTGATGTGACCGAACAGGATCGGCCGGGCGGTCTGGCAGGCGGCCGCTATCGTGGCCGGAAGCGACGCCACCATCTCGGCCAGCGCCGTCAGCGGGACGGCGACGTCGAGTTTCACCGGGACGCCGGCGGCGTTGATCGACTCGGTGTGCGCCTCGCGGTAGGCCCAAAGCGTGTGGCGGCCTCGGGCATCGGTGGCGACGGTCGCGTCCCGCACGGCGTCGCTGTCCGCCAGTGCCTCGAGCAGGTCCTCGGTCGGGTCGGTCCGGCCGGCGCACTCGAGGACGAGGTAGGCCGGGTAGGTTTCGGCGAACGGAGCGGACAGGCCGGTCTTTTCGCGGACCAGCGCGAGGCCGTCGGCGAAGAACAGCTCGGCGGCCTCCAGCGACGGCAGCCGGTTGCGCGCCTTCCTCACGACCGACAGCGCCGCGGTGATGTCGTCCACGGCGACCAGGGCCACTGCCCGCTCGGTCAGTCGGGGGACGAGCCGCAGGCGCAGCCGGGTGATGATCCCCAGCGTGCCTTCGCTGCCGGTCAGCAGCGACATCTCGTGGTAGCCGGTGTTGTCCTTCGGGAGCCCCGTGAGCCGGCTGATGATCGAACCGTCGGCGAGCACCGCCTCGATCCCAAGCACCTGGGCCCGGGTCGTGCCGTACCGCAGCACCCGCTCGCCGCCAGCGTTGGTGGCGACCAGACCGCCTACAGTGGCCGAATCCCGCGCCGCGAAGTCGACCCCGAAGTCGTAGCCCACGGCGCGGACGTGCCGTTGCAACGCGGCCAGGGTGACGCCCGCGCCCACGGTGACCTGGCCGGAGATCACCTCCACCGGTTCGAGCGCGGTCAGCCGGGCCGTGCTGAGCAGGATCGCGCCGTCGACGGGCACGCTGCCTCCGACCAGGCCGGTGTTACCGCCCTGGACGCAGATGGACGCCTTTGCCCTGGCGGCGGCGGCCATCACCGCCGCCACCTCCGTGGTGTCGGCCGGACGGACCACGCAACGAGCGCGGCCGCGGAACCGACCGGTCCAGTCGGACTCGAAGGAGGCGATGACCGAGGGGTCGGTAAGCAGATGGGCGGCACCGACGGCGGCGCGCAGCTCCTCCGCCAGGGCCGAGGTCAGCGTCCGGTCAGAACCCGGTGCCGTGTCAGAGGTTGCCGCCACGTCAGCAGTCGGCGTCAGCCCGGCGGTCGGCGCGTTCATCCCAGCCGCCGTACCCGGACGGTCTCCGGCAGCGCGGCCAGTGAGTCGAGGACAGCGGCCGGGTAGTCGAGGGCGACATCCGTCAGGACGTACCCGTACTCGCCGCGGGTGTCGAGGAGCTGTCCGTCGATGTTGACCTTGTGCTCGGCCAACAGGCTGTTGATCTTCGCAAGCACGCCGGGCACATTGCGGTGCAGATGAGCGATCCGACATCCGCCCGATCGCCGTGGCAGGGACAGATGCGGCAGGTTGACGCTCATCGCGGTGCTGCCGTCGTGCTGGTAGTCCCGCAGCTTGCCCGCGACGTAGCGGCCGATGTCCTGCTGGGCCTCCTCGGTCGAGCCGGCGATGTGCGGGGTGAGGATCACGTTCGGCAGGTCTCGAAGCTCAGAGCGGAACTCGTCGCCCCGCCCGGCCGGCTCGTGCGGGAAGACGTCGATCGCCGCGCCAGCCAGATGCCCGCTCTCCACGTTCTCGCGCAGCGCACGATGATCCACGACGAAGCCGCGCGAGAGGTTGAGGAACAGGCTGCCGGGCTTCATGCGGTCGAACTGCTCCGCGCCGAACATCCCGCTGTTGCCGGAGCGTCCGTCCACGTGAAGCGTCACGACATCCGCGACCGTCAGCAGATCATCGAGGCTGGCGCAGCGGCGGGCATTGCCGAGCGCCAGCTTGTCGGCGGTGTCGTAGAAGTACACGCTCATCCCGAGCGCCTCGGCCAGCACCGACAGCTGCGCGCCGATGTTGCCGTAGCCGACGATGCCCAGCCGCCGGCCGCGGACCTCGTGGGCCGCCTCGGCCGACTTGTCCCACACGCCGGCGTGCATGCCGGCGTTCTTGGGGATCAACCGCCGCGTCAAGGCGATGATCTCCGCGAGCGCGAGCTCGACCACGCTGCGGGTATTGGAGAAGGGGGCGTTGAACACGGCGATGCCTCGCTCGCGCGCGGCGCCGAGATCCACCTGGTTGGTGCCGATGCAGAACGCGCCGACGGCGAGCAGGTCCGGCGCCTGATCGAACACCGCCTCGGTGACCTCGGTCTTCGACCTGATCCCCAGCAGTTGGATGCCGTCCAGGGCCGCGATCAGCGCTCGTTGGTCGAGCGCCCGGTCGATCGTCTCGACCTGCGCGCCGGCGGTCCCCAGGATCGCGGCGGCGTCCGGGTGGACATTCTCGACTAGCAGTGCGCGCACAGCGGGAGCCTCATCAGCCGGTGACAGTTGACCCGCAGTCTATGGAAGGCCCGCGGCCTGTCCTCCGCGTGCCACGGGAGGCGATTCTCACCCGCCGCTGGCGGACGCTGCCTGCCCGGACGGTGGCGTGGCCGTCGAATCCGGGCCAATGTGACCAGCAGCATCCGATCGGACGGGGTGTATCGCGGCCGAGCGACTGACGACGCGGCACGGCCGGCGCTGGTCTGGAGGGTGCTGCGACACCGTTGCCGATCATTGCCTCGCCAGGAGGCGACGTCGCCCGGCGGCCTTCCCGGGCTCCCTGTCGGGGTCGACACGAAAGGGTGCCCGGGTTGGCCGCCGGCTGATCAGTCGGCCGGGCGGGTCAGAGCTGGGCCGGGAGCACGTGGTCGCCGACCTTGTCGGTCGAGAGGTCGAGCGAGCAGATGTAGGCATCGTGCGTCTGGCACTTGAGCATGTCCGGCCGTTCGTACTCCTGCCGGCAGACGTGGCAGGTCAGGGTCTCACCTGACGGATTGCCGTACTCGTCGTACATCGGCAGGTCGATGCCGTCGTCCGTGCGGCGCAGGTAGTACTTGCCCTTCGTGGCCACGGCCAGGATCGGTGGCAGGACGAGGGCGAGCACGATCGCGACGAGCGGGGAGTAGGGCTTGAGACCGGAGCCGAGGCCGCCGTAGAAGTCGATGATCGAGATGCCCGCCGCCAGCACCATCGCCCCGAACCCGACCGGGTTGACGGCGTAGAGCATGCCCCGGCGGAACTCGGGCTTCAGCGGCGAGATCTTGAGCAGGTACTTGTTGAAAACGATGTCGGAGGCGACCGCGACCACCCAGGCCATGCCACAGTTGGCGTAGAAGGCGAGGATCGTGTTGAGGAAGCTGAACATGTCGGCCTCCATCAGGATCAACGCCACGAGCAGATTGAAGCCGAGGAAGACCAGCCGGCCGGGGTAGGTCCTGGTGATCCGGGTGAACGAGTTGGTCCAGGCCAGCGAGCCGGAATAGGCGTTGGTAACGTTGATCTTGACCTGACTGATCACGACGAGCGCGACGGCGAGGGCCAGCGCGCCCCAGTGCGGCAGAATGTCCTGGTAGATCTCCAGGAACTGGTGCACCGGCTGGTTGGCCACGCCAGCGCCGTCCGCGACGTTGGCGATGATGTAGACCGCCAGGAACATGCCGATGATCTGCTTGATGGCGCCGAAGACCACCCAGCCCGGACCGGCCAGCACCATCGCGGTCCACCAGCGGCGCGAGTTCTCCGGCGTGCGCGGCGGCATGAAGCGCAGGTAGTCGATCTGCTCGGCGATCTGGGCGATCAGCGAGAGGCAGACGCCGGCCGCCAGGAAGACCGAGCCGAGGTCGAACCCGCCCTTGCCGTCCTGCCCGCCGTAGTCGAAGAACGCGCTGATCGAGTCGGGGTGGCGGATCAGCAGGTAGGCGAACGGCAGCACCATCAGCACGAGCCACAGCGGTGTCGTCCAGAGCTGGAGTGTGGAGAGCAGCTTCATGCCGTAGACCACGAGCGGGAAGATGACGATCGTGGAGGTCGCGTAGCCGGCCCACAGCGGGATGTGGAGGCCCAGGTTCAGGCCCTGGGCCATGATCGAGCCCTCCAGGGCGAAGAAGATGAACGTGAAGGATGCGAAGATCACGTTCGAGACGACCGAGCCGTAGTAGCCGAAGCCGCTGCCCCTGGTGATCAGGTCGAGATCCAGGTTGTAACGGGCGGCGTAGAAGGCCAACGGGAAGCCGGTCAGGATGATCACAACGGCGAAGACGGCGATGCCCCACAAGGCGTTCGTCGTTCCGTAGGAGATGCCGATGTTGGCCCCGATGGCGAAGTCCGCGAGGTAGGCGATGCCACCGAGGGCCGAGATCGCGACCATGCCCGTGCCCCAGCGCCGGTAACTGCGCGGCGCGAACCGGAGCGTGTAGTCCTCCAGGGTCTCCTTCGCGGACCCGGTGCTGGGTTGGTGGGTTGCGGGGTCGTGCGGGGGGCTGACGGTGCTCATCGCGGGCTGCCTTTCTGCGGGCGCGGGCGCGGGTCCGAGGCCGCCGGACCAACGGGCGACGGGGGCGGCGCTGACCCCTGCCGATCAGCCAACATCCGGGCGCTAAACAACCGCCAAGCAACGGCCAAGTGCCGGCCACCGCGCAGTGGGGCGGCTTCAGCTCTGCGCGCGGGGCGACCGCTTCAGCAGAGCGCGCGCAGGGCGACGGCGACGCGTTCGTGTTCGGCGACGATCTCCCGAACCAGTGGGCCCACCTCGTCGGCGGCGCCGGTGTGGGTCTCGACCCGCTGGCACAGCCGGGCCAGGTCGGTGGCCCCGAAGCTGGCGCCGAGGCCCTTCAGGGTGTGCGCGGCGCGGTGCACCGAGTCGGGGTCGGAACTGGCCGCGGACAGCGTGTCCACCAGCCTCGGCGCGTCTGTGAGGAAGTCGGTGATCAGGCCGGACAGGGCTGCCGTGGTCCCACCGAGAAGCTCGCTCAGCCGCTCGAGCGCGGCCGGATCCAGGACGGGCCGGCCGCCCGGTGGTTGTGCCCGAGCCAGAGCGGCGACGAGGTCGGGGCGCACAAGTGGCTTGGTGAGGTAGTCGTCCATGCCTGCCGCCAGGCAGGCCTCCCGCGCGCCGGGCTGTGCGTTGGCGGTGAGCGCGATGATCCACGGCCCCCGGCCGCCGAAGTGAGCCCGGATCCGGCGGGTGGCGTCCAGGCCGTCGATGTCGGGCATCTGGACGTCCATGAGCACGACGTCGTACCGCCCGCGCCGCACCGCGGCCACCGCCTCGGCGCCGCTGCTTACGAGATCGGCACGATGGCCAAGTCCGGTGAGCTGAAGGAGCACCAGTCGCAGGTTCACCGCGTGATCGTCGGCCACCAGGAGCCGCATGGCCTCGGCTCCGTCCGCTGCCCGCGCCGGGTTCGCGGGGCCGGCAGTGGACGGGGCCACCGACGCCCCGACGGCGGCCGGGCGGGCGACCGCCGCGGTCATCGCCCGGAACAGCGGGGCTGGGCGGATCGGCCGGGTCACCACCGAGACGTCGCGCGGGGCGTCGGGCCCAGGGAGACGGCCGAAGGAGGTGATCAGCACGATCGGCACCTGCTCCCCGGCGGGGATGGCGCGCAGCGCCCTGGCCAACGCCAGCCCGTCCATCCGAGGGGGGCGATGATCGAGAACCACCGTGTCGTACCGGCGTCCGGCGCGCAGCCACCGAAGCGCGGTCTCGGTCGGTGCCGTGATGGTGATCCTCATGCGCCAGGACCGGACCAGCCAGTTCCCGACCAGGACGCGCGTCCGGGAGTCGCTGGTCACCAAGAGCACCTCCCGACCGGCCAGGGCGGAGGTGTCCTCAGGTACCGGATCCCGCCGCGCCAACGTCGCCGCCGCCGCCGGCATGGTGACGGTCATGGTGGTGCCGGAGCCGGGTTGGGAAGCAGCGGTGATCGTCCCGCCCATGAGGGCGGACAGCCGGCGGCAGATGGCCAGGCCCAGCCCGGTGCCGCCGTAGCGCCGCGAGGTGGACGTGTCGACCTGGCTGAACGAGTCGAAGATCGACTCCAGGCGCTCGGGTGGGATGCCGATGCCGGTGTCGCGCACGATGAAGCGCCACTCGTGCGTGCCTTCGACGCCACCCGAGGACGCGTCGACCGTGACGGTCACCTCGCCTCGTTCGGTGAACTTCACCGCGTTGCTCAGCAGGTTGAGCAGGATCTGCCGGATCCGCGTCGGGTCGCCGACCATGGCCGCCGGGGTGCCGGGTTCGATGTTGCAGGCCAGTTCGATGTTCTTGGCGCCGGCATCGGCCGAGACGAGATCGATGGCGGCCTCCACGCATTCGGCGACGTGGAACGGCACCTGTTCCAGGCTGAGGCGGCCGGCCTCGATCTTGGAGAAGTCGAGGATGTCGTTGATCAGCAGAAGCAACGAGTGCGCGCTGTCGTGGACGACCTCGGTGAGGTGTCGCTGGTCGGCGTCGAGACGGCCGTCCAGGAGCAGCCCCGACATGCCGATGACCGCGTTCATCGGGGTCCGGATCTCGTGGCTCATGGTGGCCAGGAAGGCGCTCTTGGCGGCGTTGGCGCTCTGGGCGGAGGAGGCGGCGTGGCGCAGCGCATCGGCGGTGCGGACCCGATCGGCGACCTGGCCGAGCTGCGCCGCCAGGTCCGACAGGAGGGCCAGCAGAGCGGTGTCCGGGGCGGTGGGGTCGGCGGTGAGGAACTCCATCACGGCGACGACCTCCGCGCTGTCGCCTCGGCCGGTACGCACCGGGACGGCGATTCCCGCGCCCGGCCCCCGCGCCGTCCCGTGCTCGGAGGCGAGTTCGGGCAGCCAGACGGCCTCCCCGGTCGCCAGTGCCCGACCCGGCAAGCTCGACGGGCCGGGCGAGGCGGCGCTCGCGCGGAGGTCGGCGGACGTCGTCAAGGGCACCAGCCGGTCGCCGTATCGGTGGTAGGTCCGGCCGACCGGCCATCCGGTGTGAGCGCGGACCAGGTCGACCACGTCGGCCGCCGCCTCGGAGAGGTCGGTGGCTCGATGTGCCGCAGCGGCAACATGGTGCAGCAACCGCAGCTCGGCGGAGCGACCCTGGACCCTTTCGGTCATCTCGTTGTAACGCATTGCCAGGGAACGCAGTTCACCTACTCCCGCGACCCGCGCCCGGACATCTGCCTCCCCGGCGGCGATCCGGGCTGTCGCGGCGTCGAGCTCCGCGACCGGGCGCAGCACCGCCCGGCGTGTCACGAGGGCGAACACCGCCATCCCCGCGAGGAGCAGCAGCCCCGCCACGACGGCGGCGACAGACCAGGCCCGGGCCTCGTCCGTCGCCCGCGCGGTCTCCCGGGCCGTGCGGGTGTCGACGAGCGTCAGCACCTGCCCGATCGGCTGCATGATCTCGTCCTTGGCCCGCAGATAGGACGCGTCGAACAGCATGTCCGTCGCCTGCTTGCGGTTGGCGGCACCGCCTTGGGCGGCCAGGGCGAACGCCCGCTTCTCGACGATGGCCAGGGCGTCCGAACGCTCCTTGGCCGTGGCGAGCAGGCCCAGCTCCTGGCGGGTGAACCCGGCCTGCGCGGCCAGCGTGGCGAAGGCAACCGGAGGACCGAACGGCGTGGGCCGCCGACCGGTGTCGGTCACCACGTCCCAATAGATGTTGTCGTAGTTCTCCGGTCTTGGTGCCGTGCCGTCCCGGATCTCCAGGATCTCCTGAAACCAGGCGCGGTAGCGCGGCTGGCCGGTGACCACGTACGTCCGCGCCATCCGGGTCAGATCGTCAGAGGTCTGCCGCAGCTCGTAGGCCAGGCGGAGCGACTGCGACCGCCGGGCCTCGGCCTCGGCCGCCCGCCGCGTGCTGCTCTCGGCCTTCAAGCTGACCAGCAACAGCGCCGCCAGCAGGACCACACCGATGCCGACGCCGCTACGGACCAGACCGCGCAGCGACATCGGCGAGGAGTTCACGGGTGTTCGAGCCCGCTGCCGATCCGACCCCGGGAGACCTCCGCGCGAAGCGCGGCGATCTCAGTCCGAAGGGCTGTCTCCCGCTCAGCAGCCGACCGCCGGGCCTGGAGCGAGGCGCGCAACCGGGCCCGGAGCATCGTCGAGCTGTACGGCTTCGGCAGATAGTCGATCGCGCCCAGCTCGATGCAGCGCACCACGCTCTCCAGCTCCGGCACAGCCGACACCATGATCACCGGGACAGCCGCCAGGACGGGATCTGCCTTGATCTCAGCCAGAGTCGCATACCCGTCCAGTACCGGCATGAGCAGATCCAGCAGAACGATGTCGAACCCGCGCGGACCGTCATCAGCGGCCCTCAGTATCTCGAGAGCCCGGTGGCCGTTCTCGGCCGTCTCCACCTCGTGACCGAGCCCGGCCACCGCGGCCGCGAGGAGCTTGCGATTGATGGCGGTGTCATCGACCACCAGGACCCTGCCCGGCCGATCCGCGGACGGCGGCTCGTGGTCCGGCGTCGCCACCTCGGCCGTGACGACCGGCACGGCCGGCGGCGTGGGCGGCTGCCAGGCCAGGACCGGGTCCTGCCGCAGCACCGCCTGCTCCAGCTCGCGCAGCCGGACGCCCGGCTCGAGCCCCAGTTCGTCGTGAAGCACCCGGCGGGTCTCGCGATAGGTGGCCAGCGCTTCCACCTGCCGCCCGCACCGGTACAGCCCGAGCATCAGTTGTGCCCGGAGCCGCTCTCGCAGCGGGTGCCGGCGCACCCGCTGTTCCAGCTCGGCAACCAGTGCGGCGTGCCGGCCCAGGGAGAGCTCGGCGTCGATCCGGTCCTCGACCGCGCCAAGGTGCAGTTCCGTCAACCGGGCCGCCGCGGCCCGGACGAACGGCGTGACGGGGACATCGACCAGTGCCGGGCCGCGCAGCATCGCCTCGGCGCGCAGCAGCGACCGCGCCGCCCGCTCGGGGTCCCCGGCGTCGAGCGCCTCCCGGCCACGCACGACCAGGTCGGCGAAAGCGTGCGCGTCCACGGCATCGGGCTCGACGTCGAGCAGGTAGCCGGGAGACGCCGTGACCAGGACGGTCGCCGCTCTACCACGGGAACGCTCCGGTTCGAGCGCCCGGCGCAGCTGCGAGACGAAGACCTGTACCGTGGCCGCGGCCCGGGCCGGGGGCTGTTCCGGCCACAGGTCGTCGATGAGCTGATCGACCGAAACCACCCTGCGTACCCGGAGCAGGAGCGAGGCGAGAACAGCGCGCTGCTTGGGGCCACCGACGTCCACCGGCTGTCCGTCCCGGTACACCTCGACGCGGCCGAGCAGCCTGAACTCGAGGCCTGGCATCTGTCGATCGTCACCAGCAGGTATTCACGACATGTAAGCGACAAATTACGTTTGCATGGCGGGTCCCTGTGGCTGGGTTGGTATTGCGCCAATGCGCCGTCACGCCGCTCGGGGCGGTCGTTCGAAGACCGCGGCTGGCGATGGTGCTGGCGGCGGCGGGTGGGGCCGGCCGCCGTGGCGGTGGGGAGGTCGCGGCTCGGAACGCGGCCGCGTGCCTGGCGTGTCGCGATCGCGGCGGACTGGACCAGGCGGTGGCCCAGTTCCAGGATGTGGTCGATCTGGATCGGGTGCTCGGGTCCGGTGATGCTCAACGAGAGCAGGACTCGGCCGATCGGGTCGAAGATCGGGGCGGCGATGGTCTTGACCGCGATCTCGTCTGAGCCGGCCAGGCCGTCGAACCAAGCTCCGCGGCCGCGCCGGCGGCCTCGCCTCGATCGACTGTCGGACCTGGCTGTGACACTGAGCTGGTGGTCGTCGTTTTCGATAGCGAGCTGTGGATATGGGATGCCCGGCGTACGGACAGCTGGACGTTCGTAAGCCTGCCTGCCGAAGCTTCCGAGGAGATCCGCGAGCGGGCTGGCGGGCTGCGTCGCGGCTTCGGGTCACTGCGGGTGCGGGTCACGGTCGGCGGCAGCTCGTGGACGACCTCGGTCTTCCCCGACAGCGCTCGTGGCTACGTGCTGCCTGTCAAGCGCGCCGTCCGCCAGGCCGAAGCGCTGGAGCCGGGTGACATCGCGACCGTGACCGTCGAGCTCGTCGACCTGTGACCCTCGGTGACGGCGGTGCCTTTGGCGAGGAGTTCTTGCGCTCTTCTGGCGGGCTGGTTGACGAGCGGCCGGCTGGCGGACGCGGGCGCTCGCTGTCCTGACGGATGCGCTGGCGACCGCAGGCCACCACGACCGCGTAGTCGACATCGACAACGGCAACCGCCTGACCGCCTACGCCATCCCCGGCCCGGCCGGCGCCGGGCGTGATCGGTTGGAGCGTTGCCACCCGGCGTGCGCGCCGCCGCGCCCCATGTCCGGCTGGTTCAGACGGAGCTGGTGGTGTCGGTGACGACAGTGGAAAGGCCGTTGCCGAGGGCGCCGAGCCAGCCGACTGCTGTGTGCACGAGAGCCGCGGCGTCGCCGGGCGCGGTCATGACGTAGAAAGCCGCGAAGATCCAGAATGCCCATGGCAGTACAGCCTTCATCGTTGCGCCAACCCCCCCATGGACAGCATGTGGTCAGACCATAACCGTCCGCTGTCGGCGCTGCTGGCTCGATGGTGATCGTCTCGGCGTCGGTCGTGCACCACGGCACCCGGTCGGCATCAAGACAGCGGTACCGGATCTCCGGGATTGGCCGAGACCGTGGTCGACCCAACTCGGCATACCGGATCTTGGCCGGAGCGAACGTGCGCCCCGCGGGGTGGCGGACGAGCCGGGAGCTGGAGGAAGCACTGATCTAAGAAAATCAAGATCAACTTCTTGAAAATTGAAGTTTCTGCGAGTACAACTTGATATATGACAGAGCGGGCGATGGATTGGCAGGAACTCACGAACCTGACCAGGGGCCAGCCGTTCGTCGTCGAGCGGGTGCGTCTGGCGAGCAGCGGCGTCGCGGTCGAGGGCGAGTTCGAGCTACCGCAACTGGCCCAGCTGGGCGTCGAGGATCAGGTCTTCGTCACGGCGTTCGTGCGGTGCCACGGTTCCATCAAGGAGATGGAGCGGATCTTCGGGGTGAGCTACCCGACGATCAAATCGCGACTGAACCGGATCATGCAGATGCTCGACTTCGTCGAGACGGATCCGGCGCCGTCGCGGGCCGACATCATCGATCGGCTGCGCCGCGGCGAGATCACCGCCCAGCAGGCACTGTCCGCCTTGGAGGGTCGCACATGATGCCGCAGTTGGTGACCGCACGGGTCAAACGCCCGGACGGTCGTCCCATCCGGATCTGGGTCCCGGTACTCCCCGTAGTGCTCGTGTTCTCACCGGTCCTGGTCCTGGCCGTACTGGTAGCGGCCGTGGCCTGCCTCGTGTACCGCGTCAGTGCGATGCGGGCACTCGGCACCGGTTGGCGCATCGTCTCCGCGTTGCCCGGCACCCGGGTCGACGTCGAGCAGGGCCGTACGGCTGTGCTCGTAACTATCCGATAAGAGAGGTCCGATGAACGAACAGCGCAAGGACATCCTCGACATGCTGGCTGAGGGCAAGATCACCGCCGAGGAGGCGGAGCAGCTCATCGCCGCGCTCGAACGGGACCAGCCGCCGGCGGCGGCGAGTCTCGACGCACGGCCGAAGGGCAAGGCGAAGTATCTGCGGGTGGTGGTGGACACCCTTGAGAACGGTGAGCCGGGGCGGGTCAACGTGCGGGTGCCGCTGCAGCTGCTGCGGGCCGGCGTGCGGCTGGCGGCCCTGATCCCGCCGCAGGCACTGGGTAAGGCCAACGCCGAACTGAACAAGTCGGGCGTGCCGTTCGACCTGACGCAGCTCAAGCCCGAACAGCTCGAGACGCTCGTGGAGCACCTCGACGAGATGACCGTGGAGGTCGACCAACCCGATGCCAAAGTGCGTGTCTTCTGCGAGTAGGCACCGTCCAGTTGGACGGACCCCCGAGAGGGTGCTCGAACACCCTCCCGAGGCCGCGCCCGCTACAGCAGAGCACAGGTGAACTGCCAACCCGAAGTCTAGCCACTCGTCGGCGCGTAGCGGAGGGGCCACTCGGACGAGTGGCCCCTCCTCCTGTTCAAGCGTCCACAGTGGTCAACGAAAGTCCGCGCGACCTTGATCTCGTGCCGTTCGTTGTCCCGTACCCGCAGGACGGCGCCGATCGGTGTGCGTGGAATGTCGGTGCCTGGCCGCATCCTGGCCACAGGTTTGTGGCCACCGAGGGAGCGCCGTGTTCGTCCTGGCAGTAGCGCGGCACCGCCATCCGCATCGAGATCCCGACACCGCCACCGGCGGACGCACGATACGGCGAGTCCCCCACGATCATCCTGGTTGCCGACCTAGACCTCCACGGCGGCCGGCTGCGCCTGTCCGTCGCGAGAGCTCACGGTCGGCCACGACCATCCTGAGCAGGGCCGATGACGTGTCCGGCAAGCACGGTGTCGCGCAACGCGGCGGCGCGGACGTTCGGGCCGGTGGCGGAGGTCCTTGTTGATCGCCACGGCCGGCTCCATTGCCGCTGTCCGACGAGGAACGCCTGTGGGTCGCCGTCGGGGCAGTCCCTCGACGTGAGCGCCCCGGCAACCAGCGCGGCGGCTCGCTCCATGGCCGCGATGCTTTCTCTGTCACCGATCGCGACACCGTAGAAGCGGAAGAGCCGGTAGTGCAGATCTTCACGGAAACAGGGCGCCGCTGGGTCGTGGTCGCTGCACACCACCGCCCGTCGCCCTTCGGGCAGCCGGACCTCCAGACGGCGAGCAGGCTCTGGAAGCTGCCCACAGGCGACACATTGCTCAAATATGACAATCATTTATTCCCCCGTCGCGGCTGCTTAGTGCCGCATCGGAATTGTGGCACACAAGTCGGACAAGGAGGCCAAGACCCTGCGTCTCCTCGGGCGACGACCCCGTGAACGAGCCTGTGACCGGCTGGATGGTGTCGCCGCGGTAGGGACTGAACCTGGCGGCGAGAAGGCGCCAGTGATCAATTAGCTTGGTCGTTGTCTCCGTCCGCGGTGGCGTGCTGAGGGTGGTGTTGCGGGAAGTCCGGAGACGAAGTCGAGTGCCGCTGTGAGCAGGCTGGTCCATTCGTCGAACCTGTTCGCCGGAATGGCGGCCCACTGGCGGAAGGTTCGCCCCGCTGGGGCGAAGGGTTCGGCGGTGCCGTCGGCGCGCAAGCACGGTCCCGCGGGGCGGTGTCAGTTCGACCTGGCCGCTCGGCGGCACGGCCGCGCCACCAACGGCGGCTGGTGGCGCCTGCCGCGGCGCCCACCCGAGGCGGGGGCGGACGTCCTCAAGCTGACCTGAGCCACGGTCCGCGAGGACTGACGCCCCCGCCTCGACACTGGCCCGCTGATCGGCTCGCCGACCCGGCGGGGCCGGACCGCCTGTCTGGCCTTGAGTCTGGAATGAGTACATGCTTACTCTCATCGACTGGTACGGCGCCCCGTGGCCGTGCTCGCGGGCAGGAGGATGTCGGGCAGGAGGATGTCATGTCCGTTCCATCGGCTGAGGACTTAGATCCGTTCGATCTGGCTCAGGCGGGGCGCCATCACGAGGTGATGGCCGACATGATGCCGACGCCCTCGACGCCCTCGACGCCCTCGACGCCGCCGGCCCCGCGTATCGGCGCCCCACGGTGAGGGACCGACCGCTGATCGTGATTCATCGAGACGCCTGTTCACCACCAACATCGCGCTGTTCGGCCGCTGGGAGCCCGGCTCATCGGCCCACGAGTCGGGAGGATCCCTGTGAGTACCGAAACCGTCTTCGCCCATCCGGACCTCGGCTACGAGCTGATCGACGCCGACCATCACTACTACGAACCGTACGACTGCTTCAGCCGCTTCATCGACCCTGCGTTCGCCGACCGAGTCATCAATGTGCGCGTCGACCAGAAGGGCCGTGGCAAGCTCTACTTCGGCGACCGGCAGTTCCGCTACATGCGGGTGATCCAGACGGACTACATCGGCGCGCCCGGTTCCCTGCGGACGATGCTCGACAACCCGGACAGCACCGACGGGTTCGTCCACCGGGAGCTCATCCGGGGGTGGGACTACCCGGACATGATGCGGCGCGCCCCCCGGCTGGCGAAGATGGACTCCGAGCGGGTGCAGGCGGGCCTGATGCTCGGTACCGCGATGCTGCAGGCCGAGAACGAGCTGCACGACGACATCCCCGCCCTGTACGCGAACATCCGCTCCTACAACCGGTGGCTGGACGAGGAGTGGGGCTTCAACCGGGACAACCGGATCATCACCGCGCCGATGATCTCGCTGATGGACGCCGAGCTGGCCATCGCCGAGATCGACCGGGTCATCGCCGCCGGCGCGCGCGCCGTCGTCATGAAGCCCGGCCCGCTGTGGGGCCGCTCCCCGGTCGACCCCGTCTACGACGGCTTCTGGTCGCGGCTGCGGGACGCGAACGTGAAACTCGTCTTCCACAGCACCGACCCGCGTTACCTGGCCACCCTCGGCGTCCAGTTCGGTGAGTCGGCGACGCCCCCGCTGCAGGGCCAGACCCCGTTCCAGTGGTACCTCACCGCCGGCAAGCCGGTTGCCGACACGCTTGCCTCCTACGTCCTCAACAACCTGTTCGGCCGGTTCCCGGGCCTGACCGTCGTCGCGCTTGAGTGCGGCATCAACTGGGTCGTCCCGCTCCTGCACGACGTCGACCACGCCGCGCACATGGGCCGCAAGGGCTACTGGCCCGGCGGTGAGGTGATCGGGCGGCCGAGCGAGGTCCTCATGGAGCACCTCTACGTCTCGCCGTTCTACGAGGAGGACGTCGTCGGGCTGGTGCGGGCGATCGGTCCGGAGCGGGTGCTGTTCGGCTCGGACTACCCGCACCCGGAGGGCGTCGCGCACGCGATCGAGTGGGTGAACAAGCTCGACGGTCTCGACGACCGCGAGGTACGCATGATCATGCGCGGCAACGCGGCGCGCCTGCTCGGCCTCGAGGACTGACGCCGCCGGCCCGAGACCGGACCGGCATCGCCGGGTCCCGACGCGGCGAGCGCCTCCATGCCACAGGCACCAGAAAGGGAACGGACGTACAGGTGAGCGATGCCGTCAACCGCCCAGCCGGCATGCCCGATCCCGTCGTGGCACCGATCAACGAGGGGATGTGGCGCGCGGCCGCGGCCGGACGCCTTGACGTGCAGCGGTGCGCATCCTGCGGTGCGCACCGCTATCCGCCCACTGACGGCTGCTACCGCTGCGGCTCGGTGAGGTGGGACTGGTCGACGTTGCCCGGCACCGGCACCGTCTATTCCTACATCTGGGTGCCCGACCGGACTCGGACGGGCACCCCGGAGGCGCCGGCGGTCTACAACGTCGCCGTCGTCACGCTCGAGGGCACCGAGGGAGATCCCGCGCGCATCCTCAGCAACGTGATCGACGCCTGGAGTCCGGACGATCTCCACGTCGGAGACCGGGTCGCGCTCGCGCCGGTCGGTTTCGGTGACGGGGACGACCTGGCCCTGCCCTGCTTCCGGATGCTGTCATGAGCGAGTTCCGCCGGGACGCGGCCTGCGTCGTGGGGATCGGGCACTCGGCCTACGGCACCCGGGGCTCGCTGGCGCCTCTGGGCCTGGGCCGCATCGCGCTCGACGCGGTCCTCGACGCCTGTGCCGACGCCGGTCTCGACGCACCCGACATCGACGGGTTCGCCGGCTACTGCGACGACCCGACCTGGCCGGCCGACCTCGCCGTCGCGCTCGGTACCAAGGAGTTCCGGTACTCGGGCCTGGTCTGGGGCGGCCGTGGATCGGGCGTGCCGGGCGCGGTGGCCAACGCCTACGCCGCCGTCGCGACCGGCCTGGCCGACTATGTCGTGGTGGTGCGTTCGCTCATCCAGCAGGCGCGCCTCGGTCAGTCGGTGGCCGCCGGCGTGCAGCCGGGGCAGGCGATCCCGCTGGCGGCGTCGTACACCGCGCCGTTCGGGATGGCGCTTCCGGCGGCGATCTACGCGATGAAGGCGCGCCGGCACATGGCGCTCTACGGCACCACCACCGACCAGTTCGCCGAGGTCACCATCAACGCGCGGCGCAACGCCGTGAACAACCCCGACGCGCGGTTCCGCGAGGAGATCACCGTCGAGGAGCACCACGCCTCCCGGCTGGTCTGCGACCCGCTCCGGCTGCTGGACTGCTGCATGGAGTCCGACGGCGCCGCCGCGCTCATCGTCACCACCCCCGAACGCGCCCGGGATCTGCGCCACCCGCCGGTGAGCATTCGCGCCGTCGCGACGACCGGCGAGTACAAATGGGCCACCGCGTCGTTCAACACCATCGACGAGGACTACGTCAGTACCGGTCACCGCCGCGCCGCTCGCGACCTCTACCACCGCGCCGGCCTGGGACCCGATGACGTCGACGTCGCGCTGTTCTACGACGGGTTCACCCCGTCCGTCATCATGAGCCTCGAGGACTGGGGCTTCTGCGACATCGGCGAGGGCGGCCCGTTCGTCGCCGACGGCGGCATCCGCCGGGAGGGCCGCCTTCCGGTCAACACCCACGGGGGAAACCTCGCCGAGGTCTACCTGCAGGGCATCACTCATCTGCTCGAGGGCGTCCGGCAGCTGCGCGGCACGGCCATCAACCAGATCGCCGACGCCTCCGTCGCGCTCTACGCGTCGGGCGTGGGCGCCTCCCCGGGTGGGGGAGTGCTGCTGTCCCGGTAGCCGCCAGCGGAGGCGCGGCCCGCCAGCGGAGGCGGGGCCTGCTCCAGGCAGTGCGCGGGAGCAGGCCCCGGACGATCGACGTCGTCGCGTCGGCCGGGCGCCTCACCGTGTGGTCAGCGCGAGGTACCCGTCCTCGATGGCGGGCTCCACCGGTCGGGCCCGCGGGTCCGGCGCCGCGGGCGCCACGACCCGGTACCGCGTGCCGCCCTCGTGTGGCAGCGCGGACACGACCATTCCCTCGGCCGGCGGCGGCCCATCGGTGACGACCGACCACACCCGGCCCCGCGCGCGGTGGGTCAGCTCGTCAACCGTGCCGCGGAAGATGAGCCGGCCCCTGGCGAGCACCGCCACCTCGCCGCAGGTCTGCGCGATGTCGTCGACGATGTGCGTGCTCAGCAGCACGGTGCGCCGGCCGGCGAACTGGGACAGCAGGGTGCGGAAGCGAATCCGCTCCTGCGGGTCAAGTCCCGCGGTCGGCTCGTCCACGATCAGCAGTTGCGGGTCGGCGAGCAATGCCTGGGCGATGCCGACCCGTTGCCGCATCCCGCCGGAGAAGCCGCGCAGCCGGCGGTCGGCGTCCCCGGTCAGGGCGACCACCTCGAGCAGCTCCCCGACGCGCCGGCGGCGCGTCGTACGGTCGTCCACGCCCTTGAGCAGCGCGAGGTAGTCCAGGAACTGACGCGCCGTCAGGTCGGGATAGACGCCGAGGTCCTGCGGCAGGTAGCCGAGACCGCGCTGCACGGCGGTGCGCCCCGCGCCGGTGCTCATGTCGTGCCCGCCCACGGTGACCCGCCCGGACGTCGGCCGTACCAGGCCGGCGAGGATGCGCATCAGCGTGGTCTTGCCGGCGCCGTTCGCGCCGAGCAGCCCGAACATGCCGGTGGGCACGGTCAGGTCCAGGCCGTCGAGGGCGGCCACCCCGCCGCGGTACGTCTTCGTCAGGCCGGAGATCTCGATCCGCATGGGGTTTCCTCTGCTTGTCGTCGTTCGGGTGGCTTCAGGCTCGACGGGCGCGCACCGCGTGGCCTCCGGCGAGTGCGGCGGCCGCGAGCACCAGCAGCACCGCGATGGACAGCCAGGCGGTCGTCGGTGTCGGGGCCGGCCGCAGGAAGTTCAGCGTGGCGCCGGGCACCGGGCCGGCCCAGGTGTCGTCGCCGTCGATGCCGTGGAAGTCGAGCAGCGCGTCGAGCGGGTAGCCGCCGAGCGGGTGGACGAGGGTCCGCGCGAGCGTCGGCATCATGTCCGGCACGACCACGTTGCCCCAGAGCCAGTAACCGACGAAGATCACGCGGAACAGCGGCGCAGGCATGACCAGGGGCAGCGTCAGCGCGAAGGCGGCCACGAACAGCAGGCCCGGCACGATCACCACGGCGCAGGTGGCCAGCGCCCAGCCGAGCGCCTGGGGGGCGTCGGTGTGCACCGCGTACGCCGCGGCGAAGCCGAAGTACACCACCAGGATCGGTACGGCCGTCGCGGCGCCCGCGCCGAGGTACTTGCCGACGAGCCGGGCACCCGGCCGGGCGGGCGTGGCGTCCAGGATCGGCGCCACCCGCAGCCGGTCGTCGCGGATGAGCCGATCGGCGAGCAGGCAGCCGAACCCGATCGACAGCAGCGCGTGCACCTGGACCGCCAGGCCGACGACGGCGGTTCTGGCCTCGGCCGGCTGCCCTTTCCTCTCGTTGGGGTCGAACAGGTCACGCAGCAGGCTGCCGCCGATCAGCAGGAACAGCACGACGGTCAGTGCGGGCACGATCCACACCGACCGTTTGCGGACCTGCATGCGGAACTCGTACCTCAGGCTCGCGCCGAGCGTGCGCGCGGTCTGGCTGGTCATTCGTCCTCCTCGCCGATGAGCCGTTCCGAGCGGGCCAGCACGACCAGGGCCAGCGCGACGAGCGCGGCCGCCGCGCCGAGCAGCGCCAGCCGGTTCTCGGTCCAGTCGCCGGGCACCGCGCCGCGGGTCGTGGCGAACAGGTAGAGCAGCCGTCCTGGCAGGTGCCGCTGCGCCAGGTCACCGAAGAACTGCTGGATCGTCCAGAGCGTGGTGACCAGCGCACCGGCCGCCGCCGGGCCGCGGAACACGGCGCCCGCCGCGAAGCCCACGGCCCCCAGCCCGGCGGTCGGCGCCACCCAGGTGAGCTGCCCGGCGAACGGCCCGTGGTTGGCCGGCCAGCGCGCCCACCAGCCGGTGGCGATCAGCACGGCCGCCGTCAGCCCGGCGACCACCGCGGCCCAGCCCAGCGTCACCACCATGCGCCGCAGCAGCGTGACGCGGTACGGCGTGGGCGCGGCGAGCTGCAGCTCCACCGCCGGGTCCCGTCCGACCAGCGAGGCGCAGGCGACACCGGCGGCGAGCGGCACCGCCATCTCCAGGGCGCCGAGCAGGATGCGGGCCGTCGTCGCGTCGCCCGGCCGCGGGTTGGCGAGCGCGGCCGAGACGCCCAGCGCGACGGCGATCGGCGGACCGAGCAGGGCCGCCCATCCCGCCCGGCGCGCCTCGTACCGCCAAAGCGTCAGTGGTCTCACATCGGATGGGTAGCGCGCCAGCCGCCCGACGGTTCACCGTCGTAGGGACCAAGGCGCCCGGCCATCACCACCGCGGCGATCCCGAACACGGCGCTCACGACGAGGACCGCCGCGTTCGTGGACCAGGCGTCCACGATGAACCTCGCCGGCCAGTCGTCGCTGGCGAACACACCGCCCGCCAGCACTCGCGTCGCCCACAGTCCGATGGCGGCGCCGACCGCGACGTCCGGCCCGAACCGGACGGCGACCAACAGGCTGACCGAGGACAGCAGCGCCATCGGCCCGAGCCAGGCGGCGATCAGCGCGTGCAGGCTGGCGGCCCCGTCCACCGCGGCGGCGGTCAACGCGGCGGAGGCCGCCACCGCGAGCACCAGGTCGTATCCGAACACCAGCGCGAGGCGCACCAGCAGCAACAGCGGGCCGGCCGTCGGGGTGGCGGCGACCAGTTCGGCGGCCGGGTCGCGTCGTGACCGGTACGTGCCTGCCACACCCGCCGCGGCCACGATCGGGGCGACCAACGCGAGCACCACGTCGGCGCCGGTCGCGGGCCGCGGGGCGGCTGCCGCCTGAACCAGAACGATGGCCACGCCGAGCGCCATCACCAGCGCCGAGGCGACGGGCACGGCCAGCCGGATCAGCCGGGCCTCGGCCACGACCAGCGCCCCGGCGTACCGCGGCCGTCTCGTCCAGGAACCGTCGCCCGGTGGGTCGGCGGGCCCCTCGATCGCGCTCCGGGTCAGCACGGCCCGCACCATCCACGCGGCGTCCGGTGCCGCGTCGCCCGGCGCCGCGGCATCCGCGATCGCCCGCCAGGCGGCGAGGTCCGCGCGGCAGCGCGCGCAGCCCGCCAGGTGCGCGCGGACCCGGTCGCGGTCCGCGCCGCGCAGCGAGCCAGCGGCGTACGCGGGCAGCATCTCGTTCATTCGGCCACCTCCTGAGCGGTGAGCGCGGCGGCGACGGCGGCCCGGGCGTGATGCAGCCGGCTCTTCACCGTGCCGACGGGGATCGCGAGCACCTCGGCGACGTCGGCGAGCGGCAGACCGGCCACGAACACCAGCGCGATCACGTCGCGGTGGTGGTCGGGCAGCCGGTCGATGGCCGCGGCCACCGGTGTGCCGCCCGCCGCCGCGATCGCCAGCTCGTCGGGGCCGGCGCCCTGGTCGGGCCGATCGGGCAGGGGGACGCCGAGAGTCTCCGGGCCGGACCGGCCGCGCAGACGGTTGTGCGCCTGGCGGCGGGCGATCCCGAACAGCCAGGTGGTCACCTTCGAGCGGCCCTCGAAGGCGGCGGCCGACCGCCAGACCGCCAGCATCGTGTCCTGGAGGATCTCCTCGGCGGTCATCCGGTCGCCGGCCAGCCGGTAGAGGTAGCCGAACAGCGCGCCGGCGTGCCGCTCGTAGAGCCGGGTCAGCGCGCCAACGTCGCCGGCGGCGACCGCGTGTAACAGCGCCTCATCGCTGTCCGGCTCAGGTCGCGCCATCCGCCCACCTCCTCCGCCTGAAGGTAGGTAGCGAGCGGAAGGGCGAACGGTTCACCACGGCTCCGGCCGCTATTTGGCCGCGGGAACGTGGACTGTCAGCCGTTCTGTACTGAGATCCATGATCTCGGAGCCGGGCATGGCGACCGCCTTTCGGGATCAAGATTGGAACGGACAAAGTGTCCATCCACCGCCGGGTCCTGGGCTCCGGCCCGGACGGGCGTCGAGCGCGTCAGTGGGTGTTGTCCGGGCGGACCGACCGCTCGGCGATCCGGATCACGGCGGGGCGGGGCAGCGTCCGGGGCAGCCCCGCGACGAGCTTGTTCATGGGGCCGTCGACGACGGACGGGCGGCCCTTCTCGAGGCCGCGCAGGGCGGTGGCAACAACCTGCTGCGGAGTGCGGCGGCGGCCGACCGACGCTTCCTCGGCGCCGACCACGTCGAAGAACGGGGTGTCGGTGGCGCCGGGGGACACCGCCAGCACGCGGACGCCGGCAGGCTTGGCCTCCGCCCACAGGCCTTCGGCGAAGGAGAGGACGAATGCCTTGGTCGCGGCGTAGACGGCCATGTGCGCCACGGGCTGGAACGCGGCGGTGCTCGCGACGTTGATGATGATGCCGTGGCCGCGCGCGGTCATCGCGGGCAGGAATCGTGCCGTCAGCTCCACCACGGCGATGCAGTTGAGCCGTATCTGCGCCGTCAGGCGGGCCGGGTCGGCCGTCGCGACGTCGCCGTGGGTGGCGAAGCCCGCGTTGTTGACGAGGATGTCGACCGGGCGGTATGTCAACCCTTCCCGTGAAAGGCCGTCAATCGTGCGGATCGTTCGTCGAGCCCGGCTCGCCCGACACGCCCGGCACGTCGGCGCGCGCAGTCGGCTGGCGCCGGCGTGGATCGTGGTCTCGGTCAGTGGTAGCCTTGATGACCTTCTGCCCGCCGTTGCCGCATGCTGGCCTGCGGCACCCGGCTGAGGGGGACGCACCGATGGCAGCCACGGCAGGCCGGCACCCACCCAACGTGTTGTTCAACATCGTCGGCCTCGCGCTCATCGTGGCCGGCATCGGTCTGACGGTCTACGGCATCGTCGACATGCTGCGGGTCATGGGCGGATTCGACCCGTTCCGCGGCGACGGCCCGCCGGTGCGTGTCGCCGACGGCGCGGCGCTCGCCTTCTGGGGGATCATCGTCTTCACCGTCGGACGCTACTGCTGGCGCGGCGCCCGCCGGCGCGGCGTCCGCGACCGCTTCGGCCGCCTGCTGATCATTGCGGGGTACGTCCTGCTCGGCGCCGGCCTCGATGCCGGCGTGCACGCCGCGGTTCTGCTCTGGGGCGGCCGGACCGAGGACTCGATGCAGTCGGCGGTCATCCACGCCGTGCTCGTGTTGGCGCTCTGGGCCCTGCCGGGCGCGGTGCTGGCGGCGATCGGGTTCCGGCTGGCCGGCGAGAAGGCGCTCGCCGAGGCCGAGGTCAACGCCGGCCTGTAAGCGGGTTACGGGAGGCTACGAGACCTGGTCGTGGGTTCCCCGTCGCGTCGGGGTGTGGCGGGGGACAGGTGAGCTCAGTGATCTCGACTCGTGCGGACCGATGATCACGTCCCGCACCGAGGGCCCGTCACCTGGTTGAGGACATCAGCCAGGCCGGGATCGAGACGCGCCCTTCGGCGCGTCGTCTTCCAGGTCCGTCATGCGGCGGCCAGGTAGGCGGTCAGGCTGTCCAGGAGCATGGTGCTGCCCTGCTCGGCCTGGTCGCGGTCCTCGGCGGTGTCGAAGGTCTGGGACAGAGTGATCTGGGTCCGGTCGCCGTGGGCGGCCAGGTCGAGGGCCATGAGGACAGGCTCGTCACGGTCGGGGACGTTCATGCCCATCACCAGGCGCTTGTTCTCCACGACCTCGGTGTAGCCGCCCGACAGCGGGATGCGGGTTCCACCCGGGATGACCATCACCGAGCTCCAGGCGCCGCCGGGCCGGACGTCCAGGACGACCTCTTCGGCGCTGGCCCACTGGCCGTAGTCCTCCGCGACGGTCCAGGCGCGCCAGACCGCCTCCGCTGGGGCGTCCAGGTCGCGGGTGAGGGTGTAGTCGAAGCCGGCGGTGCTGGTCATGATGGTCTCCTTCGGGCGCGGCCCCGGCGTGTGGGGCGGTCAACTGCACTGCAAGCAAAGTATAGTAACGATCATTGACCGTCAAGAGTCGTTACTAATCTTTTCAGGAGTCGAGCATGCCAAGCGACACCTCGCTCCCCGACCTGGGCATGCTGACCGGCCAGCTGATGCGTGCGATCCAGAAGGAGCTGTTCGCGGCCCTCGCCGAGCAGGGACACCCGGACGTCAGCCCCCGACACGGCTTGGTCCTGGCTCACCTTGATCCGGAGGGGGTCCGGGCCACCGACCTGGCCGAGCGCATCGGCCAGCACAAGCAGATCGTCGGCACGATCGTCGACGAGCTGGTCCGGCTCGGCTATGTCCGCCGGGAGCCGGACCCGGCCGACGGGCGCGCCAAACTCGTCGTCCCCACCGACCGCGGGCAGGACGAGATCGCCAAGGCGCGCGCCATCCTCGCCACCATCGAACGCCGACACGAAGAGTCCCTCGGCGCCGACGCCTACGCCGACTTCAAGCGGACGCTTGTGCAGGTCACCAATGACCAGCGCTCCTGGCGAGCCCACAGTGCCATGCCCGACCCAGCACACCAGACCTCAGACGCGCTCGTCGCTGACCCGTACGGATCTGGTGGCGGACGGCGGCGACCCGGGGCGGCCTAAGGTCGGGGTATGTGCGATGACGACGCGTCGGGTGTGCTTGCCGCCGCTCCACGGCCCGTGACCGGTACGGCTGTCGACCCGGTGTCGTTGGCGCCGGTGGACGAGGTCGTCATCACCACGCTGATGGACAACACCTTCGACGGGCTGCTGGCGGGGGACGATCGGGTGCGGCGGCCCCCGCGGGGTGCCGGGCTGGTCGAAGCTCCCCAGTTCGAGGATGGGCTGACGACGGCGGGCCTGCGGGCCGAGCACGGCTTCTCGGCACTGGTCCGGGTCCGTCGCGGCGAGACGGTCACCACCCTGCTGTTCGACACCGGTGTGTCGCCTGACGGGATGGTGAGCAACGCCGAGCGGCTCGGCATCGATCTCGGCGAGGTTCAGGGCGTCGTGCTCAGCCACGGCCACTTCGACCACGCGGGCGGCCTGGCCGGCCTGGCCGGCCGCCGTGGGGTCCGTGGCCTGCCGATGACGGTGCACCCGCTGGTCTGGACGCGTCGGCGGCTGGCACCCCCCGGGCTCGACCCGTCCGCGCTGCCGACGCTGAGCAGGCGTGCGTGCGAGTCGGAGGGGTTCGAAGTGATCGAGCGGCGGTCTCCGTCGCTGCTGGTCGACGGCAGCGTGCTGATCACTGGCGAGATCGACCGCACGACCGACTTCGAACGCGGAATGCCGCCCGCGCATCAGGCCTGGGACGGCGCCGGCTGGCGCCATGATCCCCTCGTGCTCGACGACCAGGCGCTTGTCGTGCATGTCCGAGGCAGGGGCCTGGTGGTGCTGACCGGGTGCGGGCACGCGGGCGTGGTCAACATCGTGCGGCACGCGCTGCGGCTGACAGGTGTCGAACGGCTGCATGCGCTGATCGGCGGCCTGCACCTGAGCGGGCCCGCTTTCGAACCGGTCATCGCGCCGACGGTCAGCGCACTGACCGATATGGCGCCCGACCTTGTCGCCAGCGCGCACTGCAGCGGCTGGCGCGCCCAGCATGCGCTGGCCACGGCGCTCCCGGGGGCCTGGGTACCCAGCAGTTCGGGCACGTCGTTCCGGCTCGCCGCCTGATCGCCCGCCGAGGTCGTCCGCCACGGCCCGGCCCTGACGGGACCAACGCGCGCGCCGCGGCGGCCTCTCCCGCCGACGCGGGACGTTTCGAAGCCGAGATCTGGCACCGTGGAAGCCTGGGCGGCGCGTCGCCCTAGCCTCAGGAGGTCATCGTGAGTTCCTCGCTCTACGACGATGTAGGCGGCCTTGATGGCCTGCGGCGCCTGTCCGCGGCGTTCTACGACCGTGTGCTCGCAGACGAACTGCTCGCCCCCGTGTTCACGCACTTCACGCCGACCCACCTCGATCATGTGGCCGTGTGGCTGGCAGAGATATTCGGTGGGCCAGCGGATTTCTCGGCCCGCCTCGGCGGGCATCAGGCGCTGCTACGGAGCCACCTCGGGCTCGGGATCCGCGACGAGCATCGGCGACGCTGGCTGGAGCTGATGGCGGACGCGATCGGCGAGGTGCTGCCCGGCCAGCCGGAGCTCGCCGTGGCGCTCATGGAGTACTTCGACTGGGGCACCGCCATCGCTCAGGACGTCTCTCAGAACCCCGTCGGCACTGATCTGGGCGAGCCCGGCCCCACCCCTCGATGGGGACACCAGGGTCTCGTCCACTAAGAAGTGGGACCAGTACTCGATCTTGAAGCCGCTTCTCGGCGCGGGAGCGTTCCCGGCGCTACTTCGGCGTGGAGCGTGAAGTAGGCGAAGAAGGCCGGCGGGACCGCCGCGGTGCCCTCCTGCGCCGCGGTGGACGGGAAGCTCGCCATACGGGATCTTCGTGCACCCGGCGGAGAGCGCCATCCGTCAGCACCTCGACGCTCCCAGACGAACGGCGGCGTGGCGGGCACCAGGTCCGGGATCGTCTCCGTATCACCGCGACCGTCCTGGCGACACCTCCTCGTTTGGCGCTCCGTCGATCCTCGATGATCGAAATCTGATTCGAGGCGTCGAAGGTGTCATCGCTCAGCTCTGGCGGTGGCGGACACAGCCTGTTCAACTGGGCCTGCGAACCGGACCTCGGGGACCCCGGAGCGGGCAGGATCGTCACCTGGATCGCCGGCTCCCAAGACGACGGCCAGACCCTCCAGGGCGAGGTGCGGCGCTATGACTTTGTCGGCGATGCGCTGGTCGTGACCTACCAGGAGCCGTTCTCGATCAGGACCGACGACCCGATTCCAGGCATTCCGGCCCGGCCCGGTTGTGGCTCGATCCTTCGATAGCCCGACGGCTGGCCGGAAGGGATCATCCGTGCGCGCGTCGGGTCATGCGGCCCGTCGTGCAGACGCGGCCGACGCGCCTGGTCGGTCCTGACCGTGGACTAACGTTGACGTCAGTGTTAGAAGATGTTAGGAACGATCTGTGTCTGGCGTCACGCTCCAGGGCTGATGCTCGTCGGCTCCCAGGCAGGCGTGATCGCGAGCTGTCGCGCGGCCGCCCAGCGGCGTCCGTCGGACGGCCCACCGGCGACCGGAGGTAGTCATGCCCAAAACCCCTGTCGGCTTTCCCGTCTTTGACGCGGACAACCACATGTACGAGACGGCGGACGCCTTCACGAGATTTCTTCCCAAGGAATATGACGGCCTGATCAAGTACGTCCAGGTCAACGGGCGCGACAAGATCGCCGTTCGCGGCGTGATCTCCGAGTACATCCCGAACCCGACCTTCAACGTCGTCGCTCGGCCGGGAGCCTGGGAGGAGTTCTTCAAGCACGGCAACCCGGACGGGAAGTCGACCCGGGAGCTGATGGGCGCCCCGATTCGCTCGCCCGAGGCGTTTTTCGCGCCGGAGCCGCGGCTGGCCCTCATGAACGAGCTGGGAATTGACCGGGCGCTCATGTGGCCGACGCTCGCCAGCCTCCTGGAAGACCGACTGCGCATGGATCCGAAGGCCACCCACGCGGTCGTCCACGCGCTGAACCAATGGATGCACGAGCAGTGGAGCTTCAACTACCAGGACCGTATCTTCGCCACGCCGGTGATCACGCTGCCGATCGTGAGCGAGGCCATCAAGGAACTGGAGTGGGTGCTCGAGCGTGGAGCGAAGATCATCCTGATCCGGCCGGCGCCGGTGCCCGGCTACGAAGGCTTCCGGTCGTTCGCGCTGCCGGAGTTCGACCCGTTCTGGGAGAAGGTGGTCGAGGCGAACATCACCGTCGGCCTGCACTCCTCCGATGACGGCCTGACCCGCTACTACAACATGTGGGAGGGGCGGGCCGATGGTGAGCATCTTCCCTTCGCCACGCCGTCGGCCTTCATCGAGATCATGCACACCCAGGGCCGGGGCATCTTCGACACGGTGGCCTCGCTGATCGGGCACGGGCTCCTCTCCCGTTTCCCGCGGCTGCGCATCCTGCCGGTCGAGAACGGCTCCGGCTGGGTGCGGCCCTTCGTGGAGGCCGCTGGCACCGCATACGCGCACAACCCGAGGCGGTTCGACGAGGACCCACTTCAGGTGTTCAAGCGCAACATCTGGATCCACCCGTTCCACGAGGAGGACCCGCGCGGCCTCATCAAGGTCGTGGGCGTCGACCGGGTCGTGTTCGGGTCCGACTACCCGCACGCGGAGGGACTCTCCGACCCGGTCTCCTACGTCGATGAGCTCGAGGGCCTGTCCGCCGAGGACATCGCCCGCGTCATGGGCGGCAACCTGGCCGAGGCCATGGATCTGCCCTTCGCGGCCGCGGCCTGAGCGGAGGCCCGGCCGGGAGTCCGGGCGAAATGGCCTCGGCACCCGGATCGACGACGTCGTCGAGATCGCAGGCCTCTCCCACGGCCTCTTCTACCGATACTTCGCCAACAAGGCCGACCTCGCGCGAGTTCTCGTGCTGACAGCGATGGCGCCGCTGTCCCGTACGCTCGCCGCGATCCCTGCGCCACCCGAGCCAGGGTCCGGGAAAGCCTGGTCGACGGCCAACCTGCGGGCATGGCTGCGCACCTACAACGAGATGCACGCCTCCGAGGCCGGGATCATCCGGATCTGGGCCGACGCGACGCGCCGCGAAGCCACGCTCGGGACCGACGCGGCCGCTGCCCTCGACTGGGGCCGGCGCCAGATCGTGCACTTCCTGGAACCTCGCGGTTTCGGCGACGTCGACATCGAGGCGATCGTGGCGATGGCCTTACTAGACGTGTTCGGCGGCGGAGACCGACCGGCGGAAACGATCGAGGCCGCGGTCCGCGTGATCGAGCGCGGCCTGCTCGGCAGATAGCGCGGGCCGCTCGGCAGATGACGAAGTGCTACCGCCGCACCTGCCGGCCAGCCGGGCGTGGCCGTCCACCGCCAGCCAGGGAACGCGGTGCCCCCGTCGCTGACGATCTGGATCGCCGCCCCGCTGAGGTCGAGGAGAACGCCTCCGGTCGCCGGCGCGACCTACCTCGGCCTCACCTTCCTGGTCGCCTCGCTCCTGATCGCGCTGATCGCCGCCGGCCAGGTCAGCGGCCAGCCGTCCACGCGCCGGTGGGAGTGGGACTCACCGGAGCCGATAGGCGTCCACCCAGGCGCCGAGGTCCAGGTCGCGTGGCAGATGACCGTCACCGATTCCGTGCGCGCGGCGCCATGTCGCGAGCGCGTTGCCCGACAGGCCCCGCGTACGGAGGATGTTGACGATCCCCCGCCCCCGCCCATGGAAGACCTCGGCCGCGAAGGTCTGGTAGGCGGCGCGCTCCGCCGGCGGGACCAGTGGAGCGGGGCGGCGGTCGACGACCAGGAGCCCACCGTCGACCGAGGGGCGCGGGTTGAAGGACGTCGAGGGGACCCTGCGGTCGAGCGTGAACTCGTACCAGGGCCACCACTGGGCGGTGAGCAGCGTGGCACCCCCGACACCGGCCCGCTTGCGGGCGACCTCCCACTGGAGCAGGAGCACTGCCCGGCGCCAGCCGTTCAGGGTGAGCAGCCGGCGCAGGACCGGTGTGGTGATGTGGAACGGAACGTTGCAGACGAGGTCGTACGGTCCCCGCGGCGGGGCATGGCGCAGGATGTCGCCCTGGCTGACCACGACGTGCGGCGCGACGGCGCGACGCAGACGGGCGACCGAGCGCGGGTCGACCTCGATCGCCTCCACCGGCCGGCCCAGGCGGGCGAGCGAGCGGGTGACGGCGCCGCGTCCGGCGGCCCACTCGACGATCGGCATTGGTGCCTCGCCAATCAACTCGACGATGCGGGCGATCACTCGCCTGTCGGTGAGGTGGTTCTGACCAAGCTCATGCGGTCCGGGGTAGGCACCGTAGCCGGGATGGACACGGGACATGTACTGCTCCCTCGGTCGTCTGTCGACGCCGGGCAGCACGAAGCGCCGCCCGGCCCTGAACAGGGCCGACGGCGCAGAACGACCGAGTGGTTGGCTGAGTACCGTTCCGCGCCGTCAGCGGGCGGAACGCAGCCGAATCGCGGCACACATGATGGGCAGCAGGGTACGGCCAGGCAGCTGGTCCGACCAGCCAATTTCGAGCCGGCGGCGCCTGGCCGCGCTGGCGGTCGGCAGCATGCTGCTGGCCGCCCGGTGATGGGCGGTGAGGCCGGTCCGGTACTGACCACCGGATCAGCCGGCGACGGGCGGCACGCTCTGCTCGAAGCTGAACACGTTCTCCGGGTCGTGTGTGGCCTTCGCCTGGCGCAGCCGCTCGCGGTTGCAGCCGTAGTACTCGCGCTCCCAGTCCGACGCGGCGGCGTTGGGGGCTCAGCAGAGCGGGACCTTCGTGTCGACGAAGACGTTGTTGTGCGGGCCGGACGTCGCGCCGTTGTTGTAGAAGTTGTCGGCCGGCGCGTACCGGCCGGCCGCCACTCCGGACACGACCAGGTAGAACCAGGTGTTCCCGTCCTCCACCGCGTCGCCGGTCGTCCGACAGCGGACCTGCACCGCCACGTTCACCCCGATCCTGGGCGTGTTCGGGCCGACGAAATGCACGGTGGCGAAGGTGGGCGAGCCGGTGTTGCCGGTGACCTCGGTATGGGTCGCCGGCGGCGGGGACGTCGTCGGCGGACGTGTCGTGGGCGGCGGAGCTGTCGTCGTCCGAGGTGTCGTGGGCGGCGGGGGCGTCGGCGTCGGAGTTGGCGGCGGCTGCGTCGTTGGGGGAGCCGGTTGGGTCGTCGTTGGGGGAGGCGGTGGGGTGGTCGTCGGGGAAACCGGGGATGGCTGCGTCGGGGGCCCGTTCACGGTTACCCGGACCGGGGTGCTCTGCGCCGAGTTGCCGGCCGCGTCGGTGACGCGGACCGTGACGAGCCAGGTGCCCGGCGTGTCGAACGTCAGGTCCACCACCGCGGACGCCTGGTCGCCGGTCGTCTGGGTGACCGAACCGCCGGGACCCGCCATGAAGTTGTAGCTGACGATCGGCACCGCCGGGTCCGCCGCGGACGAACCGCTGGCGTCGAGCCGCACGGGAAGCGGCGCGAGCCCGCTGGCCTGCGACACGTTCAGTCGGGCCGTGGGCGGATTCGCCCGCGGCGGGACTGTCGCCGGCGCCGACGGCGTGACGACCGGCGCGCTGGGCGACGGCGTGGCGGTGGCCGGCCGCGGGACGACCGGCGGCCCGGTGGGCGCGGCGGAGGTCGTCTGCGCCGGCCGCGGCGGGCGCGGCGCCTCGGGCGAGGGTTGCCGCCCAGGCGGCCGGGTGACCGGGGGGACGACCGGCGGCTGGCTCGGCGCGGCCGCGGGCGGCGAGAACGGGGGAGCCTTTGGGGGCGAGGGCCGGGCCGTGGCGGGTGGGGACGTCGCCGGCTCGGTCGGGGACGGCGGCGGTGTCGACGACGTGGGCGGGGGCGGCGGGACGTCGGCGGGCTCGTCGTCGGCGCCGGTTGGTGTCGGGCCGTACTTCTCGACCGTCGTGACCGTGCCGCTGGGCTGGATAACCCCGGCGATGCTGCCGGCGGGGTCGTTGAAGAACACCACCGATCCGGCGCGCTGCAGTTCGAACGGCTTGTCGGGCGTGACCGGCACGTTCGCCGTGGCCTTCACCTTCCGCCCGGCCAGGTCGACGACTATCACCCGGCTGGTCGTGAGGTCCGGGACGAACACCAGGCCGGCGGCCTCCACAGGCTGTCCCAGCCGGTGCCCGGCGACGTCAAGGTCGATCACGTCGTCGCAGGTCCGGGTCGAGAGATCGCTGAGCATCAGCAGCCCACTGCGCTGGCTGACCAGGAAGATCCAGCGGGCCGCGTCCGCGCGCAGTTGCCCCGGCGGCGGCGCCGGGCCCGCACCGGCCACCACGACCGAGCCGTCCTTGGTGGCGTCGACGCACACCCCTGGCCCGGTGACGCCGTCCGCCTCGATCGGGCGGGCCCGCCCGGCCGCCAGGTCCACGGCCACCGGCCGCCCGGACACGGAGATCAGCCTGGTCCACTGCGGGTCGACGGCCCCAACCCGGGCCTGCCGCCCGTCGCCGTCCACCCGCAGGAGGTCGCCCGTCGCCGCGTCGACGATCCACAGCCGGCCCGCGCCGTCGGCGAGAACCGCGCCGTCGCGGATCGTGGCGTGGACGGCGACGGTCGCGCGGACCCGCAACGTCCGAGGGTCGACGACGAAGACGACCCCCCGCGACGGGCTGACGGCGAACAGCGCGCCCGGCGCGGGGAACAGCGTCAACGGCTCACCGCGGCCCGAGAACGGGCTCGTCGGCAGGTTCACCCGGTAGGTCGTGCCATCGATCCGCAGCACCGTCCCGTCAGCCGACGAGACAAACGCGTCCGTGCCCTCCTGGGTGCCCACCGACCCGTTCCCGCCGATGTCGACCCGGGTGACGATCTGCCCGGACGTCCCGTCGACCAGCACCGCCTCCCCGACGGTCGACGACACCAGCCACGCCGACGCGTCGTCGAGGTCGACCGCCCGCCGTGGGACCTCCTCCGGCCGCGCGAGCGCGAGCGCGAGCCCGGCGACCGCGCCGGCGAGCACCAATGCCAGGAGGACTCTTGGCAACCAGACAAGCCACGGCCGGGGGATCGCTCGCTGCCGCGCGAGGACGTGATCATTCACCGTGCACCACCGTCGTGTCAGCGAGTGTCGTCGTCGTGCCGGCGTGGGCCATCGTGCGCCGCTGCTGGCCGTGTACCTGGACCCAGTGCTGGAGAAAGTCCGACGGGCTCGCGGGTACCGGCGGGACGGCGGCGGGTGTCACCGCCGGCCCGGTCGGCGGCGCCACGGCCGCGGCCTCGGCGTCGGCGCCCGCCGCCGGGGCGGCGAACAGCGGGTGCGGGTCGAGGAGGGCCCGCACCCGGCCGGCGCGGCCGGCGGCACGTCCCAGCTCCCGGCGGACGTCCCCGACCAGCGCCCAGGCCCGGTCCGGATCGTCGGCCCCGGTGCCGCCCAGGGCGAACGTCGCCTCGTCGACCAGCGCCGCGAGCAGCCGCAGCGGCGCGACCGCCGGCGCCGTGGCCGGGTTCCTGGCGACGGCGCCGACCAGTTCGCGTCTGGTCAGCGAGGGCGATCGGGAGACGCCGAACTCGCCGAGCCGGTCCCTCGCCTCCCACCAGGCACCGCGCACCCGGTCGGCCGGGCCGCCGCGATGTCGCCGCGTCAGCCGGCGCCGGGCCTTTTCGCCGATCACCAGGAGGGGCAGGGCCAGGGCGAGGGCGCCCAGCGCGATGAGCAGGACGAACGGCCAGGCGAGACGCCCACCGCGCCCGTCGTCGCCGCCGACGATGATGTCGCGTTGCGCCGGCGTGATGACCGCCGGGTTCTCCTCGTCGCCCTGCTGGGTCTGTGGTGGGGAGGCTCCCGACAGCGGCGCGTCCCGGGACCCCGCCCTCGACAGGTCGCTCGTGTCGGTCGGCTCGAACGCGACCCAGCCGATCCCGGCGAACAGCACCTCCGGCCAGGCGTGTGCCTGGTGGTCGGTGACCGTGAATGTGCCGTCGGTGTTGGCCGCGTCGGTGGTGTTGGCCGCGCCGTCCTCGTCGAGCAGGTAGCCGACGCTGATCCGGGTCGGGAACCCGAGCGAGCGGGCCAGCACGGCGAACGCGGCGGCGCGCTGCTCCGCGTAGCCGCGGTGGTCCGCCGGGTCGGCCGAGTCCAGCAGCCGGGTGAGCCGGCCGTAGGAGTGGCCGGGCGTCGCGTGCAGGTCGTAGGGGAACGCGTTGCCGTCGCGCAGGAAGTCGGCGAGCGCGACCAGCTTGCCGTACGTCGTCGCGGCCCCGGCCGTCGTCTGCCTGGCGTTGGCCAGCAGCTCGGCCCGCAGATCGTCCGGCAGGTTCGGCAGCACCCGGTAGCGGTCCGCGCCCGGCCCGGTCGCCACGACGGCCGCCGCCAGCTGCGCGTCCGACGGCCGCGACACCTGGGCCGTCAGGTCGAAGCGGTCGCCGGCCCGCGGTGGCGACAGCAGGGCGAGCGTTCCCGACGTCGGCTCGAACGCCGGACCTCTCCCCTCTCGCGGGCCGGAACCGCTGGCGGTGGCGTAGTCGATGGCCGTCGGCTCGCCGAGGGTGGGCAGCAGCGCGTCGTCGAACCCGTCGAACGTCACGTCGGCGCGCACCCTCGCGCGCGCGACCGTCGTCGCGACCGGTTCCTCCGGACCCGGCAGCACCTTGTCGACCGCGATGAAGTTCCCGTCGACGCTCCAGGTGGCGCCGTCGAAGGCGCCGAGGGCGGCCGTCCGCACCCGGGGCGACGTGCCTGGCGCGCCGGCCGGCCAGGCGGCGGCCGCGGGGGTCAGCCTGATGGTGAACAGCTTCGTCGGCTCGGGGGTGTCCAGCTGCGCGCGCACCTGCACGAGTGGGTTGAGCAGGGCGACGTCGTCGACCGGCGGACTGCTGTGTTCCCTGAGGTCGTACCGGTCAGCCGAGTCGATCGGCACGACGACGCCGACCACGGTCGCCAGCACCGCGACCGTCGCGACCACCGGCAGCCCGATCGCCAGCGGCCCGGCCAGCCGGGACCGGTGCCCGGGGCCGGATCGGCCGTCGACACCGGGCCCGCCCCCGGTCGGCTCGGACTGGCCAGGGAGCACCCCCGCGCGCGCGGACCGTACCGCGGCGAGCACGAGCACGAGCACCACGAAGCATCCGGTGAGCACCAGCTGCGCGACCCGGCGGCGCTGCCCGGCCTCGGCGACCAGCAGCAGAAACCCGATCGTCACGAGCAGCGGCGGCAGCGCCGGCAGCAGCGCGCCGTGCCAGCGCACCACCAGCACGACGGCGGCGAACGTGGCGACCCAGAGCACCGCGCCCAGCGGCGCCAGCAGCAGCGTGTTCGGCTCGGCGGGCACGGCCGTGGTCAGCAACGGCCGCCAGCCGTCGCGCAGCGCCCGCAGCAGCAGGTCGACGCGGCCCGCGGCCACCCCCGTGCCGTAGAGCAGGCCGGCCAGCGCACCGACGAGGCAGACCAGCTCGACCGTGGCCAACCGCCGGGCCGCGACCGTGCCGACGACCGCCGCGGCGGCGACGGCGCCGGCCAGCGGCGCCAGGTAGCGGTAGCCGTCGAACAGCGCGCCGAGGGCGGCCGCGGCGGGCAGCATCGACGCCCCGGCCAGGAGCACGTCGCCCAGCCGGAGGCGTGGGCCGGTGGCCGGCGACGGGGGCGACGGGGGCGGTGGGGTCGGCCGGGGCGACTTGACCGGCGGGACCGGCGGGGCCGGCCGGGGCGACAGGATCGGCGTGGTCATCGGCGCGCCCGCGAACCCCAGACGGCGGCGAACTCGTCGCTGGTCCGCACGTTGACGGCGAGCGCCCCGGACACCGACGGAGCCGGCCGGCCGTGCAGCTCGCCGACCTGGACGAGGCTGACCATGGCGTACCGGGGCCGCACGGCCGACACGGCGCCCAGCGCCGACGGCGCCGGCTGACCCGTCACGACCCCGAGCGCGACGCCGGGGGTGCCCGGCATCATGGCCGCCAGGGCGGCCAGACCCGGGTCGTCTGGCCGCGTCGTCACCTCGGCGAGCAGGTCCAGCATCGCCTCCCCGGCCGCGATGTCCCGGCCGGCCGCGAGACGTCCTCGGCCGGTGGTCCACAGCTCGACCGGGAAGCCACGGGTGAGCCCGGCGGCGATCAGCGACGAGGCGACCCGCACCGCGTCCTCGAAGAAGTCGTCGGTGTAGGGGGCGGCGCTGGTGTCCAGCACGACCATCATGGTCATCTCGTTGGGCACGACGTTCTGCCGGACCATGAGCTTGGCGGCCCTGGCCGAGGACCTCCAGTGGATGAGCCGCCGGTCGTCGCCGCGCACGTACTCCCGCATCGAGTGGAACGCGACACCGCCCAGCGGCGCCTCGCGCGCCGCCGGCCCGTCCAGCTCGAACGAGCCCCCCGTCGGCAGCGGCGCGACGGCGAGCACCCGCGGCCGCACCCGCAGGGTCGACCGCCCGGGCAGCTCCCGGCTCAGCTGGATGAGCCGCAGCGGATCGCTGTGGCCGACGACCAGCGGCCCGACCTCGAACACCCCGCGCCGCCCGGTGGGGATCGCGTAGCCGCGCTGGGTCCCGGCCCCGGCCGCGAGACTGGGAAGCGCGATGCCGATCGACGTGCCGGCGACCCGCTCGGCGGCCCGCAGCGGCGGGCAGCGCCGCCCGGAGACGTTGGTGACCGTGAGGACGCCGGACGCCGGCTCGCCCTCCACCACCCCGGCCGGGCGGATCTCACGACTGATCACGACGTCCGGGGCCACGAACAGCCAGGCGCAGGCGACCACGAGCGCCAGCGTGGCCGCGGCCGACATCACGACGAACTCCGGGTAGCGCAGGACGAAGCCGGCGACGCCCAGTGCCACCGCGAGCGCGGCCACGAGGAGCCCGGAGCGGGTGATCATCGGAAGGCCGGCCGTTCACCGGGTACCGGGATCCCGACGAGGACCGAGCCGAGCAGCTTCTCGGCGGTCACGCCGTTCAGCTCGGCCTCCGGGCGCAGGAGCAGCCGATGCCCGAGGACATGCGGGGCGAGCGTCTTGACGTCGTCGGGAATGACGAAGGCGCGCCCCTCGGCCGCCGCGTGCGCCTGCGCCGCGGCCACGAGCGCGAGGCCCCCGCGGGGGCTCGCGCCCAGCCGGAGCTCGCCGCGCCGGCGGGTGGCGTCCACGATCGTCACGACGTAGCTGAGCAGCTCGCGGCTGATATGGACGCGCCGCACCGTCGCGGTCATCCGCTGCACGTCGGCCGCGGACACCACCGGCGCCAGGTCCTCGACCGACTGGCCAGCCGACCGGCTGGCCAGCATGTCCACCTCGGCCTCGTGGCTCGGGTAGCCGACCGCGAGGCGCATCATGAACCGGTCGATCTGCGCCTCGGGCAGGTCGAAGGTGCCGCCGTGCTCGACCGGGTTCTGCGTGGCGATGACCAGGAAGGGCCGCTCCAGCGGGTAGGCGGTTCCGTCGAGGGTCACCTGCCGTTCCTCCATCACCTCCAACAGCGCGGACTGCGTCTTCGGCGACGCCCGGTTCACCTCGTCGGCGAGCACGACGTTCGCGAACACCGGGCCGGCCTGGAACTCGAACTTTCTGGTGTCGGCATTCCAGATGTTGACGCCGGTGACATCGGTCGGCAGCAGGTCCGGCGTGCACTGGATCCGGCGCATCGTGCCGGCGATGGACTTCGCCAGCGCCTTCGCGAGCGACGTCTTGCCCACACCCGGCACGTCATCGATGAGCAGATGGCCCTCGGAGGCGAGGCAGAGCACAGCCAGCCGGACGACATCCGTCTTGCCGCGGATGAGGCGTTCGACATTGCGGACGACCAGGTCGCACCGCTGCGCGAACCACGCCACCTCGGCCGGCGACACTGGCTGCTCGGACACATGCTCTCCCAGAGGGTTGTCTGCGGTTGGACGAAGGCCGTGCGCTTCGGCCTGGCCGGGGCCGCCGGGCTGGAACTCCCGGCGCGCTCATTGGACTTCCCGGACTTATCCGACTCATCGGACTGCTCTGACTCGTCGGGCTCATCGGACGAGCACCGCCGCCGCCGCGACCGAACCGATGACGGCCAGGAGAAGCACCGTGGCCAGGACGGCTGCGCGACGGCCGAGGACGTGGAACTGGGCGTCCCGGCTGAGCCGGCCGACGAAGACCGTGGCACCGTCGGCCGCGGCGGCGGCGTTCGGCGGTCCGGGTTCGGCCACGTCGTCGGGCCTCGGCAGGGCCGACGCCATCGGCTGGGCTGGCGGGGCCGGCCCGGGCCGCCCCGGTGGCGCCCCGGGCGGTTTCGGCCCCGGACCCGGCGGCGCGCCGCCCAGCGGTGTGGCATACGGCGGTGTGGCACCGGGCGGTGTGGCAAACGGCGGTGTGGCAAACGGCGGTGTGGCAAACGGCGGTGCGGTGCTGGGCGAGGAACGTCGGTCGCCGCGGCGGTCGGCCGCCGGGCCGCGGAGCGCGGTCTCGCCGGCCGCGGGCCACGGGCTGGTGCCCGGCCCACCATCCGCGCCGTCCGAGGACGGCCTCCCGCGCCGGGCGACCTGACGGCGCGCGTGCCCCGGCCTCGCGGCCGGCCGCCGGGTGGCTAGCCGCCGAAGCGCGGCCACCGGCGGCGAGGACGCGGCCGGAGAGCTCCGCCACGCGGTCAGGAAGGCGTCGGCCGGCGACCGGCCGTCCGGGAGGGACGGGCCGCCGTCGTGGCCGTCGGCGCGGAAGAGGCTGTCGCCGCCGCCGGTTCCATGCACGCGTTCGCCGTCGCCCACTGTCTCTCCGCCGTTCTCAGGCGGTGACCCGTCCACGTGACTGGCCGGCCCCCGAGCCGGTTCTGGAATCGGCCGTCAGGACCGCGGTCCCCGAATGCCCGCAGATGTCCCACATGCTACTGGCCGCGGCTATTTCGGCAGGCATATGTGCTGAAGTTGGGACACTGTTAACGTTCCGGCGCACGGTCCTCGAAAGGCGTCGCGGCCCGGAACTCCGCCCAGCGGCGACGGTGCGTGTTCTCGGCGGCCCGACGGCGGCCTCTTGGCGAGGGCCCCATGGAAGGACCGTCGCCCGCTGTCGCGTCGGCAGGTCCATACCGGCAGCCAGAAAACCACACGGCGACTATCGACGGGCAACGAGCGGGAGAGGGTTGGGTGCTTGGGTGAGTAACGGCGGACCGCGGGTTGTCCCAGGCGATTTTCCTATGGATTAGTCCGGCGTAGGTAGTCCGATCGCGAGTTCGATCAGCTCCGCGGCCAGCGGGGTCGGCGCGTGGCCGGACCAGACGGCGTGCAGCGGTCGAACCAGCATCAGGTCGGCCACCCGCAGCCGGACCAGCTCGCCGGTGGCCAGGCCGGCCGCCGCGGCCCGCGCGCTGACGACGCCCACACCGCCGCCCGCCCGGACCGTGGCCAGGATCGTCGCCGTCGAGCCCAGGCTGGTCGCGCGGTGGATCGGCGGGGTATGACCGAGCGCGCCGGCGAGGGCGCGTAGGAACGTCTCGCGCGTGCCGGAGCCGGGTTCGCGCAGCAGAAGCGGCGCCTCGATGAGATCGGTGGCGCGTAGACCCCGCTCGGCCCGAGCTGCCAGGGGGTAGCGGGCGGCCACGACGAGGGCGAGGCTGTCCGCGCCGACCACTCGGCGGCCGAGGTCGGCTGGGACGTCGGGCGACTCGATGAACCCGAGATCGGCCCGGCCGGAGCGGATCGCCGCGCAGACGTCCTCGCTGTTGGCGACGCTGGCCGAGATCTCGAGATCGGCGTGACCGCGCCGCAGGACCAGCAGCCATCGGGGCAGCAGGTACTCGGCCACGGTCAGGCTGGCCGTGATGCGCAGGCGGGCCCGCTGGTCGGCCCGCAGCGAGAGCACACCGTCGGCCAGCGCCTGGGCCGCGTCGATGACCGGGTGGATCCAGGCGACGACGGCCTCGCCGGTCGGGGTCAGAGTGCTGCCGCGCCGGGTCCGGACCAGGAGCGGCACGCCGAGGCGCCGTTCCAGCCGGGCCAGCCGCTCGCTCGCGCTCGGCTGGCTGATGCCGTGCGCCTGGGCGGCGCGGCCGACGCTGCCGGTCTCGGCGACGGAAAGCAGCAGGTTGAGCGTCGCCAGATCGGTGACCCAGCTCGGGAGGGGCATCGTCGGACAGCGTGTCACACCGCCCCGGCGACGGCGAGGCTGGTCAGGCTCACCGTCGCCCACAGCAGCAGGCCGAGCAGGAGCGGCCGGTACCCGGTGCGGCGCAGCGCCGCGACGTCCGTCGCGAGGCCGATCGCGGCGAGCGCGACGGCGATGAGGATCATCGCGCCGCGATGCAATGGCTCGTGGCTGGCGACGGGGAGAAGCCCAGCCGAGTTGGCCGACACCACCAGCACGAACGCGACGAGGAACCCCGGAACCAGGCGGACGGCGCGGCGCGGCGCGGCCAGCAGGTGGCGTGACTGGTGGTCCGGCTGACGGTGCGGCTCGGCGTCCAGGTCGGACGAGGCCTCGCGGTCGCGGACGAGCGCGCCCAGCACCAGCACGATCGGAATGATCATGAGTGTGCGGACGAGCTTGACCACGACCGCCTGCTGGACGGCGGCCGGGTCGTACGCGCTGGCCGCGGCGACGACCGAGGACATGTCGTTGACGGCGGTGCCGGCGAACAGGCCGAACGCGCCCGGGCTCAGGCCGAGCGCGTGCCCGAGCGGCGGGAAGACCAGCGCCGCGGCCACGTTGAACAGGAAGATCGTCGAGACGGCGTAGGCGACGTCGGCGTTCTTGGCCCTGATCGTCGGGCTCGTGGCGGCGATCGCCGACGCGCCGCAGATCGCCGTCCCGACGCCGATAAGGGTGCGCAGGTCACGTCCCACCTTGAGACATCGACCGAGCATCGCGGCGCCGGCCAGACAGGCGGCGAGGGTGGCCAGCATGACCGGCAGCGAGGCCACTCCGACGTCGGCCACCTCGCCCAGGGACAGCTGGGCGCCCAGCAACGCGACGGAGACCCGCAACAGGCGGACCCGAGCAACGTCAAGACCTGGCTGAAGGACACCTCCCCATCTCCGGGCGAGTGGGCTGAGCAGGGCGCCCCCGACAACCGCCACGACAGGCGCGCCGATCACCGGGCAGGCCATGCCGACGGCGGTCGCGGCCAGGCCGATCGCGCCGGCGAACGCCAGCCCGCCAGACACGCCAGACACGCCGGAGGCGGCGGACACGGTGGGCGCGAGCCGCGCGGGTCGGGCGAGAGGGCGTTCCCGGACGGGGACGGTGGTCATGGATCCCAGCCTCAAGCGGCCGAGGACCCTTCGGTACCGACCGACTGCCAGGGATGGTCATAGGAGACCCCTATGACTAGACGGGCGCGTCGACGACGCGTCACTCGGTCATCCCTGTTCGGCTGGCCCGGCCGCTGTGCCCGGCGCACGCGACGGAGCTCCCGTCTCTGACCGGCGCATGTCGACGACGCCGACAAGACCGACGCCGACAAGACCAAGGCGTGTGTTGTCGTTGTCGCCCTGGGTAGAGGAATCTCAAACTCCAAGAAGGTCATCGAAAGTAGGATCAAACGATGCCGACTCTCGGTGCCGCCGACGAACAGGGAACGGAAGGATACCTGGGTGGTCGGTACCGGCTGGGCAGAGTGATCGGTGAGGGTGGTAGCGGCACTGTCTACAAGGGCGAGGACGTGCTGCTGCACCGCCCGGTCGCGATCAAGGAGATTCGGCTGCCGCTCATGGGGTCGGCGGCCGAACGCGACCTGGCCGAACAGCGGGTGATGCGTGAGGCCCGCGCGGCTGCTCGACTGCGTCATCCGACGCTGGTGACCGTCTACGACGTGCTCAAGGCAGACGGGCGTTCGTGGATCGTCATGGAGTACGTCGACGGGGTCTCCCTGTCCGAGCTCATCAAGGACGCCGGACGGCTGGCCCCCGAGCGGGTCGCCCGTATCGGCGTCAGCCTGGCCTATGCGCTCGAGGCCGCTCACCGTGGCGGCGTCGTCCACCGCGATGTCAAGCCGGGCAACGTCCTGGTCACCGCGGCCGGCGAGTCACGCCTGACCGACTTCGGCATCGCGGTCAGCCACGGCGACACAACCCTGACGGGTGCGGGAACGCTGATAGGTTCGCCGGCTTACATCGCTCCTGAACGCGTCCGAGGCGCGCGGGCCGTGTACGCCAGCGACGTGTGGGGGCTCGGAGCGACCCTCTTCACCGCCGTCGAGGGCGAGTCTCCGTTCGAGGGCAAGGTGCCCCTGGCGATGCTGGCCGCCGTCGTGGAGAACCGCAGACGCCCGTTCGTCCACGCGGGCTGCCTCCGCGGTGTCATCGATCACATGCTTGCCGTCGATCCTGACCGGCGGCCGTCGCCCGCCCAGATCCGCAGTCATCTTCGCGAAGTCCTCGACGACATCACGCCGACCGCACGAGGACGGCGCAGACACCTCGGGAGGCCCGGGCTCGCTCGACGCCCCACCCGTCCCCGCGAGGCCGGCCGGGTTGACCGGGCCGACCCGTGGTTGGAGATCCTCGCTGACAGCCACCGGCCGGCGCGGGCGGATGATGCTGAACCCGGCATGGCGGCTGACAGACCCGCGGATCAGGCGACGAAAGTCGACGGCGGCGACGCGACCGGCATGGACGAACCGCGGGCCGCCGAGGTCGGTACCCCGGAGGCCGACGACAAGGCCGCACCCATCGCCGAGGCCGCATCCACGGAGGTCGTCGCACCCACTGGCGCCGAGGCCGCACCTACACCCGACGTCGGACCCACCGAGGTCGTCGCACCCACCGATGTCGCCCCATCCACCGACGTCGCCGCACCCACTGCCGACGTCGCGCCCACGAAGGTCGTCGGACCCACCGACGTCGCATCCACCGACCACGCCGCAACCACCGACGTCGTCGAACAAGATGAGGGTGCGGTGCCCGGCGACGGCGAACCCAGGGACAACGCCAAACGCGACGAGGGCGCCGCACCCAACGAGGGCACCGCACCCGACAACGGCGAACCGGGCGGCGACGCCGCCGTCCCTGTGCCCCCCGGCGGACGTCGGCGCGGCTCGCGCCGGCGGGTGTCGGTGATCGTGGCGGCGGCGCTGGCGTCGCTCCTGGCGGTGGGGACCACTCTGGGCCTGACGTTGGCCGGCGGCGGCACCGCCGAGCCGGCCGCGGCCCCGCCGCCGCAAAGATCGTCGCTCGCCTCGTCCGGACCGGTCACATCGCCGACGTCGACGACAACACCGGAGAACCTGGCGGCGACGGACCCATCACGTCCGCCCTCGAGTGTCGCCGGCCCGCCGGCCTCAGGCGACACACTGACGGACGCCCCGGCGGCGCGGGACTACGACATCAGCCTGGGCTCGCTCATTCCGACCGGTACCACCCCGGCGCGGCCACCGGAGGGCTACACCACGCGCTCCGGGCAATCCGGCTGGTCGGTCGCGGTGCCGAGTGACTGGTCGACCTCCCCGCGCGGCGCCGACCGAACCGTGTTCGCGCCCGCGAGCGGATATCCAGAACTGCTGGTCGAGGCCCAGGCCGCGGCCGGACCGTCCGCTATCGGCGCCTGGCGGTCGTTGGAAGGAAGCACACGGGCGACATCGCCGGGCTACCGGCTCCTGTCCATCCGCCAGGCCGACGGGCAGGACGGCGCGACCGCCGCCATCTGGGAGTTCACCTTCACCTCGGGTGGGCGTGTCATCCACGTCCTCGACCTCGGCGTCGTCCGCAACGGCCACGGATACGCGCTGCGCTGGCGGATTCCCGAGGACGACTGGGACGGCCAGCAGGCTCTGATGTGGCGAATCTTCGCCACCTTCCGTCCAGGGCCATGACGGGCCGCCCACAGGATGACGGCCGCCGGTTCGTTCCGCCGAACGGCCGGATCTCCCGTGAGGTGATGGAGGGCCTCGCGCGCGGTCCCGCCTTCGGTGATGTGGCATGCGCCGGCCCGGCCCGGATCGATGATCCGAGCCGGGTCTGGACCCGCCCGCCGGTCAGCTCTTCATGCTGGCGAACATGCCGGGCGCGTAGGAGCCCGCCGGGTTGCGCACGATCACGTTGACTCGGTTGGCCGCGTTGATCAGGGCGACCAGGGAGACGAGCGCGGCGATCTGGTCGTCGTCGTAGTGCTTGCGGACCTGGGCCCAGGTCTCGTCGGAGACGCCGTGGTGGGCGTCGGCGAGCCTGGTTCCCTCCTCGGCGAGTGCGAGCGCGGCCCGCTCGGCCTCGGTGAACACGGTGGCCTCGCGCCAGGCGGCGACCAGGTTGAGCCGGACCGGGGTTTCACCGGCGGCCGCGGCCTCCTTGGTGTGCATGTCGACGCAGAAGCCGCAGCCGTTGATCTGGCTGGCGCGCAGCGACACCAGCTCCTGGGTGGCCTTCGGTAGCGGCGACTGGTCGATCACCAAGCTGGCGTTGGCGAACCGCTTGCCGAACTTGGCGGCGATCTCGTTGTCGAACATGTTGAATCGGGCGTCCATGACGTCCTCCTCACTCGTGGTGTTGCGTGCTGCCGCACCGGACGAACACCAGATGCCGGTGACCCCGATTCCTGTGACAGCCGGGCCATGGTGACCTGCGTCACGAGGCGGGCCACATCGGATGCTTGAGGCCCCGCTGGGCGCGACGCGGCCACAGCGTCATGTCCTGGGCAGGGGACGACAAGGACCGGCTACCGGCTCGGTGTCACAAACCGGCGGGATCTGGCGTCTGGTGAGTGACACAGTCGAGCGTGAACAGGAGCCACGCATGGCAGGCACGTCGCCGACCGCCCCCGAAGACCGCGGCGGGCGCATGAACGAGGACAGCCGTTCGGACCCGGCTACCGCGGCGTTCCTCGCCCACCGCAACCTGCTGTTCACCGTCGCCTACGAGATGCTCGGCTCGGCCGCGGACGCGGAGGACGTCCTGCAGGAGAGCTGGCTGCGCTGGGTGGGCGTCGATCTCGATGCGGTGCGGGACCAGCGTGCGTACCTGGTTCAGATCACCACCCGCCAGGCGCTGAGCCGGCTGCGTACGCTCGGCCGGCGCAAGGAGTCCTACGTCGGTCCCTGGCTGCCCGAGCCGCTGCTGACCGCGCCCGACGTGGCTGAGGATGTCGAGCTGGCCGACAGTGTCTCCATGGCGATGATGCTGGTGCTGGAGACACTCGGGCCGACCGAGCGGGCGGTGTTCGTGCTGCGCGAGGTGTTCGACCTCGAGTACGACGAGATCGCGGAAGCCGTCGACAAGAGCCCCGCCGCGGTCCGCCAGATCGCGCACCGGGCGCGGGCACATGTCGCCGCGCGCCGCCCGCGCGGGGTCGTTTCTCCGGCCGAGACCCGAGGTGCGCTCGACGCGTTCCAACGAGCGGTCGAGACCGGTGACCTGCAGAGCCTGCTTGACATCCTCGCGCCGGACGTCGTCCTGCTGGGGGACGGCGGCGGAGTCAGGCAGGCCGTACCGCGCCCCATTGTCGGGGCCGACAGGGTGGCGCGCCTGCTGGCCGCCGGGCTGGGCAGGATCGCCGCCGCGGTGTCGCTGCAGCCGGTACAGGTCAATGGCTACCCGGCGCTGATTCTCCGGCTCGATGGCGAGATCGACAGCGTCGTGGCGGTACGCATCGACGACGGCCTCGTCACCGGGCTCTACGCCGTGCGCAATCCCGAGAAGCTGTCGCACATCGAGCGGGAAACGGCCCTTCGCCGCTGAATCCGGAGCACGGACCGTCCCGCCGGCCAGCGGCACGTACCGGCGCTCGCAGTACAGGTCCGGTCCGAGTCAGACGACCGCGTCGACGCCGCGCCACACCGCGTCGTCATCCGACCAGCGACGCCGCGGCGCCCGCACGCTATACATAGCGCGACAGGAAGAACACTGCCCGAAATAGTCCCGTGACGCCGGGTTTACATCTTCATGCGCTTGGGAATGGCGGAGCCACCGCCGGTCTCCCGGCCGGTGGGTGCACGACTCGGGGCGACGTGGCCCGGTCGTAGGTGGCGGAGCCGGATACCACCCGGCCAGGAACGTCTCCTGCCCGCGTGTCGCCTCGGGTAATGCGACGTGGGGTGGTGAGCACGGCCTATGAGAATTCCACAATCCCGTCGGCCCCGTGGACCTCGTCGACCCGGCCGACATTCCGGCCACCGTCCGGGGGCGGCCGGATCCGCCTGTGGCGGCGGCCGGGGCATGCCGACCGGCCGGAGCGGCCGGAGCGGCCGGAGCGGCCGGAGCGGCCGGAGCGGCCGGTCCACGGTGGCCGTGGTGGGAGCGCTGGTACTGGCCGCGGGAGCGGCGCTGGCCGGTTGCGGCGGTTCCGACGACGGAGGCGGCCGCGGCCCGGCCCGGCTGACCTGGTACGTCTACAACGAGTCGTCCGGTTCGTTCGCCAAGTCGGCCGCGGACTGCTCGGCCGCGTCGAACGGCCGGTACACGATCAGCATCAACGTGCTGCCGAACGACTCGGACGGGCAGCGCCAGCAGCTGGTGCGGCGGCTCGCCGCCGAGGACTCCACGATGGACATCCTCGCGCTGGACGTGACCTGGACCGCCGAGTTCGCCGAGGCCGGCTGGATCGTGCCGTTCCCGGCGACGGAGGCGAAGCGGCTCACCGACGGAATGCTGCCGGTCGCCGTGGAGACCGGTACCTGGGACAAACAGCTTTACGCCGTGCCGCTGAACACCAACGCCCAGCTCCTCTGGTACCGCAAGGACCTGGTGCCGAACCCGCCGCGGACCTGGGACGAGATGCTGGCCGACTCCCGGCGGCTCGCCGCGGAAGGCAAGCCGCACTACGTCGAGGTGCAGGGCGCCCAGTACGAGGGCTACACGGTGCTGTTCAACTCGCTGGTGGCGTCCGCCGGCGGCCAGATCCTCAATGACGACGGCACCAAGGTAGTGCTCGGCCCGCCGGCGGAAAAGGCCGTCGAGGCGATCCGGGCCATGGCACACTCGCCGGCCGCCGACCCGTCCTGGTCGAACCAGAAGGAGGACGACAACCGCCTCGCGTTCGAGACCGGGTCGGCCGCCTTCCAGCTGAACTACCCGTTCATCTATCCATCGGCGCGTCAGAACAATCCGAAGCTGGCCGAACAGATCGGCTGGACGCAGTGGCCGACGTTGGTACCCGGCCAGCCTTCACACACGACCGTCGGCGGCTACAACCTGGCGATCGGCGCCTATAGCCACCACCGGGCCGAGGCGGCCGCGGCGATCGAGTGCATGACCAGCCGGGACAACCAGATCCGGACCGCGATCAACGGCGGGCTCGCGCCGACGGCCGAGGATCTGTACACCGACCAGAAGTTCATCGACGGCGGCTACCCGTTCGCGGCGGCGATCTACGAGGCGCTCCAGAACGCGAGTGTCCGGCCGGAGACGCCGGCCTACCAGAGCGTCTCGCTGCAGATCGCGCACACCTTGTCACCGCCCTCCTCAGCGAGCGTCGGGCGGCTCGGCGACCTGCGCAAGGCGATCGCCGACGCCATCGAGTCGAAGGGTCTGGTGCCGTGACTGTTGAGGCGACTACGAATGCCGGCGCGGCGGCGAACGGCGCGGCACCCGTGAAACGGCGGCGGGCACCGCTGTCGGCGGGGGCGCGGGCGGAGCGCCGGCTCGGCTGGGCGCTGTGCGCGCCGGCGGTCATCGTCATCCTGGCGGTGACCGCCTACCCGATCGGATATGCGATCTACCTGTCCCTGCGGCGTTACGACCTGAGGTTCCCGGACGACTCGAAGTTCGTCGGGCTGGCGAACTACGCGACCGTGCTGACGTCGTCGCTGTGGTGGCAGGCCCTCGCGGTGACCGTGATCATCACGGTGATCTCGGTGGCGATCCAGTTCGTGCTGGGGATGACGCTGGCGCTGGTGATGCACCGGGCGCTTGTCGGCCGTGGCCTGGTGCGGACGGTGATCCTGATCCCGTACGGGATCGTGACCGTGGTCGCCGCGTTCGGCTGGCGGTACGCGTGGACCCCGGACACCGGCTACCTGTCCGGCCTGTTCGGCGACGCGACGCCGCTGAGTTCTCAGGTCTGGGGCATCGCGGTGATCATCGTGGCCGAGGTGTGGAAGACGACGCCGTTCATGGCGTTGCTGCTGCTCGCCGGGCTGGCGCTGGTCCCGGAGGAGCTGCTACGGGCCGCGAAGGTCGATGGGGCCACCGCCTGGCAGCGGCTGACCCGGATAATGCTGCCGCTGATGAAGCCGGCGATCCTGGTCGCGCTGCTGTTCCGGGTGCTGGACGCGTTCCGCATCTTCGACAGCATCTACGTGCTGACCGCCGGGGCGTACGACACCCGGTCGGTGTCGATCCTGGGCTACGACAACCTGTTCACGGCGCTGAACCTGGGCGTCGGCTCGTCGTTGTCGGTGCTCATCTTCCTCGTCGTGGCGCTCGTCGCGTTCATCTTCGTCAAGGGGTTCGGCACCGCCGCGCCCGGTGGGGAGGGCCGTCGCTGATGGCCACCATCGCCTCTACTCCCGGCGCCGGTGCCACGGGCACTGCCGGCGCCGCCACGCGCGGCCGGCGCCCATCCGGGGAGCGCACCGCGCTGCTCGGCTGGTCCGCCGCGAACCTCGTCATCATCGGGATATCGCTGGTGCCGCTGCTGTGGCTGGTGTCGCTGTCGTTCAAGACCCCGGACAGCATCACCGACGGCAAGTTCATCCCGCGCCACTGGACGTTCGAGAACTACCGGGGGATCTTCGGCGAGTCGCTGTTCACCCGGGCGCTGCTGAACAGCCTCGGGATCGCGCTCATCTCCACCGTGCTCGCGGTGGTGCTCGGCTCGATGGCCGCCTACGCGATCGCCCGGCTCGCCTTCCCGGGTAAGGGGCTGCTCGTCGGGCTGGCCCTGCTGATCGCCATGTTCCCGCAGATCTCCCTGGTCAGCCCGCTGTTCAACCTCTGGCGGCAGATCGGCATCTTCGACACCTGGATCGGGCTCATCATCCCGTACCTGACGTTCTCGCTGCCGTTGGCGATCTACACGTTGTCGGCGTTCTTCCGGGAGATCCCGTGGGACCTGGAGAAGGCCGCGCAGGTCGACGGCGCCACCCCGCTGCAGGCATTCCTGCGGGTCATCGCCCCGCTGGCCGCGCCGGGCATGGTGACCACCGCGATCCTGGTGTTCATCTTCTGCTGGAACGACTTCCTGTTCGCCATCTCGCTGACGTCGACGGAGCGGTCGCGGACCGTCCCGGCCGCCATCGCGTTCTTCACCGGCGCGTCGCAGTTCGCCCAGCCGATCGGCTCGATCGCGGCGGCGGCCGTGGTCATCACCATCCCGATCATCATCTTCGTGCTGCTGTTCCAACGACGGATCGTCGCCGGGCTGACGTCCGGCGCGGTGAAGGGATAGGCCCGGCCATGGCCGACATCGTTCTCGACCACATCACCAAGCGGTACCCGGACGGCCGGCTCGCGGTGGAGGACGCGAGCCTCTCCATCGCCGACGGCGAGTTCGTCATCCTGGTCGGCCCGTCCGGCTGCGGGAAATCGACCACCCTGAACATGATCGCCGGCCTGGAGGACATCACCTCCGGCGAGCTGCGGATCGGCGACAAGGTGGTCAACGACCTGGCGCCGAAGGACCGCGACATCGCCATGGTGTTCCAGAGCTACGCGTTGTACCCGCACATGACCGTGCGGAAGAACATGGGTTTCGCGCTGGCGCTGGCGAAACGGCCGAAAGAGGAGATCGACCGGAAGGTCGAGGAGGCGGCCCGGGTGCTCGACCTCACCGAGCACCTGGACCGCAAGCCGGCCCAGCTGTCCGGCGGGCAGCGGCAGCGGGTCGCGATGGGCCGGGCGATCGTCCGCTCACCGAAGGCGTTCCTGATGGACGAGCCTCTGTCCAACCTGGACGCCAAGCTGCGGGTCCAGATGCGCACCGAGGTGTCCCGGCTCCAGAACCGGCTCGGCACCACCATGGTGTACGTCACCCACGACCAGACGGAGGCGATGACGCTCGGCGACCGGGTGGCGGTGCTGCGGTCCGGGCGGATCCAGCAGATCGGCACGCCGACCGACCTGTACAGCCGGCCGGCGACCATTTTCGTGGCCGGTTTCATCGGCTCGCCGGCGATGAACTTCGTGCCGGCGACCGTCGAGGAGGGCGAGCTGCGCACCCCGTTCGGGGCGATCGCCCCGAATGACCGGCAGCGGCGGCTGCTGGAAAGCTGGAACGGAGGCGCGGCCGGCAGCCGGTCTCTGATTGTCGGAGCGCGGCCCGAACACTTCGAGGACTCCGCGCTGGAGCAGGTGAGGAACCGCCCCGGACCGCGGTTCACGGTCACGGTGGACGTGCTGGAGCGGCTCGGCTCGGACAGCTTCGCCTACTTCACGCTGACCGGCGGCCGGGCCCAGATCGCCGACCTCGAGGAGCTGGCCCACGACGCTGGCACCGTCGACCTGTCCAGCGGAGTGGAACAGGTCGTCGCCCGGCTCGACGCGTCCAGCCGGATCCGTGAGGGCGAGAAGGCCGAGCTCTGGCTGGACACCGACCAGCTGCACCTGTTCGACCCCGACACCGGCCACAACCTGGACGCCCCGCCCACCATTGACTAATGCTGCCCGGCAACGTTTGCCCTGTACCTGCATGCGGTCGCGCGCCCATCCTGTCCGACGTCACGGGGAATCGTGTCAGTGATCCTGGGGACAACGGCCGCCGGGCGTGCGAAGGAAGATCATTCTCGCACGCCCTTTGGCCCTCTAGACGTCAGGGCCACGACCAGCACCGTTTCGTGGCCCTGACGTCTGACAGGACGTCCGGCTTCCCAGGTGCCTGCCACAACGTGAGAGAGGAATGGTCGGGCCCGTCGCTCCGCGTCGGTCACCGGGTCCACCCTCGGCTGACGCCACGACGACACGTCCCGCGCCCGATCACGAGCATCGGCCGCCAGAGCGGCCTCCTGGACTAGACCCGCTGACGGGTTGGCGGTTGGCGGGTTGACCTGAAGGTGACTTGAGGTCCTAGCGTCGTATCCCGGGTCTCGTGCGAAGCGAGGAGGGAGCGTGATGCCGGCCGTCTACCGGATTGACACGTTCGTCGTGCCGGGTGACGCTCGCGAGGAGTCCGGATCCTCGTCCCCGTGCCCGCGCGGTGCTGAGGAGAGCAGCCGGGCTTCCTGGACGCCGTCCCGGCGGAGAAGAATTTTGGCGCGGGGCGCTTCAACGCCATGACCGTGGAGAAATGGTCGTCTGTCGACGACCCTGCCGGCGTCCGCGAGGTCGTCGACAGCTCACACCAAGCGACCGACCACCAGCCGCCGGAGTCGGCTCGAGCGGGCCGGGACCGATGCGGACCTGGCAGACGATATCGAGGCCGATGTAAGCCGAATCGAGGACACAGGTGCCGACCACAGTCGGGTTCAACCACATCGCCACACTGACCGCCGACATGGACAGGATCGTGAAGTTCTACGCCGACGCGTTCGGCGCAGAGGTGACGTTTGAGATGGATGCGCGGGATGATCATCCACGCATGGTGATCCTCGACCTCGGCGGGGGTGCCGCGCTCAACGTCTTCGAGACGTCGACCGACGACATCATCGGGGACAGGCGTCGCCAGGGCGGACGGGGCCCGATCGACCATTTCGGCCTGGCGGTCGACTCCCTGGAGACCCTCGAGGCCACCCGCGACCGGCTACGCGAACTGGGGGCCGACATCGGGGAGATCCAGCGGCTCGGGTCCGAGTGGTCGCTGTTCTTCCGCGACCCGGACGGGATGGAACTGGAGGTCTGCTGCCACTCCGATCAATGAATCCACTCGACCGGTGACAGCCGGGCCGGCGGCTCGGATTCTCCCGTCCCGGTGGCCGAGCGCCGGAACTGATCCAGTTTGGTGGTGGGTCAGGCCGGTTGGGCGCCGGGGCGGCCGTCCTCGATAACCCAGGTCGTGTCGGTGGTGACCGGGGAGTCGCGGCGGGAGAGGTCGGCGACGATCCGCAGGTCGGCGCGGCATTCCTCGGGTGTCACGCGGATGCGGGTGTAGCCGCGGCGGTCGCCGCGGAAGTACCGGACGTGCGGGTTGAAGCGGGCGTTGTTGTCCCGGACGAAGTCGTCGCTGATGAGGAAGAACGCCGAGCTGATCGAGGTACAGACGAACTCGGTGGCGACGACGGGCGTCTCTGGCTGGTCGAAGTCGACGCGCAGGTCGTTCACCCACGCGCAGTGCAGGTCGCCGGACAGCACGACCGGGTTGCGGGCCTTGCTGTCGCGCACGCCGGCCAGCACACGGCGCCGGTAGGGGCGGTAGCCGTCGTTCTGGTCGAGGTTCGTCAGCGTCTGCCCGTCCCCGCCCGGCAGCTGGCCGTCGAGCTGCGCCATCATCGTCTGCTGCGCTATCAGGTTCCACCGGGTGCGGGAGGCATCCAGCCCCGTCCGTAGCCACCGCTCCTGCTCGGCGCCGGCCATCGTGCCGCCCGCGTTGGCGCCGCCCAGGGCGGCGGCGCCAATGGCGCTCGGAGAGCTGCCCGGCGCGGGCGTGCGGTACTGCCGGGTGTCCATGACGTTGAGCGTCGCCAGGCTGCCGAACGCGAGCCGGCGGTAGATCTGGAAATCGGGGGAGCCTGGGTTCAGCCTGGCGCGGATCGGCATGTGCTCGTAGTACGCCTGGTAGGCGGCGGCGCGCTGGCGGGCGAACGCCGCGGGGTCCTGGTGCCGTGGGCCGGTGTCGCCGAGCTCGTCGGTGAGGCTCGCGTAGTTGTTCTCGACCTCGTGGTCGTCCCAGGTGACGACCCAGGGCGCGGCCAGGTGGGCGGCCTGCAACGCCGGGTCCGCCTTGTACTGGCCGTAGCGGTTGCGGTAGTCGGCGAGGGTCTGGAGCTGGTCGAGGCCGGGGGTCTGCGGGGTGGTGTGCCGCCGGTCCGGGAACTTGCTGTCCGGGTCGTACTCGTAGATGTAGTCGCCGACGTGCACGACGAGGTCCGGCCGGTCCGCGGCGATCGCGTCGAACGCCGGCCAGTAGCCGTTCTGGAAGTCCTGGCAGGACACGAGCGCGAACGCCAGCGACCCGCCGGCCGCTTCCGGGCCGGATCCCGGCGCCGCCGCCGTCCGGGTGCGGCCGACCGGGCTCTGCACCGTGCCGGCGCGGAAACGGTAGTAGTAGTCCCGCCCCGGCTCGAGGCCGTGGACGTCGACGTGGACGGAGTGCGCGAGCGCCGCCCGCGCGGTCTCCGTGCCGGCCCGCACCACTGAGCGGAAGTCCGTGTCGGTGGCGATCTGCCAGTCGACGGGGATGTCGCGGGCCGGCATCCCACCGCCCTCGGTGGGCTTCGGCGCGAGGCGGGTCCAGAGGATCACGCCGTCGGGCAGCGGATCGCCGCTCGCCACGCCGAGGCCGAAGACCCCGTCCGTCACTCCGGGAATGGGAGTGGGCGCACGCAGGGTCGGGGCCGCGGGCCGCGTGGCGTCATCGGAGCCACCGCAGGCAGCCAGGCCCGCCGCGGCCAGCGCCGCGCCCCCGAGGCCGAGCCCGCCAAGCAGGAGAGAACGCCGATGCGGTCGGCTCACCCCGGTGCCGACCTCCGGCGCCGGTCCCTCGCCGGCATGGGAACGATCCGGGCGTGGGCGTTCAGCGGCGCCATCACGGGTCACAAGTCCAGCAGACTAGACGAAGTCGGACCTGTGGGATCCGTTGCGTTCGGAGAGCCGGGGCATGCGGAGGCCCTGGCGGGTCCGAGGATCAGCCGACGGCGACCGGCGGTGCTCCACGCTGAGCACTCCTCATGGGTCGCCGCCCCTCTGACATCCGTCGACGACCCGGGCCGATGAGTCCGTCCTGAGCGGGCGCCACCGGCCTGGCTCGAGTGCCTGATTCCTCGGCCTGCCTCGGCCGCGTGCCCGGGCTGGTCGGCCTGGGGCATGAACCCGTGATGCGTCAACCTGTGATGCGTCGCCGTGACGGTCCGCCGGTCTGGGCCCACCGTTCGCGCCGTTCGCGGAGTTCCGGTTTCCCATGGGGCGCGAGAATGGGGTTACGGACGTCGGCCTGGGCTTTCAGAACCAACGGGTGGAAATTTAGTCATTCTGTTAGTCGTCCCTTGCGCCCGTTTTGGCGCGGTCGGATAGTCACCGGGCGCCGCGCGCTCCTCGCCGGGAAATCAGCCGCCGGCGGGGAGGTGAATCGGCGGAGTCCGCGGGCGTGCCCAGGTCTTCGGCCTCGCCGCTCGGGAGCCTCGAGACGACCAGCGGCGGCCCGTCGTCGGGGTGACCGGGCCATGAGAGGGCGCTCGTCGCGGCCGGCTGGGGCTGATCGAAGGCGATCTGGCCATCTCGGTGGAGGAGCGCCATATCGAACATCACGGCGAACAGGCCGCGCCCGAGCAGGAAGGCCAGGTCGCTGACCGTCCGCCGGCCGTTCACCTGTACCAGGAGCTCCGCGCGGCCCTCGTCGATCGGCGGGGCCGCCGAGGTGGTCCGCGGGTGGGCCCGCGCGTGCAGGCCCAGCTCACGCCACCCGGACGCGACCGCCAGCCGGCGCCGGGTCTCCCGGACCACCCGGCCGACGTCCATCCCCGGGACGAGCGGGATGAGCGGGTCGGCGACGCCTGGATTGGGCACGCACGCGAAGACATCCGCGAGCGTCAACGCGAACAGGGCGTCCATCGCGGCCGTCTGCGTCACCACCTGCACCGACGCGTCGCCGATCAGGCCGCGCTCGACCAGCTCGGCGCGCAGCCTGCCCTCGGGGGCGGCCTCGGCAAGGGCGTCGGTCCAGTCCGCGCGGGATACCCGCCCCGACCGCAGCAGCAGGGACTCCACACCCGGGGCGACCGGGGTGTCGGCGGCGACCAGCAGGCCGGAACTCAGGACGACCGTTCCCTCGACCAGCGCTCCTTCGGTCCACAGCGTCCCGGAGAAACGTTCCTCGGCCAGCCGGGACAATACGTTTAGAAGAACATAACCATCCGCCGCGGTGCCCACGCCCATCGCGTTCCACCCCCTCATCCCAGTGACAGCGAACAGGGGGAAGGATATGGTGCGTTGCGACCAAGTGCTACCAGCCCGTGCGACGTCCGCGCAAACGGTGGTAGACCGGTCGGAGTAAAAATCAACCCGGGCGCAATGACAAGTTGTCCGTTGAATCGGGGAAGGATTGTATGGACATCGATACCGCGTTGAAGGAAGCGATGGCGCTCGACGGTGCGCTGGGAGCCGCGCTGGTCGACTACGAGAGCGGAATGATGCTGGGCTCGGCCGGTGGCGGCCGCGCGCTCAACCTCGAGATCGCCGCCGCGGGCAACACCGATGTGGTCCGCGCCAAGGCGAGGACACTTGAGGCGCTCGGCATCCGGGAGGGGATCGAGGACATCCTCATCACCGTGGACCGGCAGTACCACGTCATCCGCCTGCTCACCAGGGGCGGCAGCCGGCTGTTCCTGTACCTCGCCCTGGACCGCGCCCGGGCCAACCTCGCCCTGGCCCGCCATGGCCTCCGGACGATCGAACGCGAACTAAGCATGTGACGTCCAGACGGCCCGCCAGAGCTCCGGACCGTCTCCCGCGCTCCCTCGCGGTTCTCGCGGCCGCGAGCCCGCGCACCGTCCATGGGGGATCTGTCCCGGCCGGCCGTGGCGGCGGTCCGTGCCGGGAATCGGCGGAGTCTGTCGCATCGAGCCAAAGCCGGCGATCTCGACATTGACCTCGAAGTTGTGATCGGGCTATGGTCCGCGCGTGTCGCTGATGACCCCGCTGACTCCGCCGGCCTACCCGGGCGGCCTGCCCGCGAACCCTGGGCGGGCGGCATGACGAACGACGGGACGGACTTAGCACCAGACTCGGATACGCGGGTCGAGGCGGCGGGACCACGAGACGTGGACGGATCACACCGGATCGTCGACGACCCGGCTGATGTCACCCCGGCGTGGCTGACCGAGGTGCTGCGCGCGGGTGGCGCCGATGTCGAGGTCGTCGGCGTGCGCTTCGAGCCGGTCGGCACCGGGCAGACCGCGGTCAGCTATCGCTTCCACCTTGACCTCGCGCCGGGGGACGCCGGGCGCGGGCCGGTGAGCGTGGTGGTGAAGATGGCCGGTGGTGCCCCTGAGGTCCGTCGGCGGTTGCGGGTGGCTTACCGCAACGAGGTCGGTTTCTACCGGACCTTCGCGGGGCGTGCGCGGGTCCGGGTGCCCCGGTGCTGGAGCGCCGAGCTCAGTGACGACGAGTACCGCTTCACCCTCGTGCTCGAGGACGCCCACCCGGCGCGGGCCGGCAACCAGGTCGACAGCTGCACGGTCGCGCAGGCCGCCCTTGCCATCCGCAACCTCGCTGGTCTGCACGCGCCGTTCTGGAACGACGACAGCGTCACCGACGGCACCGACTGGCCGGCCCGGCTCGACGAGGCCGGGATGAGTTTTCTGGGCAAGGTCGCCACATCGGCGGCCGCCGAGTTCACTGAGCGATATCGGGCAGGCCTCGGGCCGCGGGACGTCGACACCTTGCTGCGTGCGGCGGAGCTCGTGGCCGGCTGGGGGAAGTACACGTCGGATCGCTTCTCGTTGGTGCATGGCGACTACCGGCTCGACAACCTGCTGTTCTCCGGCGACACGCAGGTGCGGGCGGTCGACTGGCAGACCGTCGAGGTGGCCTTCCCCGGCCGCGACCTCGCCTATTTCCTGTCCACCGCATTGGCTCCCGCCGAGCGGCGCGCCCACGAGCGGGCGCTCGTCGCCGCCTACCACCAGCGGCTCGTCGAGTACGGCGTCCCGGACTATCCCGTTGACCTCTGTTTCGAGGACTACCGGCGCGGGCTGCTGCAGGGACCGCTGATCACCATGATCGGCGCCGTCTACGCGAGCGCCGAGCGCACCGCCGGCGCCGACCGGATGTTCCTGTCGATGGCCGCCAACGCCTGCGCGGCGATCCGCGACCTGGACGCCCTCGCACTGTTGTCGGCCTAGCCAGCCCGACTGTCCGCCCCAGGGAGATCCCGGGCGGCCCGGCCGGTCAGCCGATTCGGGCCCGGCGGCCAGCAGGTCGGTGGCGGTCATGAGCTCCTGGTCAAGGGACTCCGCCCCAGAGATCACGCCTGCCGTCGTGCTTCCGTCCCGCCGACGGATTCCGGGCCGCCCGCGGGATCATCCCGCGTCGCTCCCGGTGACAGGGGAGATGGCGCGGGCGTCGTCGTACAGCTGCCGGTGAGCGGCGCGCACCCGGTCGGGATCCACCTTGAGAATGGCGCGGTCGTAGGTCACCAGGCCGTTGTATTCACCCTCGACGTCCGTCGCCTGGGTGTAGATGGCGATGCTGAGGCCCTGTTCCCGGGCGAGTACGCGCAGCTCGTCGACCATTCCCAGATAGCGGTCGGTGAGCCCGCCGGGCGAGGTGGCCCACTCGTAGCTGAACCCGTCGGCCGCGTCCCAGGTGTGGCCCGTCGCAGGCAGCCCGATGCCGCCGAACTCGCCGAGCGCGCGGCAGCGACCGGCCGAGGCCGGGACGGCGGCTGGGCCAGGATAGGCGTGCAGGTCGGCGACGTCGCCGGCTCCCGCGTCGGTCCAGTGGTTTCCCGGGTCCGCGCTGCCGCTGTTCTCGCTGATCAGGCGGGTCGCGTCGAGGGCCCGGACCGTCTCGGTGATGCGCTGGACGTCGTACTGCCCCCAGCCCTCGTTGAACGGGACCCACCCGATGACGGACGGAAAGGCGCGACACTGCTCGACGAGCGCCCGCAGCTCGGTCTCGAACTGTCGGCGGGCGGCTTCGTCCGGCTCCCGGTCATGCGGCATGGACGGCATGTCCTGCCAGACGAGCATGCCGAGCCGATCCGCCCAGTGGTACCAGCGCGCCGGTTCGACCTTCGCGTGCTTGCGGATGCAGGTGAAGCCGAGTTCCTTCGCCATTTCGATGTCGCGCCGGAGCTCGTCGTCCGTCGGCGCGGTGTACACGCCGTCCGGCCAGTAGCCCTGGTCCAGTAGCCCGAGGTGGAAGACGAACCGGCCGTTGAGCAGCGGCCGCGGCTCGCCGGATACCTCGGCCACCTCGACCGACCGCATCCCGACATAGCTGTCCACCCGGTCATAGCTGTCCACCCGGTCGTACGTGCCGGACCGGTCGGGCCGCCCGTCGGCAAGCGTCACGGTCACCCCGTACAGGAAGGGGTCCTCGGGCGACCAGGCACGGACGTTCGGGATCTCCACCGTGAACGGCCGGGCGCTGATCCCCGTCCCGGCCGCCACCGTCGCGGCCCCGGCCGCCGTCCCGGCCCGCACCTCGACCCGGACCGGCACCGCGGCGTCGGGGGCCGCGGCCCCCGCGTGCCCGGTGCTCGCGTCCGGGGCCGACCGAGCATCCGCCGCGACCGCGTTCACCACGACGTAGACGGCGCCGGCGGCCAGATCCGGAGTGAGCGTGAGCCCGGAGACGTGGCAGGACGGGGTCGGCTCCAGCCAGACCGTCTGCCAGATCCCGGAGACCGAGGTATAGAAGATCCCGCCCGGGTGGCGGCGTTGCTTGCCCACCGGCTGCCCACCACCGTCGGTCGGGTCGAAGACATGGACGAGTACCTCCTCCTCGCGCCAGGTCAGACAGGGAGTGATGTCGAAGCTAAAAGCGTCGTAACCGCCCCGGTGCGCGCCGACCGCGACCCCGTTGACCCATACCCGGCATGCCCAGTCGACCGCGCCGAAATGGAGGTGAACCCGGCCGACGGCCCAGTCCGGTGGCACGTGGAAGGTACGGCGATACCACATCCGCTCATGCGTCGCCCCGATGCCGGACAGCGTCGACTCGACCGGGAACGGGACCAGAACGCGCCGCGGCAGCCGCCGGCCGATGGGCGGGTCGCCATGGTCATCGGGACCGCCATGGTCATCGGGACCGCTGTGGTCATCGGGACCGCTGTGACCACGAAGGGCGGCTGGTGCCGCCGGTCCCCGTCCTCCCCAGAACTCCCAGCGGCCGTTCAGCGACAGCCAGGACGATCGCACGAGATGCGGGCGCGGGTATTCCGCCAACGGACTTCTCGCGGCCGCCGCGCGCGACCAGGCGGTCACCAGCCTTCTTCCGGGCACCCTCCGGATGCTAGAAGGTTCCATCGTCCGGTTCGTGGGGATTGCCGAGGCCTGATGCGCCGGCGGTGCCCGCCGCGGGGGCTTCGACCAGCTACGCGGCCGGGAATGGCGGCGCGGTCGTCGGTTTGGCCCGCGCGCCGGAGATCGCCAGCCCGGCGGTGCGCAGCAGCTCCGCCTTCGCCTGGTCCGGCGACATGACGAAAAGGTCGATGGACACCACCTGGTTGAGCAGGCCCGGCCGGGCACAGTCGGCAACCCGGGCCACCAGCAGCTTCCGCTTCGCGCCGTCCGGGTCGGCCGCCCACGCCGCCTGCCATTCCGCCGTTCCGTAAACCGACCGCGCGTACGCGTCGGACAGCACCGCGACGGTGCGAACCGAATACTGGACGCCGTTGTGCATCCCGGCGAGCCAGTTCGACCCCGGCACGAAATCCCACGCCTGCACCAGGACCCGGTAGCCGGCCTCCTCCAGCGTCCAGGAGATCCACTCCGCCCACGGCCGGTCCGTCTGCGTGTAGGACACGAAGAAATCCCACTGTGCGCCGCCGCTCGCCGCGTTGTCCGGCTCGCCATCGTTAGTCACGCTAACAGTGTGCCACCGCCACGGTCCGCGCCGGGCCGGCCGGCGGCCCACCCGGCGGGCCGTTTCGGTCGGCATCCGCTGGCCGCGGCGTTCGCCGCGTTCGCGGCGTACAGACCAGGGATAAATGACCAGCGGCCGACAGGACGGGATGGGATGGTGGGGCCGGGTACGGTCCGGGTGCCGGTGCCGACCACCTACAGCGGAGGCAGGGGATGGTCGTGCAGGTCGCCGTGCTGACGTTCGACGGGTTCAACGAGCTGGACAGCTTCATCGCCGCCGCGATCATCAACCGCTGCCGTCGTGACGGGCTGACGGCCTACATCACCACCCCGACTCCCGTCGTCACCTCGATGAACGGCGTCGAGGTGACCGGCCAGCGCCCGCTCGCCTTCGCCGCGGAGGCCGACGTCGTGCTGGTCGGAAGCGGAGTCAGGACGCGCGACGTCATCCAGGACGACCACCTGCTCGGCTCGTTCTCGCTGGACGCGACCCGGCAGCTGATCGGTTCGCAGTGCTCCGGCGCCCTGGTTCTGGCCCGGCTGGGTCTGCTGGCATCGGTCCAGGCGTGCACGGATGCCACCAGCCGCCCGTGGGTGGAGGCGTGCGGCGTCGAGGTGGTGGACGCGCCGTTCCGCGCGGTCGGGAACATCGCCACGGCCGGCGGCTGTCTGGCGTCGCAGTACCTCGCCGCCTGGGTGGTCAGCCGGACACTGGGCGAGGCGCCCGCCCGCGCCGCGATCGACTACGTGGCCCCGGTGGGGGAGAAGCAGGAGACCGTCGAGCGGGTGTTCGCGGTCCTGCGCGCGGGCGAGCAGCGGCTCGCGGCCCGGCCGTGAGCCGCCGCGACACCAGTCCACAACGGCGGGTTCGTCAGCGCGAAGGTCATACGTCGCGAGCCGGCACGCATATCCGCGTCCACGGCGATCCGTTCACCCGCCCCCTGATCGCGCGTCGCGTGGGTCTGCCCCCACAACCGCCAGTTCGGCTGTGAGGGCTGTCACCTGTTGGTCCGGAGCAAACCGGGGCAGGGCTGAGGAGTCGGTTCATATCGGCAGGCCATGCCCTGCAGGCGGAAACCAACCCCGGGAGCCGTGCCCGTGAGCAGCCCATCCGCGATGTCCCTGCCCTCCACCGACTCGACGCCCGCGGTACTCGTCATCCTCGCCACGGCCGCCACCGCCGGCTTCCTGCTGGCGTTCGTCGTCGACTGGCTCGCCCGGCGCGCCGGGCGACGCTACGAGATCGCCGCGGACATGTCCCGGCGCGGCCGGCGGCCCCTGCGGATCACCGCCGTCCTGCTCGGCCTGCTCGTCGCGGCGAACGCGGCGCCGCGCCAGGACTGGACCGTGGCACTGATCCGGGTCCTCGGCCTCGCACTCATCGGGGGGTTCGCCTGGCTGACCACGGTCGCCGCGTTCGTTCTCGAGGACCTCGCGCTCGCCCGCTACCGGACCGACGTCGCCGACAACCGGCACGCCCGCCGGATCCGCACCCAGGTCACTCTGCTGCGCAGGATCACCACCGCGGTCATCACGGTCATCGCGGTCGCGGCGATGCTGATGACCTTCCCGAGCGTCCGGGTCGCCGGCGCGAGCATCTTCGCGTCCGCCGGCGTCGTGGGCATCGTCGCGGGCCTTGCCGCGCAGACCTCGCTGGCCAACGTCTTCGCCGGCCTGCAGCTGGCGTTCACCGACGCGATCCGGGTCGACGACGTCGTCGTGGTCGAGGACGAGTGGGGACGCATCGAGGAGATCACCCTCACCTACGTCGTCGTGCACATCTGGGACGACCGCCGGATGATTCTGCCGTCGACCTACTTCACGACGACACCGTTCCAGAACTGGACGCGGCGGGAGTCCGCCGTCCTGGGTGCCGTCGAGCTCGACCTCGACTGGAGCGTGCCGACGGAGGACCTGCGCACGCAGCTGCACGCGGTCCTGGCCGATACAGAGCTGTGGGACGGCCGGGTCGCCGTGCTGCAGGTGACCGACGCGGTCGCCGGATACGTGCGGATCCGCGTCCTGGTCAGTGGCAAGGACGGTCCGACGGTCTTCGACCTGCGCTGCCTGGTGCGCGAGGCGCTGGTGGGCTGGCTACGGAAGAACAGCCCCGCGGCGCTGCCGCGGACCCGGATCGAGCCGCCCTACCCGGACCTCTTCCAGAAGCAGGACTGGACGGGTCCACGCCGTGGCGACGGAAGCTCGAACGGGCCGCGCGCCGACGAGGGCGTGGCCGTCGGCCCGGGCTCCGAGCCTGACGGTGACGACGGCGCCGCCACGCGGCCGCGCCGCGCGGGCGTACCCGACGGCAACGACACCCGGCTGTTCGGCGGCAACCTCGAGGCCGAACGGCGGTCGCGGGCGTTCAGCGAGACCAGCGAGACCAGCGAGACCAACGAGACCGGGGAAACCGGGGAACCCGGGGAACCCCGTGAGACCAGCGAGGCCGCCGGCCGTCGACGCCCGTGACGACCGGCCTTGGGCTCAGGGCTGACGGCGCAGGACGGCCAAGCGGCGAGGGTGGTACACCCCTAGGGGTAGGTAGCCCCAGGCCATGCTGTGGGGCGTCAACCATGGATTCGCGCCTGACCACCACCGGATCCAGTCCTGGCGCGCCTAGCCCTGAGCCGGAAGGCGCGCCCGGTGGGCGGGCTCAGGTGGCTGACGTGGCTGAGATGACTGAGGTGGCTCAGGCGGTTGCCGGCTCGGCGTAGGTCTTGGTCAGGACGTACTTCTCCATGAACTGGCGCTGCCAGTCGTACGCGGTGATCGGCTCGAACCGGGAGCCTTCCGCGCCGACCATCGTGGGCACCGGGGTGACGACCGTGTCGACGTTCGGCAGGAAGAACGTGGCGATCGACTGCCGCTGGTCGGCCGGGGCCGGGCCGGCGACGACCCGGTGGACGGTGGCCGGGTAGCGCCCGTTGGTCCATCGGCTGAGCAGGTGGCCGATGTTGATGACGAAGGCGTCGGCACGCACCGGCACCGTGATCCACTCGCCGTCGAGGCCGCGGAGCTGCAGGCCCTCGTAGTCGCCCCGCTGGTGCAGCACCGTCAGCCCGCCGGAGTCGGCGTGCGCCACGAGCAGGACGTCCTCGTGGTCGGCGTCGGCGGGCTGGGGCGGGTAGAAGTTCGCGGAGAACAGCGTGACGTCCTTGGCGAACGGCGCGGCGAAGTAGTCCGCGGGCAGCTCCAACGCCTGGGCGAACAGCGACATGAGGGTGCGCGCGAGCTCCCGCGTGGCCTCGGCGTACCGCTGCCAGGTGGCCTTGAAGCCGGGCAGCTGCTCGGGCCAGACGTTGGGCACGAAGTAGTCGGGGTGCCCGCCGACGGCGCCGTCGGCCTCGGCGGCGGTCAGGTCGTCGTAGGTGATGAACTGCAGCGCCCGGTTGAGGACGCGGCCCTGGCCGTCGATCTGCTCGAAGAGGCCGCGCTGGCTGGCCCGTGGCCGGACCAGGGCGCGCCGCTCGTCATCCGGCAGCGCCGCGACCTGGTCCATCGTGGCGTACGCGGCGTCGACGAGAGCGGCGGGGACGCCGTGCCCGACGACCTGCAGGAAGCCGACGTCGGCGAGGGCGCGGCGCAGCTCGGCCACGACCGGGGCGGCTCCGGCACCGGCGCTGGCGCCGGTCAGCGCCGGACCGAGGTTGACGACGGGGATCTGGCTCATGTGCCCTGCCTTTCGGGCGACGTGGTCGGACAGGACGGGCGCAGTTGGCACGGCGAACTCCTTCCGCAAACTTCCAGCCGGCCGTGTCCACGCTGTTTCCGCGTCGTTGCGGCCGGGCCGCGGCACGCCTCGGCGCGGGTCACAGCCCTGCCGATCGACGGCTGGTCATCAGGAAGGCACACGGAGGCGCGGCCGGCACCACTGCCGGCCCGCATCACTGCCGGTCGTCGTCGCGCCGGTGGTCGAGGTGGGCGGCGGTCGCCGATCAGTCGGGTCCGGCCTTGCGCCGAGGTGGTGGAGGGCGGTGGCGAGTGGGTACGAGCTCAGGAGCCGCGGACGGCGAGCAGGCAGAGGTCGTCCTCGCGGGTCGAGGGGCCGGCGACGTCGGCGAGGAGCCGGTCGCAGAGCGCGTCCAGGCCGGGGGCGTCGGCGTTCGGCCCCTGCGCCGCGGCCGCGGCGAGGGTCGCCAGCCGGTCGGTGAGGGAGGTGCCTCGGCGCTCCACCAGCCCGTCGCTGTAGAGCAGGAGGCTGCTCGCGGGCGGCAGGGTCATGGTTCGCTGACCGTAGTCGTACCCGGGCACGACGCCGAGCATCGGGCCGTGCACGTCGTCGAGGTAGCGGGCGTCGGTGCTGGTGAGCAGCAGCGGCGGCGGGTGACCGGCACACGACCAGGTGAGCCGGCCGGTGTTCGGCTCGACCGTCGCGACGATCGCGGTGGCGAGGGTGTCGTCCTGCGCGGCGAGCAGGTGGGCGGACAGCCGCGTGGTGATGGCGGCCGGAGCGCGTCCCTCGATCGCGTACGCGCGGGCGGCGTGCCGCAGCTCGGCCATGGCCGAGACGGCGGGCAGCCCGTGGCCGCCGACGTCGCCGACCACCAGGGTGACGGAGCCGTCCGGACGGACGACGGCGTCGTACCAGTCGCCGCCGACCTCCACGTCACGGCCGGCCGGCAGATATCGGGCGACGAGCTCCATCCCGGGCAGCTCGGGCAACGTCCGCGGGAGAATCGCGCGTTGCAGCGTCTCCACGACGGACCGCTGCCGTTCATGCAACCTGGCCCGTTCGATCGCCTGGGCATAGACGCCGGCGAGCGTGCGCAGGTACGCGCGTTCCTCCTCGTTGAAGGAACGCGGCCCGGACCAGGCCAGGGACAGGACCCCGATGATGCGGCCGGACACGGTGAGCGGCAGGGTCGCCGACGCATCGATACCGATCGCGGCGAAGACCGCGCGGCGGTCCGGATAGTCGTTGAGGTAGCCCACCCGCGTCGGGTCGAAGCGTGGCTGCCCGGTCCGCACGACCTCACCGGTGGCGGCCGGGCCGGGGTTGCGGGCGCGCACCCAGACGTCGGTGAACACCGGCGTGGTAAGCCGGGGCCAGGCCAGGACGCGGTCGGGGGAGTCGTCCTCGCCAAACAGGACGAAGCCGGCGAAGGTCACGGCGGCGTCCGCGGCGGCGGTCCGGAAGGCCACGTCGGCCACGTCGTCGACGGTCAGGACCGTGCCCAGGGCGCTGGTGGCCGCCAGCAGCCGGCGAGACCGCACCAGTGCCTGCGACAGCGACGAGATCAGCTCGTCGGCGGTGGGTGGTCTTGCCCGGGCGACGGGGGCGTCACGCCTGGGGGCCGCCACGTCGCCGACCGGGTCGCCGAGTACCGGCCTGTCCTCCGTCGCGGGCCGCTTGGCCCGCCCCAGGTTCCCCATGACCCGCCTTCCTCGGCGCGAGCTCTACACGGCCGCGGACGACATATCGCCATACCCTCCGGGGGGTGCCGGACCGAGACCATCGTAACAGTGCGTTACTGGACGTAGCTCACTGTCGAGCGTGACGTACTCGTCCGGCACCCCTACCCGCGGCGGTGGCTACCTCACGATCAGGTCGTCGAAGTTGGGCCCGCGCAGGCGGTGCCACATCTCGTTGCCGGGGAACGGGCAGTTCGTGACCGAACGGCCGTAGTCGTTGCGGTAGTAGCTGTTCGCGCGCGGGCCCTTGTGGATCTTGAACTTCTCGCGTTCGTCGAGCTGGTCGTTGTATCGCCAGTACGCCTCCTCGGTCACCTTGACGAAGCGCTTCCCGGTGCGGAGGAGCTCCTTGACGCAGTCGAGCAGGAGCCGGGTCGCCATCTCCTGGTGGTTGACGACACCCAGGCCGCCATGCGGGTCAGGAAATGGTGGCGACCTCGACGCCGGCGGCGAGGAGCTCTCGTACGGGGGCGGCGGTCCGGGGAGCGTCGGTGATCAGCAGGCTGATCTGGTCGGGCGGGCAGATGCGGCCGAAGGTGACGTGACCGAGCTTGTCCGCGGTGGCGACGAGGAGAGTGCGCCGGGCGGCGCGGACGGCGGCGCGTTTCACCTGGACGTCGTCGAGGTCGTACGCGGTGGCGCCGGTGGTGGCGTCGACTCCGCAGCAGGACAGGATGAAGGTGTCGTAGCGCAGTTCCTCGAAGGTGCGCACGGTTAGCGCGCCGTGGAAGGACAGCTCGCCCCTGCGGACCTGGCCGCCGGGCATGAGCAACTGGATGCCGTCATACGCGCCGAGGCGCGTGGCGGCGTGCAGCGAGAGGGGCGTGACGGTCAGCTGCCGGTCGGCCATGGCCGCGGCGACGGCGACGGCGGTCGTTCCGGTGTCCAGCGCGACCGTCTCTCCGTCCCTGAGCAGTTCCACGACGGCCACGCCGAGCCTGGCCTTGGTCTCGGCGCCGGCGAGGGCGCGCACGGCATAGGGCGGCTCGACCCCGCTGAGCAGTGCGCTGACCGCGCCGCCGTGCACTCGGCGCAGCGCGCCCTGGGACTCGAGCTGCTCCAGGTCGCGTCGCACCGTCATCTCGGACGTCCCGGTGACCATGGCCAGCTCCGCGACCGAGGCGCGGTTGCGCTCGCCCAGCACCGTCAGGACCAGCCGATGCCGCTCGGCAGCGTTCACGGCTCGATTCTGCACGGACGGGGCTCGCCCCTGGCCGCACGCGGGATCAGTCGTACCCGACCCTGCGCGGTCCGGGTCGCTCGACGAGCGATCTGTTGACATGTGAACATCTTAGATGTTCGTATGCACGATGTGTTTGTGCGATGTCACTTGTCCATGTCCGGTTCCGGTCCCGATCTCGGTCCCGGTGGTGGCGTCGTCCAGGACGGCCCGTGGCGCCTGATCGGCGTCGGGGGACGTTCGTGACCGTCCTGTCCTCCCGCGGGGCAACGGAGCCGCCCAGCCTGGTCAGCGCGGTGGCGGTGGTCGCCTCCTGCGTCGGCTTCGTGGTGATCGGGGCGCTCCAGGCCCTCTACGGCCCCGTGATCCCCGAGATCCGCGCGAAGTACGGCGTGGCGTCGGGAGCGGCCGGCCTTGGCCTGTCCGCCCACTTCGTCGGCGCGCTGCTCGGCGTCCTGCTCTTCTTCCGCCTGCGCCGCCGGATCGGCACCCGGCTACTGCTCGGCGTCTCCTATGGCCTCATGGCCGCCGGATCGCTGGCATTCGCGGCCGCGCCCACCTGGCCGGTCGCACTGACGGCGGCCACGGTTGTCGGCCTCGGCTTCGGGGGGATCGACTACGGGTTGAACCAGCTGTTCGCCACCGGGTTCGGACGACGAAGCACCGCGATGCTCAACCTGCTCAACGCCCACTTCGGCATCGGCGCGGTCGCGGGGCCGGCGCTGGTCGGCTGGTTGGGTGCCCGGAATTACCCGTGGCTCTTCGTCGCCCTGGCGGTCCTCTGCCTCTTCCTCCTGCCCAGCCTGGGCGGTGTGCGGTCCGGGGACAGCGAGGCGGTCGTCACCTCCGGATCCGCGGCCGCGCCGTCCAGGCTGGTACCCGTCGTCGCCGCGTTCATCGTCATCTACGTGCTGCACGTGGCGATCGAGACGGGAGTGGGTGGCTGGGAACCCACCCAGCTGGCGGCGGTCGGCTACGGCGCCTCCGCCGCCGCGGTCGCCACCTCGGGGTACTGGCTCGCGATGACCGTGGGCCGTTTCCTGGCCGTGCCTCTCAGCCTGCGATTCCCGGCGCCCCTGATCGTGACCGTGAGCTGCCTCGGCATGGCGGCCTGCCTGATCATGGCGCCCGTGGCCGCCCTCGCTCCCTACGCCTACCTGGGAGTCGGCCTCTTCATCGCGCCGATCTTCCCCACCGCCCTGCCCTGGCTCAGCAGGGCGGCCCCGACGGTCGCCTCGGCCAGTGCGTTCGTCATCGCCGCCTCCATGATCGGTGGCGTGGCCTTTCCCCCGCTCCTCGGCGCGACGATCGACAAGTCCGGTGTCCGGGCGGTACCCGTTCTGCTGTTCGGGCTCGCCGTGATCTGCGGCATGCTGAGTGTCTGGCTACGACGAACCACCGCCGCCCCGGCCGTCTCCCGCGCGGACCCGCCACTGGCCGCGCCACAGGCAGTCGGCCGCGACTGAACGCGATCGCCGGGCCCGGTCTCGCCAGGGCGTGGACCGGGACGCGCGGGGAGGTCGGACGCCGGGCTCGACCTCCGCCGGGAGGCACTCACGGCAGGGTGGGCGCTGGTTTCCCGAGCAGGTATCCCTGGCCGTATGAAATGCCGGCGCTCACTATGGCGTCGCGTTCAGCGGAAGTCTCGACCCCCTCGGCGACAACCGTTCCGTCGATCTCGCGGGCCAGCTGGACCAGGCCGGCGGCGAGAGCGCGACGAGCGGGGTCGCGGTTGATGCCGCGGGTGAGGATGTGGTCGAGCTTGATGATGTCCGGGCGGAGCTTGACGAGCTGTTCCAGGCCGGAGTATCCGGTGCCGGTGTCGTCGATCGCGATATGGATGCCGAGTTCGTGGAGGTGGCGGATGGCCCGCATGGCGTCCGGCCTGGCGAGAGAGTTCTCGTGTTCGGTGATCTCGATGGTCAGGCGGTCGTGGCCGGGCAGGTCGTGGACGAAGTCGACCAGGCCCGCCGCGATCGTACTGGGCGAGGCGTTGACCGCGAGCTTCATGTCATCGGTGAGCTGGGGGAGCACGGCGACGGCACGCCTGATCGCGACCATTTCCAGTTCCACGGACAGCCCGACCAGATGGGCATCGAGGAACCAGTCCTCCGTGTTGTGAGGCCGACCGCAGCACCGGTTGGGGAAACGCGCCAGTGCCTCGACCGCGGTGACGCCGCCCGTGTCGAGCCGGACGATGGGCTGGTACACGATTCTCGGGCCGCCGGCGTCGATGAGATCGCTGATCGTCGACCACACCTGGCTGCGTGCCTCCCACATGTGCCGGAGGTCGAGCAGGGAGTCGCCGAGGAACGCGGCCGTCAGGCGCAGGAACTGGCTGTGGCGTTCCTGCTGCGCCGGTCGAGGCCGACGGGCCATGCAGAGCAGCATCCCGTAGGACTCGCCAGCCGGGTCGGTGAGAGCTGTCATCGCGTAGGCGCTGACCTTGAGACAGGCCAGAATGGTCGCGTTCCTCGTCCGCGGGTCCTGGGAGACATCGGGGGACATGGGCGGGAAAGAACCGTTCTCGACCCCGAGGTTGAGATCCCTGCAGTGCCGGATGGTGGTGCCGGGCGCCAGGCTGAATCTCTTTCCGTCGCCGGCGATGACCTGGACGACCAGCAGGTCGTCGTCCCACATGCCGAGGACCGCGACATCCATGTCCATGTGCAGGCGTAGCACGTCGAGCAGGTCTGTGACCTTCCTGTCCGGTGCGATCACCTTCGCGCGCGGCCCAAACGTCGTCATCATCACGTCACCATCGCGTCACCACCATGCCCCCGGTCAGGTCTGCCCGGGCGGCGGTCGGCCAACCATCCATCCGGCACCCGCGAAGCGGCGCGTCTCCAGCCGGCATCCTGACCGCGACGAGCCCGGACGACGCTGGGACCAGCGCTAGAAGCCCAGATCGCTCAGTCCCGGATGGCCGTCCGGGCGGCGACCCAGCGGCCAGTGGTACCTCCGGTCCTCCTCCCCGATCAGGAGGTCGTTGATGGAGGCGTGGCGAACGCGCATCAGCCCGTCGTCGTCGAACTCCCAGTTCTCGTTCCCGTAGGACCGGGACCAGTTCCCCGAATCGTCGTGGAACTCGTAGGCGAAGCGGACGGCGATGCGGTTCCCCCCGAATGCCCACAGCTCCTTGATGAGCCGATAGTCGAGTTCGCGGGACCACTTCCGAGTGAGGAACGCGACGATCTCCTCGCGCCCACGGATGAACTCCGCCCGGTTGCGCCACCGGCTGTCGACGGTGTACGCGAGCGCGACCTTGGCCGGGTCCCGAGTGTTCCAGGCATCCTCCGCGAGGCGTACCTTCTCGCGAGCGCCGTCCGCATTGAAGGGAGGCACCGGAGGTTTTGCCGTCATATTCTCTCCAACCCGATCTGTGTTGTCCTGGCGTGCCGCCACTCGCGGGTAGGCTCGGGGAGCCGCCACTGTTTTTCCGGAGTTGTTACCCCGGCGGCGGGGGAGATACCGCCCCGTGGCGACCGGCCCGCGCACGAATCGTCCGCGCCGCGGAGCCGACCCCGCCATCCTGTTTCCGGTCACCTTGGATCCTGGCTCGCGTGGCGACGGGGAGAACGGCGTGGCAGCATCCGGTGCGCCGGCCCGCCGTGGCCCGTCGCGCAGCGACCGACCGTACTGGCGACCGACCGCACTGACGTCCATCGAGCGTCCATCGAGCCGAGGCGGGCTGATAGTCGATGAGCCACGGATCAACTGTTCGCTCCGTGACGTACGACCTGCTGAGGTCGCTGGGGATGACCACCGTCTTCGGCAATCCGGGGTCGACGGAGGAGCCGTTCCTCCAGAATTTTCCGCCTGACTTCACCTATGTCCTCGGCCTGCAGGAGGCGTCCGTCATCGCCATGGCCGACGCCTTCGCGCAGGCCACCCGGCGGCCGGCGCTGGTGAACCTGCACTCCTCCGCGGGCCTCGGAAACGCCCTCGGCAACCTGGTCACGGCCTACCACGGCCACACCCCGCTGGTCGTCACCTCGGGTCAGCAACACCGCGAGCTGGTGATCGGCGAGCCCTACCTCGCCAACCGCGAGGCGACGACCATGCCGAAGCCGTGGGTGAAGTGGTCCTATGAGCCCGCCCGCGCCGAGGACGTTCCCGAGGCGTTCATGCGTGCCTACGCGATGGCGCTGCAGCCGCCGGCTGGCCCGGTCCACCTGTCCATACCGCTCGACGACTGGAATGTTCCCGTTGCCGGTCCGGCCGTCGTGCGCGGCGTGAGCACCGTCGTCGCGCCGGACATCGAGCGGCTGCGCGGCTTCGCCCAGCGCGTGGCCGCGAGCCGGCGTCCCGCGCTGGTGTTCGGTCCCGACGTCGACCGGGCGGGCGGCTGGCATGCCGCCGTCACGCTAGCGGAGAAGCTACGGGCATCGGTGTACGGCGCGCCGCTGCCGGACCGGGTCTCGTTCCCGGAAGACCATCCGCTGTACCAGGGCCCGCTGGGTCTTTCCCCGAAAGCGGTCAGCGACCGGCTGGCCGGGCATGACCTCGTGGTCGTCATCGGAGCGGAGGTGTTCCGCTACTACCCCTACGTGCCCGGCGACATTCTGCCTCCCGGTACCTCACTGCTGCATGTCACCGCGGACCCGGCGGTGGCGGCGTCGGCGCGCGTCGGCGACAGCATTCTCGGCGACCCCCGGACCGTCATCGAGCTCCTCACCGAGCTGGTGGCGCAGGACGCCCAGCGCACGCCCCCCGCGCCGATGCCCCGCCCGAGGACGCTGCCCACGACTCCCAGCAGGCCACTTACGGCGGCGGAGGTCCACGCCGCCGTCGGTGAGGCACGCCCGGCGCACGCCGTTCTCGTCTACGAGTCGACCTCGACGATGGCCCAGCAGGTCGAATGGCTGCCGACCGTCGAGCCCGACTCGTTCTTCGCGACGGCCAGCGGCGGTATCGGATGGGCGGTTCCGGCCGCGGTCGGCGTGGCGCTCGGCGACCGGGCCCGCGGCGTGCGCCGGCCGGTCATCGGCATGATCGGGGATGGTTCCTTCCAGTACTCCGTGCAGGCGGTCTGGACCGCCGCGCAGCACGCGCTGCCCATCGCGTACGTCGTCCTGCGCAACCGGGAGTACTCGGTTCTCAAGTCCTTCGCCGAGCTGGAGGACACGCCCGGCGTTCCGGGTCTTGACCTGCCGGGGCTGGATATCGCTTCGCTCGCGCGCGGTTTCGGCTGCCGGGGCGTCGACGTCGAGACCACCGGGGAACTGGAGAAAGAGCTTACCGTCGCGCTCGAGACCAGCACCCCCACCGTGATCGTGGTGGAGACCCAGCCGCAGCACGCCGCTCTCTAACGCGACGCCCGCCGCGCCCCTGGCTAATCGGCCGGGAAATGCGGCACGCCATGGGCTGGACTGAATTCCGTCCGGACGCGGCGATTCCGCACGGCCGGGACGGAGAACCTACACGGCCCGTCGTACTCGATCTATCGGCCGCCCGTCGGCCGTGCCGGCATGGCCGCGCATCCCCTCTGAGGCCCGACTCGCCGCGGCCTCGTCGCCCGCCCGACAGCTCGCCGGGCCCGCGACCTGCGCGGACGTCGCCGCCGGCCGCGGCGGGGCCGGGCGCCGCGGCCTCACCGGCTTCTACAGCGGTGTCAAGGGTGGCACCCTGAAACCCGGCGACAGGCTGGCCGGAGGAATTCTGCCGACGCCGTTCAACGCGCTTTCCTGTGTCTGGCGGATGACATTCCTTATATTGGCTCTGGCGCCGATTCTTCAGGCATTGTGTGGCCATCGATAACAGGGGTTATCACCGGCCGCGGGTGGCGGCTGGACCGACTTTCGGAGGTCGCGGTGCACAGCATCGGAGATGGCCGGCGGGTGCGCCGGGCGGTATGCGGAGGGCTGGTCGCGGCGGCTCTGGCCGTCGTCGGCACGGCGTGTCAGGACGGCGCGGTGGTGGCCGACCCGGCCGCGGCATCCCCGGCGGTGACCGCGCCGGCGAGCCCGTCGGCGTCGCCCACCGCCGTGCCGGCCCGCCAGCTGCGCGCGGGCGACTACGTGCTCACCGCGGGCCCGGAGACCGAGGGCTTCGAGAGCTCGGGCGGCGTCGAGGACGAGGACCCGGGCAACAGCGCGATGCGGGCCGAGATCGCCGCGTGCGTGGGCGTGAACGACTTCAACCCGCCGGCGCCGTCCGACGAGACCAACGGCGACACCTTCGTCAGCACCGAGGAATCAGAGTTCCAGGCCTCCAGCCGGGCGAAGATCCTTCCCGCCGAGCAGATCCGCCAGAACGCGCGGATCGTGAGCAGCCCGCGGTTCGGTGACTGCTACCGCGCCGCGCTCGAGGAGGCGCTCGCGGGTGAGGACGCCAATGGCTTCACCTACGAGATCGTCGCGGTCGAGACGCCCGCCCCGCCGCGTGGCGCCACGGCGTTCGTCCGGACCTCGATGGGCGTCACCGACGCGAACGGCACCTACGGCTACGTCCTGGACACGGTGTATTTCTACGCCGGCCAGGTGGCCGTGGAGCTGCAGGTCACCAACGTCCAGGACGTCCCTCCGCCCACCACCGAGCAGGGCCTGATCGACCAGATCGCCGGGAAGCTCACCGACCAGTAGCACCTCTGCCGAACCGCCAGAAGGCCCGTGGCATCGCCTCCGCCGGCGCCGCGGGCCATCTGGTGTTCGCCGTCCTCGCTCTCCTCGCCGGCCTCGCCCTCCTCGCCGGCCTCGCCGGCCGAGTGGCTGATCCCCGTCGTTGGGTCATCAGGAAGGCGACGACTCCGAGGACTCCGCCGGCCGTTCCGGCCGGGCCGAGAAGGTGAGAGCGACGTCGGTCGTGTTCGGCGGCTCACCGGCGTCGTGCGCTCCATCGGGCACGTTGGCGAGGTTCTTGGCGACGCTGGGGCCGAGGCCCTCGGGCCAGGAGACGAGCTTCTCCAGAACCCAGTAGACGCCCGAGAGCAGGATCACCGCCAGGGTCACATGCAGCAGCACCGCCATCGCGATGCCGGTGATGGCCGCGGCCCGCCAGTAACGCGCCCAGAAGGCCGACAGCACCACCGGCACCGCGACCGCGGCCACCGCGCCGAACAGCAGCTCCTCCCACCACGGACGGTTTCCCATCCAGGGCAACACGTTCCAGACGTCGAACAGGTCGAGCGTCGCGAGGCTGCCGAGCGCGACCACGGCGGTGACCGTGAGCGCGGCAAGGACCCGCCACCACCAGCGGTGCCGCCGGGTGACCCACACCGTCCCCAGCTCCGCGCCCGTCCAGATCAGCCAGCGCCGGATGACCGGCGTGCCGAGCTCCTTCATGGCGCCCCGCAGGATCCGGTCCGCCTCCTCGCGGGTGACCGGCGGGCCGAGGTGGGTGGGGAGCTCGCCATCGGCGATCACCAGGCCGTCGTGCAGCAGGACGGCGGGCAGGTGGGAGCCCAGGCCGGGCACGAGCCAGGCGAACACCGAGGGAATCGAGGCCAGATCGGTCAGGAACGTCTCCGGGTCGGCGGGTACGACGAAGGGTTCGTCGTACCTCGGGTCCCAGTAGCCGAACTGGCGGATGACCTGGAACTCGTTCCCGTAGCGCCGCAGCACCAGCACCATCTCGCCGCCGGTCTCCACGTCGAAGAATCCCACCCGCCCGGCCACCTGACACTCCCCCTGACGAACCAGACGACGTTTTCCGGCTTCCTGGCGATCGTGGCACGCTCCGTCGACGCGCGCGGCCCGACCTCGGCGGCCGGCCCCAGGCGGCACGAGACCGTGCACCGGAGCCGTTCCCTGTGGTTCGCTGCTGGACGGTGTCGAGCCTCGGATCGACCGGGCGCGACGAAAGCGGGCCGGGGCCGAAGGCCGCGCGGCGACGGCGGGGCCTCGCGCCCGGAGCACTGCTCCAGACATGGGGAGAGTGGTCGCATGGTGTCATCGGGGCCGCCGCCGCGGCCGACCATTCCCGAGCTGCTCGGGCGCGCGGTGCGCGAGTTCGGCGAGACGCCGTACGTCGTCACGCCGACCGACCGCCTCACCTACGCCGAGGCGGATCGGCGTTCCGCGCTCGCCGCGCGCCGGCTGCTCGCCGCCGGGATGGGCAAGGGCTCGCGGGTCGGCCTGTTCTTCACCAACGACACCGAGTGGGTCACCTGGTGGCTCGCCGCCTCCCGCATAGGCGCGGTCGCCGTGCCGCTCAGCACGCTGTACACCCCGGCCGAGATCGGGAAGGTGCTGCGCCTGGCCGACGTCGGCCTGCTGGTCGCGCCCACCCAGGTGCTCAGGATCGACGTGGCCGAACGGCTTGAGGCGGCGCTTCCCGGCCTGTCCGGGCAGGAGCCCGGGCGCCTTCAAATGCCTTCGGCGCCCTACCTGCGCCGTATCGTGCTCACCTCGGCGTCCGACCGGCCGTGGGCAGATGCCTGGGACGCGGACTCCTGGGGTGAGGAGGGCCCGACCCTGGTCGGCCCCGAGATTCTCTCGGCTGTCGAGGCCGAGGTCACCCCGGCGGATCTGGCAATCATGATCCACACCTCGGGCTCGACCGCGGACCCGAAAGGCGTGCTGCATACCCACGGCACGGTCGTCCGCCAGACCTCCACCTGGTCCGCCGCCATCCGCGGCCTCACTGGCATCGACTGGGCGCCGAAGGTCCTCTGCGCGATGCCGTTCTTCTGGATAGGCGGCGTGCTGGCCGCGACCGGCGCGCTGCACGAGCCGGCCACCCTGCTGGTGCTCCCGCGGCTGGAAGCCGGGGCCGCGCTCGACCTGGCCGAGCGCGAACGGGCCAACGGAATCGTCGGCTGGCCGGCTTTCACCCAGCAGCTGCGTGAACACCCGACGTTCCCAGACCGGGACCTGAGCAGCGCCCCCATGCTGACGAGCGGCCCGCTGGACCTCGCGATGAACAACGTTCCGGACGGTTTCCCGACCCACCGCAGCCTCACCGAGACCGCCGGCAGCTTCGCGTTCACCGAAACCCGAATCGTCCTCGACGACGGCGGCCCGGCGCCGACAGGCACCATGGGCGAGCTGCTCATCCGTGGCATCGGTGTGATGGCCGGCTACAACAAGCGCGAACGCGCCGACGTCTTCGACGCGGACGGCTGGTACCACACCGGCGACAAGGTCTACCGCAAGAACGGCGACCCGCGCCTGTTCTACGTCGGCCGGACCAGCGAGCTCATCAAGGCCGCCGGCGCCAACGTCTCGCCGCTGGAGGTCCAGGCCGTGATCGAGACCTTCGACGACGTCGCGCAGTGCGTCGTCCTCGGCGTCGACCACCCGTCCCGCGGCGAGGAGGTGTGTGCCGTCGTCGTCTCGGCGTCCGAGGCCGTCGATGTCGACGTGGAGTCGCTCGCGGCCCGCGCCCGCGAGCAGCTCTCCAGCTACAAGGTCCCCACCCGTTGGATCCTCGCGACCAGCGCCGAGATCCCCACGCTGCCGTCCGGCAAGCTCAACCGCCGCGGCCTGCACGCCATGATCACCGACGGCTCCCTGAAATAGCGCCGTCGGTACCCGCGGTGCGCCATGGGATGCACGGCTCCAGACCGCGCGGTCCTCGGCGAGCAGGCCGGCCGACAGCCATTTATGGGGCTGGTCGTCAGGTCTTGGACGTCGATGGTGCTGGAGCCGACGTCGACGGGTCGGGCGGAGTAGTGCTGGGGTCTGGCGAAGGTTCCCTATAGGCGGTGACCTCCGCGCTCTGCCCGGCTGGGTTACGCGTCGCGATCGTGACCTTGTTAAGGACGTTGCCGGCGTTGTATTCAAACGTATAACTCGTCCCCGTCATGATGATTTCGCTCACCCAACTCGACATGCTGTGCGAGAGGTAGATCCGGACAACATAGTCGACGACCACCCCGGTGCCGCCGGTCCGAGCCGCCGGGCTCCATCTGGCGGTGTACGACTTGTATGAGTCGGCGCGGACCGTGACGTTACTTGGGGCGGAGGGAGTAACACATCCAAGGGCCGCGGCCGTCGCGGTGGGAGACGTGCCTGCGGCGTTGCTGGCGCGGGCGCTGACCGTGGAACGGGCGCAGCCGTCGACCTGGATGGTGACAGTTCCTGGGGAAGGCAGCGACTTGGTGCCACCCGGGTCGGCGGTGATGACGTAGGTCGTCGGCGCGCCGCCACTGGTGGGCGCCGTGATCGTCACCTGCACACCGCCGGACACCGATACGACCCGCATACCCGGCGTGCCGGGTGGTTGTAGCGTCGGTGCATCGCCTTGCGGGGCGGTGCTCGTGCCGCCCGTGTTCCCGGTGCCTCCGCCCGGCTGGACGCCATTTGACTGGCCTGAGTCGTTTGACTGGTCCGAGCCATCTGACTGGCCCGCGCTGCCGCCTGAGGACGGGGCACCGCCTCGGCCTGAGGTGGTCCCGCCGGCCGGCCGGCTCTGTCCCGTGCGTACCGGGCCCCGCCCCGCGGCGCCGATCGCGTCCACACCGCCCGGCGACGAGACGTCGCCGCCTCCGGTCGTGCCCCCGTCGCCCCCGGCGTTCCTGTCCTTGCCCGACGGCGCGTCGACGGTCGCGCCGTTGGTGACGTCCTGCCCGTCGGACGTCAGGTAGGTGTCGCGGTCGGAGGCGCGCAGGGCGAGCGGGACGGTGATGCCGGCCAGCGCCACCATCGCGACAAGCGCGACGATCGCCGGCGCGAGGCGCTTCGACCGGTCCGCCGACCTCTGGGCGGCTCCCCGGCGTGGCAGGACGCGTGACCCACGCCGTCTCGTAAGAGATGGCGGCTCCCCGCCTCCGGGCAGCGCGACGACTGGCTCCAGCCCGGACAGGTCGCCGGCCGGATCGTCGTACGGCGCCGCGGCGCCAGACGCGCCGGACGGCGCGGACCCGGCGACCAACGTCGGGTAGTCGGACAGGGTCGCGCCCGTGCCCACGCCGGCCGGCGCGTCGGCCGAGACCGCCCGTCGCGCGGTCCCCGGCCCCGTCGCGGGCTTCGTGAGCCGTATGCCCCCAGGCGCCGCCGCGGCGGAGCCGGCGCCGACCGCCATCGCGGTGTCACCAGAACCGCCCATGCTCTGGCCGACGCCGACGCCGACGCCGACGCCCGCCGCGCCGGCGTGCCAGCCGTCGAGGGCGCGAGCGACGGCCGAGCGCTGGTCGGCTATGGGTTCCGCGTCGCCGAGCAGGCGCAGCAGCAGGCCGGTCGCGGTGGGGCGTTCGTCGGGGTTCTTGCGGAACGCCTGGCGCACCAACTCGACGATGCCGTCCGGCACGCCGGTCAGGTCCGGGTCGTCATGGATGACCCGGTAGAGCAGCGCGATTGGCTCGGCCTCGCCGAACGGGGGCCGGCCGGTGGCGGCGTAGAGCATCACGCCGGCCCACGCGAAGATGTCGGCGGCCGCTCCCACCTTGCCGCCACGGATCTGCTCGGGGGCCATGTAGGCGGGGGTGCCGATCCGGGTCACGTCCTGGCTGACCATCGTCGTCGCGCCGAGCGTCGAGGCGATGCCGAAGTCGATGACCCGTGGCCCGGACGGCCCGAGTAGCACGTTCGACGGCTTCAGGTCGCGGTGCGCGATGCCGGCCGCGTGGATCGCGGTCAACGCCGCGGCCATGCTGACGCCGAGGCGCTCCAGGTCGCTCTCGGCCAGCGGGCCGTCCGCGGCGACGGCCTCCCCCAGAGTCGGCCCGGGGATGAACTCGGTGACCAGGTAGGGGAGGTTCGCGTCCGGGTCGGCGTCGACCACCTCCGCGGTGCAGAACTTGGCCACCCGCCGCACGTGCGCCGTCTCCCGGCCGAACCGCGTCCGGAACTCGGGCACCCGCGCGTAGTCGGAGCGGATCACCTTCACCGCGACCCGGCGCCCCTCGGGCGACTCGCCCAGGAACACCGACCCCATCCCGCCCTCGCCGAGCAGCCGCAGAACGCGGTACCTGCCGATCAGCTCCGGATCCCCGCCACGCAGCGAAAACCCAGGCTCGGCGGAGGTCTCGGCGTCATCTATAACAGGACCGGCGCTGTCCGCGGGGACGGGTTCCGCCTCCGCGGCGGCCGCCTTCTCGAAAACCGCGTCCGACAGGACCACGTCTGTGTCGGCGGTTTCCGCCTTCATAGAGGCGGCATCCGCCTGGTCGGAGCCCGCGCCCGTGGCGGCGACGTCCGCGGCGGCGTCCGTGCTTGTCGCGGCTTCGGACTGGATCTCGTTAATCTTGCCCCCCGTGCAACCAGACCGCCGGCTCCATGTGGCGCCTCCTGCGTGCGCCACCCACCGGCACTGGAAAAGTATGTTTACGGACGAAGAATGCGGCGTCCGGCAAACGCGACCCCCGTCGCCCCCGTTTCCAGCCAAGATGGTGTCCGCACCCCGACGCGCTCGGATCTCAGTGTGCAGCACGGAACGGCGCAGGAACGGCGCACCACGGGGCGCTCACGGCCATGTTGGCAACGCGGAAACAACAATCCAAGAAAACAGCAACTCGAGATGGGTGTTCGCCTGTGTCCAGGCCGACGGCCGCCGGTGGCCCCGGGACCGGCCGCGGGCGGCCGACAGGTGCAGCCCGGCGGGTGGCCTCCGTCCGGGGACGGCGAGGTTACTGCCGTTCGCCTGTGCGCGCAGGTCGATCCAGGGCACGGTGTTGATCGACGTCATGGCGGGCTGGTGGGCGATCCGCGCCGGGTCGTTGACAGCCGCGGTCGGCGCCGGGCTCCGCGACAGCGGCGTCGGTGCTGGGCGATCACAACGGATTGGATGTTCGGTATCTCAGGCTTCGGGTGGGCCCGGAGTCAGGGGCGTCACGCTGGTGACGTCCGTGGGGCCGCTGCCGCGGTAAACGACTACCTCAGCGCTTTCACCAGCGGGATTGCGCGCCGCGACGGTGATCTTGATGTATGGGTCGCGACCGGACGCGTTGCTCCGCAGATAGCTGGTACCCGTCACCGTATAGCTACTCACGGAGGTGACGTTTTCCGACGATATGTAGACCCGGACGATGTAGTCGACCGCCACACCCGTGCCGCCCGTCTCCGTCGGAGCGGTCCAGGACACCAGGTTGTGCCCGGTGGGATCGCTCGCCTGTGGCGGCAGCTTGGTCAGAGTGACGTTGCGAGGCACTGAGGGCGCGACGCAGCCGACGAGCGTGCGACTGGCCGCGGCCGACGTGCCGGCGGCATTGGTGGCGCGTGCGCTGACAGCCGTCTGCGCGCAGCTGTCGACCTGAATGGTGACCGTGCCCGGAGCTGACAGCGACGTGGTGCCGCCCGGGTCGGCCGTGACGACGTAGCTCGACGCGATCCCGCCACCCGTCGGCTCGGTGATCGTCACCTCGACGCCGCCCGGCACCGGGCGGGCCTGCATCCCTGGCGCACCGGGCACCTGCGGCGCCGGGGCGCCCGCGTTGCTCTGGGGGTTGGCGCCCACGCCCGAGCCGTCAGAGCCGCCGTTGCCACCGGGCTGCTGGGTACCCGGGCCGTTCGGCTGGCGCGTGCCACCACCGGACGGCGAGGTGCCGCTTCCCCGGACGGTGGCCCCGGTGCTGGGCGGGCTCTGGCCGGACCGTGCAGAACTCTGTCCCGGGAGGGTGACCGACCCGCCGGCCGCGTCCTCGGCCCTGCCCGGCGGAGCTGCCACGGTCGCGCCGCCATCGGTGACGTCAGGTCCGCTGGATGTCAGATAGGCGTTCCGGTCGGCGGTGCGCAGGGCGAGGGGAACCGTGACGCCGGCCAGTGTCACCAGAACGACAAGCGTGATGATCGCCGGCACCGGCAGCACAGGGCGCTTCGACCGGCCAGACGCGAACCATGCCGTGCCGCGGCGCGGGCCGCGCCGTCCGGCGAAGGGTGGGGAGGAGCCACTGCCCTGCCACGCGGCGATCGGCTCCAGCCCGGACAGATCGGTGGCCAGGTCCTCGCTCGGCGCCGGTACTTCGGCGTCATCGACAACTGGGCTGGCCCCGTCCGCGAGGACAGGCTCCGCCTCAGCCACGACCGCCTTCGCGGAAACCGCTCCCGCGACGTCCGCGTCCGTCTGAGCGGACTCGCCGCCTGGAGTCACCGCCTCGGCGGCGGCAGGCTCCTCCTGAGCGGTGTCCTGGCCCGTGGAAGCGGAGTCGAGGTCCCCGGCGGCGGCGTCCGCGATCGTCGTGGCTTCGGACTGGGTCTCGCTCATGGTGCCCCCCGTGCGACGAGGCCGCCGGCTCTCGCGCGGCGTGGTCTGCGGGCGCCGCGCCCACCGGCGCCGGCGAAAGTATTCGTGCGGACGGAGAATGCGACGTCCGGTGGACGCGGTACTGCCGACCCTCGTTTCCGTCGACTCTCGCTACCGGTCAAGATGGCGTCCACCCCGACGCGCCCTGATCCTACTGTGTAGCACAGAACGGCACGCGACCGGCGAACCTCGAATCGACCGCGACCGTGCCAGCAACACGAAAACAAAATTCCAGGAACATAGCAACTCGCGGCGGCTGTCCGGCCGCCGGTGGGAAAGCAGCCACCGGTCGCTCGTGAGTCGACGTCGTGCCGCGACCGCGTCGTTCGCCGCCCGCGGCGCGACCACCGGCGCGGACCGTCCCGTCAACCGGCGGTGCCAGGGGGCGGTGCCGGCGCGGCTGCCTGCTCGAGGAGCTGGAGGAGCTCCATCCACCCGGAGAACGGGTGGGTGTCCTGGTCGCCGTCGAGCTGGACGTCGCCATGGGGGCGGCCGTCGGCGGCGCGGTGCAGCGTGACGATGACCCGCATCGTGAGGTTCCTTCTGGCAGGGCACGGAGGTCGACCTGTGCCGCGAGGCCGACGGGAAGGTCTGACGGTAGCCCCGTGGACCCGCCGCCGGCACCGGGATTTGCACGGGCTTTTCCACGGGGCCGCGCCCCGAGCACACGCCCGGACGCTCAGCCGGCCGGCGGCCGCTGCAGAAGCGCGGTGGCGAGCTGGGCGCGGCGCAGGCCGAGCTTCGCGTAGACGTTGCTGAGGTGGAACTCGATGGTGCGTACGGACAGCACCATCTGGTCGGCTATCTCGTTGTTCGACAGGCCCTCGGCGGCCAGCCGGGCGACGTTGAGCTCCTGGGCGGTGAGGCGGCTGGTCGGGAGGGTGGACCGGGCCGGCGCGGGCGTGCCGGGCGCGTCGCGGTCGGCCAGCCGGGCCTCGCAGCGCGTCAGGTGGGGAACGGCGCCGAGGCCGGCGAACCGCTCGCGGGCGGCGCGCAGCGCGGCGACGGCTTCGGCCGACCGGCCCTCGGCGAGCAGGAACGTCCCGTGGTCGTACTCCAGCAGGGCGCGTTCGAAGGGCAGCGGCAGGCCGGCGGCCAGCTCGGCGGCCTGCCGGTAGGCGCGGGCGGCGGCCGCGCGGTCGCCCCGGGCCCGCCAGACGGCGGCGCGGACCCGCAGGCCGGCGAGCCGGGCGGAGCGGTGCCGTCGGGCCGCGGCCGCGTTCTCCCACGGGACGAGGACCCGGTGGGCCTCGTCGGGGCGGCCGAGATGGGCGAGAGCCTCGGCGTACAGCGGTCGCCACGGCAGCGCGCTCGGCTCGATCGGGTCCTGGCCGCCGGCGGGCGCGCCGTCGAACCAGGCGAGGGCGGCCACCATCGCGGCATGGTCGTCGGCGGCGTGCGCGATCCGCGCCCGCGTGATCGCCAGCGTCTCCGCCGGCGCGTCGATGCTCGCCGCGAAGACGGTCTCCGCCTGCCGCAGGTAGGTGGCCGTCTCGGCGGCCCCGCGCCCAGCGAGCGGTATCACGGTCCAGCAGAGCAGCGGGCCGGCGAGCCAGCCCTGCTCGCTGTCGAGGGCGATGGACGCGCCGAGCGCGCCGTGCGCGACCGAGTCGTCCCAGTGGCCCAGCTGGTACTCCGAGATCGACAGGCTGAGCAGCGCGGACAGTCCGATGCCGAGGGTGGGCTGGCCGCGGCGCAGCAGGGCCGCGGCCGCCCGCAGCTCGCCCAGAGCCGCGACCGGCTGGTCCAGGGCCAGCAGGAGGTTGCCACGCATCAGGCGGACCGCGCCGGCGGCCTCGCCGTCGGCCTGGCCCGGGCCGAGCCGCGCCGCGGCGGCGTCGACCAGGGCGCGGGCTTGGTCGATGCGACCGCAGCTCAGGTTGGCGGTGACGGCCAGATGGCCGAGCACGTACGGGGGGTGCAGCGCCGCGCCCTCGTCGGCGTCGGCGGCCCGCTCGGCCCAGGTGGCGGCCGCGTCGTAGCTGCCGTGCCGGATCATGGCGATCACCAGGGACTCGGCGACGAGCCGGGCCAGCGGCGCCCGCGGGGTCTGCTCGAGCTCGGCCCAGGCACGCCGCAGCGCGGCGGTGCCGCTGGGGAAGTCGCCGTGGACCAGCGCGAGCGCCCCGGACACGAAGTGCCGGCGGGCCGGGTCCGCGGGCGGGCCCGCGGCGGCGACCGCGCGGGTCACCGCCTCGACCTGCCCGCCGTAGACGCCGACCATGACCGCGTTCGTCAGGTACTCGTCGCGGCCGGCCCCGTCGGCCGTCAGCCGCGTGGCGGCGAGCCACAGCTCGGCGGCCGCCGCCCACCTGCCCGCCCGCGCCTGGCCGGCGGCCTCGGCGGCCACATCGGCGGCGAGCTCCTCGTCGGCCAGCGGCGACGCCTCGATCCGGTGGCGCAGCCGGGCCGGGGGATCCTCGACGACCCGCGCGGCCTCGCGGTGCATCGCGCCGCGCCGCGCCGGCCCGAGGTCGTGGTAGATCGCCGCACGGACCAGCGGGTGCCCGAACGTGACCCGCGTGCCCGCGCCGTCGGGCAGCTCGGTCAGCAGACCGGCGACGACCGCTGGCTCCAGGGCCGTCAGCGGGTCGTCGACCTCGCCCAGGCGGGCCGCGTCGGCGAGCTGGCAGGAACGGCCCAGCACCGCCGCGGCGACGACCAGGCGCTGTGTCTCTGGCGGGCAGCCGGCGAGCCGTCCCAGCACCACCAGGCCGAAGGAGCGCGGCGCGGGCAACCGGTCGCCGTGGCCGGCGAGCGCCTCCGCCGGCAGTTCCTCGATCAGCGTCCGGGCGTGCAGTGGGTTGCCGCCGGTGAGGTCGTGCACCCGCTCGGCCAGCCTGGCCGAGATCGGGCCGGCCCCCACCGCCGCGGCGAGCGCCCGGATCGCCTCGACCGGCAGCCCCGCCAGGCGCAGCCGCCGGCCGGCTTCGGCGGACAGCCTGCGCAGGCTGTCCGACATCACTGCCGCCACGCCGGTGGGAACCGTGCACAGGCACAGCACCGGGTCCGCGCGCAGCCGCCGCAGCGCGAACGCCAGCACCTGCTGCGACGGGGTGTCCGCCCACGGGACATCATCGACCACGACGACCGTGAGCCGCCCGGCCGCGCCCCATCGGCCGACCAGCGACACCAACGCGCTGCCGACCCGCATGGGGTCGGCCGTGTCGGTGCCCGCCCGTGCCAGCTGGTCCAGCGGCGGCGGCGCCTCGTCGGTGAGCCCCGCGACGAGCTGCCCCACCACTCCCAGCGGCACCGACTGCTCGGCTTCGTCGCCGCTGGCGTGGAGCACCCGCGGGTCTGTGTCGGCGCCGTCGCCCAGGCCGTCGAGGAAGCGTCGGACCAGGGCGGTCTTGCCGGCCCCGGGCTCGCCCTCCACCATCACCACCCGCAGCCGGCCGGGGCGGGCCCGAGCCAGCTCGCCCGCGAGAAATGCCAGCTCCGCCTCGCGCCCCACGAAGTCGTCCACCGAGCGCCGCCCGCCTTCTCACGCCGCGCGAACCCGACGGCCGCCGGTCGTGACCGCGATGTTTCTAGAACGCCGCGGCCCGAGACACGCCGCACGGCGGCGCCGGCACGACAAATGCCGCCACGGAGCCACCGTCAACCCTCACCCTGGAATACACGGTATGCGCGCGGGCGGGTCCCCGCGAGATGTTTCGCCAGTGGACGGGGGCGTTCCGGGGCGTGCAATGCCCGTGGCCGACGGTGTGCCCGTGGAAATACCGGACCCTGAATCCCCGTGGTCGGTGCCGTCCTCGGCGGGCTTTCGTCTTCCTACCATCGTGATCGGCCGAGGTCCAGCTCGTCCGAGCATGCCGTCCGGGTCCGGTTACCGGAGGCCACCGGACCTCGCCAGCGCGGAGGGAGGACGCATGAGGGGGCGTTTGGCGCCGTCTGGCCCTACGAACGGCGCCGCCGGCCACCCGGGGCCCGGTGGGCGCGCGGCCCCCGCCGCGCGCGGTGACGCAGCCCGCGGTGACGCAGCCCGCGGTGACGTGGCCGGGGGCGACGTAGCCGGGGGCGTGGCTGTCCGCCTCGGCTGGAACACCGCCGGCTGGGACGCGCGCGGTGAGGCCGACAGTGTCTCCATGCCGCCGGGGCGGACCCTGGTCGTCGGCCGCGGCGCGGAGTGCGACCTGCGCGTGCCCGGCGGCCAGGTCTCGCGCCGTCACCTGAGGCTCGTTGCGTCGAACGAGGGCTGGACCGCCGTGGACGTCAGCCGCAACGGGACCTGGCACGCGGGCGAGCGGGTGCGCCGGGTCGAGATCCGCGCGGAGTGCCGGTTGCGGCTCGGCGCGGCCGACGGACCCGAGATCGTCGTGACTCCGCTCGCCCTGCCAGCCGCCGCTTGGCCGCCGGTGCCGCCGGTGCCGCGGGCGTCGAGCGTTGCCTCTCCCGTCCGCCTCGACCCCGGCGCCGTCTCGCCCGGGGAGCTGGCCGCCTTGACCGTGCCGGGTCTGCTCCTATGCCGTCTCGAGCCCGGGCCCGGCCGCGCGCGCCGCCGGCCTGGCCGGTCCCGCTGACCGGTCCGCAACCATCTCGGGGGACTACATGCTCATCGACCGGGCGCGGTTCGCGGCGATATGTCGTCGGGCAGCCCGCAGGGCGTGGCCAGCCTGGGTGCCCACCCGCCGTCAGCGCCGTGGATCAAGGAGGAGATGGCTCGGAGGTCGCTGGGTAGGATGGTCGGCCGCGGGGTCCTCCGCGACGCCGCGGGCGGCAGACCGGCACAGTTCGGGCAGGCACAGTTCGGGCAGGCAGTTCGGGCAGGCACAGCCTGGGCAGGCACAGCCTGGGCAGGCACAGTTCGGGCAAGCAAGGTCTGGCCGGCACAGGCTGGGCACACAGGCCGGCGACCCTCGACGAACGGCGGATATGAAGACCTACGCAGACATCGCGGCGCTCACCGGCCCGGGCCGGCGGCGGCTGCTGGCCCGGCTGCGCGCGGTCGAGCCGGCCGTCACGGACGTGGCCGCGGAGTACGTCCACTTCGTGGACCTTGCCGGCTCGGCCGACGGTGTCGAAGCGGCTGGCGGCGCTGACGGGGTCGCTGGCGCGGACGGGCTCACGGCCGAGGACGAGACGCGGCTGCGGGGTCTGCTCACCTACGGCGAGCCGTTCACGGGTGAGCGTGCCGGGGCGGCCCGGGCCCTGGTCGTGCTGCCTCGCCTCGGGACGATCTCGCCATGGTCGTCGAAGGCGTCGGACATCGCCGCCGCCGCGGGGCTCGCGGCGGTCCGCCGGGTCGAGCGGGGCACCGTCTACTACCTGTACGGTCCCGGCTCGCTCGACGAGAAGGCCGTCGCGCCGCTGCTGCACGACCGGATGACCGAGATCGTGGCGGGCTCCCTCGAGGCCGCCGGCGCGCTGTTCGCCGCGGGGCGGCCCCGGCCGCAGACCGAGGTCGACCTGCTCGGCGCGGGCCTCGCCGCGCTCGAGGAGGCGAACCGGGCGTTCGGCCTCGCGCTTGCCCCGGGAGACATGGCCTACCTCGCCGAGCAGTACCGCCGGCTCGGGCGCAACCCGACCGACGTCGAGCTGATGATGTTCGCGCAGGTCAACAGTGAGCACTGCCGGCACAAGGTCTTCAACGCGAGCTGGGTGATCGACGGCGAGCCGCGCCCGAAGAGCCTCTTCTCGATGATCAAGAACACGCATGAGAAGTCCGGCGAGAACGTGCTGTCGGCTTACTCCGACAACTCCGCCGTGCTGCGCGGCGCCGTCGCCCCCTGGTTCTTCCCCGACCCCGAGACGCACGAGTACCGGCGGCACGAGGAATCCGCGCACATTCTCGTGAAGGTCGAGACGCATAACCACCCCACCGCGATCGCCCCCGGCCCCGGCTCGGCGACCGGCGTCGGCGGCGAGATCCGCGACGAGGGCGCCACCGGTCGCGGCGCCACCCCCAAGATGGGCCTGGCCGGCTACACCGTCTCGAACCTGCGCATCCCCGGCGAGGAGCTGCCCTGGGAGGGCCCGGAGCGGCGCCCCGGCCGCATCTCCTCCCCCCTGGAGATCATGATCGAGGCGCCGCTCGGCGCGGCCGGCTACAACAACGAGTTCGGCCGGCCGAACCTCGTCGGCTACTTCCGCGCGTACGAGACGGACGGTGGCCCGGGTGGCCGCTGGGGCTACCACAAACCGATCATGATCGCGGGTGGCATCGGCAACGTCCGCGACGCGTTGGTCCGCAAGGACCGACTCGCGCCGGGCGACCTAGTCGTCGTCCTCGGTGGCCCGGCGATGCTCATCGGCCTCGGCGGCGGCGCCGCCTCCAGCATGCAGACCGGCGCCGGCGACGAGGATCTCGACTTCGCCTCCGTGCAGCGCGGCAACGCCGAGATGCAGCGGCGCGCCCAGGAGGTCATCAACGCCTGCTGGGCTCGCGGCGACGCCAACCCGATCGTCTCCATCCACGACGTCGGCGCCGGCGGCTGGTCGAACGCGCTGCCCGAGCTGGTCCACGACGCGGGCCGGGGTGCCGTCTTCGAGCTGCGCGACCTGCCGAACGCCGACGCCGGCATGTCGAGCCTGGAGATCTGGTGCAACGAGGCGCAGGAACGCTACGTCCTCGGGATCGCCGCGGCCGACCTGGACACGTTCCGTGAGCTCTGCGAGCGCGAGCGCTGCCCGTTCGCCGTCGTCGGCACGGTGACCGACGAGCCACGGCTCATCGTGGGCGACCAGCAGTTCGACTGCGCGCCCGTCGACGTCCCGATGTCGCTGCTGTTCGGCGAGGCGTCCCGGCAGACCCGCGAGGCGCACAGCCGCCCCGTCGCCGCGGCGCCGTTCGACGAGACCGGCATCGACGTCGCCGAGGCCGTCGACCGTGTCCTGCGGGTCCCGGCCGTTGGCAGCAAGAAGTTCCTCATCACGATCGGCGACCGGACCGTCGGCGGCCACACCGTGCGCGACCAGCTGGTCGGCCCGTGGCAGGTCCCGGTCAGCGACGTCGCCGTCACCGCCTCGGCATACGGCAGCCGTGTCGGCGAGGCGCTCGCGATGGGCGAGCGCACCCCGCTGGCGACCGTCAGCGCGCCGGCGGCCGCGCGGATGGCGGTCGGCGAGGCGGTCACCAACCTCGCCGGCGCCGCCGTCGCCGACCTCTCGGACGTGGCGCTGTCGGCCAACTGGATGGCGGCCGTCCAGGTCGACGACCAGCAGGCCGCGCTGTTCGACGCGGTCCACGCGCTGGGGGAGGAGTTCTGCCCGGCGCTCGGCGTGCCGATCCCGGTCGGCAAGGACTCGACGAGCATGCGCACCGTCTGGTCGGACGGCGGCGGCGAGGCGGCGGTCACCTCGCCGGTGTCGCTGATCGTCACCGCCGCGGCGCCGGTCGCCGACGTCTCCCGGGTGCTCACCCCGGCGCTCGCGCGGGACGAGGCCAGTTCGCTGGTGTTCGTCGACCTGTCGGCCGGCCAGGCCCGGCTCGGCGGCTCGGCGCTCGCCCTGGCCTACGGCCGGGCCGGCGACGCCGCCGTCGTCCCGGACGCGGACGCGGCCCGGCTGCGGGCCTTCTTCGCCGCCACCCGGCCGCTGGTCCACGACCCGGCCATCCTCGCCTACCACGACCGGTCCGACGGCGGCCTGCTCACGACCCTCACCGAGATGGCGCTCGCGGGCAGGGCGGGCGTCGACGTCGACCTGGCGGCGCTGCCTGGGACCCTGCTCGGCAAGCTGTTCAGCGAGGAGCTGGGCGCCGTCCTGCAGGTCGCCGACGCGGCGGTCGGGCGCGTGGTGGCGGGCCTGGCCGCGGCGGTCGGAGCCGGGAACGTGCATGTGATCGGCGGGGTGACCCGGCGTCAGCGCGTCGTCCTGCGCGACGGCGGCGCCGTCGTCCTCGACCGCGGCCGCGCCGAGCTGGAGCGCACCTGGGCGACGACCAGCTACCTGATCCAGCGCCTGCGTGACAACCCGGACGCGGCCGACCAGGAGTTCGACGCGATCCTGGACGACGACGACCCCGGCATCTCGGAGCGGTTCACCTTCACCCTCGCCCGCCAGGCACACCCGTCCAGGCCGCGGGTCGCCGTGGTGCGCGACGAGGGTGTCAACGGCCAGGTGGAGATGGCGGCGGCGTTCGACGCCGCCGGCTTCGACGCGTTCGACGTCCACATGACCGACCTGCTGGCCGGGCGGGTGACACTGGACGGCTTCTCGGTGCTCGCCGCCTGCGGCGGCTTCTCCTACGGAGACGTGCTCGGCGCGGGCGCCGGCTGGGCGAAGTCGATCCTCGCGCACGCCGAGCTCGCCGCCGCCTTCCGCGCGTTCTTCCACCGGCCGGACACGCTGACGCTCGGCATCTGCAACGGCTGCCAGATGGTCGCCTCCCTCGGTTCCCTCATCCCCGGGGCGACGGGCTGGCCGGCGCTGCTGCCGAACGCGTCCGAGCGGTTCGAGGCCCGGGTGTCGAGCGTGCTCATCGAGGACTCGCCGTCGGTGCTGCTCGCCGGCATGGCGGGCTCGGTGCTCGCCGTGCCCGTCGCGCACGCGGAGGGCCGGATGGAGTTCGGCCCGTCCGGCCCCGGCGCGGTCGTCGCCCGCTACGTCGACAACCACGGCAAGCCGACGCAGGACTACCCGGCCAACCCGAACGGCACCGCGGGCGCCGTCGCCGCCCTCACCTCCGACGACGGCCGGGTGACGCTGATGATGCCGCACCCGGAGCGCGCGTTCCTCACCCAGCAGCGTTCCTGGCTGCCCGTCGGTGCCGGCGCGGCCGGCGGCGACGGCGAGCACGGCCCGTGGCTGCGCCTCTTCCAGAACGCCCGAGCCTGGCTCGGCTGACGCACGGCCGTCCGGCCGGCCGGGTCAGGCGGGCCGCCAGCGGGCGATGAGCTCGGCGCGGTTGGCGTAACCGAGCTTGCCGAGGATCGAGCGGACGTGGCTTTCGACGGTGCGCTCGGAGAGCACCAGCCGGGACGCGATCTCGCGGTTGGACAGCGCCGCCGCGACGAGCGTGGCCACCTCACGCTCGCGGGTGGTCAGCGGGTCGCCCGCGCGGCGGGCGGCGTCGAGCTCGGCGAGCAGTCGGTCCGCGCGGGCGAGCGGGCCGGGCATGTCCAGGCGGCGAGCCTCGGCGGCCGCCTCGGCCGCGAGCGCCCTGGCCTCGGCCGCGAGCGTCCTGGCTTTGGCGGCACTGCCCGCGACGTCCGCCGCGCCCTCGACGCGTCCGGCGCCCGTCGCGTGGGCGCCGTCCGCGCGGCGGCGCAGCACACCGACGAGGGCGAGGCGGTTCAGGACGATGTGGGGGCGGGCGCCGAGCGCCAGGTCGGCCTCGATCGCGGCGTGCAGCGCCGTCTCGGCGGCGGCGAGCTCTCCCGCGCACGCCAGCGCCCGGCCGTAGTGGCCCTGGCCGCACCCGACGAAGAAGACGGTGGCGATGCCGAGGGCACCGGGGTAGGCGGCCCATGGCCGCAGGTGCTCGGCCAGCGCCGCGCCGGCTTCGGCGTCGCCGAACGCCTCGACCAGGTAGATGAACTGCGTCAGGACCCCGCCCCACCGGGCGTCGACGACCGGCCGGTCGAGCATGCGACGCAGCCGTTCGTAGCCGCCGCGTGCCTCGTCGAGCTGGCCGAGGAGCAGGTGGTTGTTCGCGCGGAACGTGTCGAGCAGCGGGTTGCGCGGGGTGGCGTCCAGGACCGTCCAGTAGTCGTCCGGCAGCTCGGCCGCGTCCCAGCGCAGCATGGCCAGGTGCTGACGGAAGGCATAGCTGAGCCCGACGCCCTGCAGGTCGCCCGAACGCCTGGCGAGCTGGTGAGCCGCGAGGTCCGCTTCCCGGGCGGCGGCGAACCGGCCCTCCAGCTCCGCGCGGGCCGCCACGGCGCGCCGCTGGTGCCAGCGCACCAGCGGCAGCTGGCAGCGGTCGGCGAGCGCGGCGGCGGCGGTCATCGCGTCGTCGACGGCGTCGAGGCGGCCCAGCTGGTAGGCCGCGCGGATCCGCCACTGCTGCCCGAGGACCGCCGCCAGCGGCTGGTTGAGCCGGTCGGCCTGCAGTGCGACGACGTCGGCCAGCCGCAGCCGTTCCTCGGAGTCATCCGGGCCGACGAGCGTCATCTCCCGGGCGCGCGCGGCGTCCAGCAGCGTCTGGCCGTCGCCGGCCTGTTCGGCCAGCGCCAGCGCCTCATCGCTGTGCTCGCGCGCCTCCGCCACGGCCCCGGTGTTGCCGACGACGGTCGCCAGCTGTGACAGCAGCTGGGAGCGGACCAGCGGAGGCTGGTCGCTGGCCAGCGCCATCCGGCACAGCCGGGTGATCACCTCGATGGCCTCGGGATAGGTGACCCAGCGCGGCAGCAACGCGGCGGCCGCGACCAGGTCCGGCCGGGCCGTCCGCGCGGCGGCGGCGGCGACCTCGTCGCACAGCCGCAACGCCTCGCTCACCTGGCCGGCGTCGTAGCGGGCCCTGGCCAGTTCGAGGGTCATCTGCGCGAACGTCGCGTCGTCCGCGCCCGCGGACACGGCCAGGTACTCCTGGGCGGCGGCGGCGCCGAGCGGGGGGAGCCCCAGCAACTGGACGGTGTCCAGGCGGGCAAGGACACCCATGGTCTCGTCGGGTACGGCGAAGGCCGCCCCCGGGGCTTCCTGCGTGCGCAGCGTCGCCACCAGCAGCAGCCGGCTGTCGCGGATCCCGCCCGCCACCTGGCGTACCAGCTCGACCGTGTGCGCGTCCGCCCACTGTAGGTCCTCGAGCACGACCACCGCCGGCGCGGCCGTCGCCGTGGCCAGCATCTTGTCCGCCACCTCGGCCAGTGTCGCGAACCGCGCGTCCGCCGCGCCGGCCGCGTGTGCCGCTTCCACCGAGGAAGCGGCGCACGTCCGCGCCGCCTCGTCGAGCAGCGCGCCGATCTCGCCAAGCCCGGCGGCCGGCAAGGCGGCGCGGGCGAGTGCCCGAAGCGCCTGCCGCCACGGCCACAGCGGAGGTGCCGCCCGCTCGGCCAGGCAGTAGCCCCGTCCGACGGGGACGCGGCCATTGTCCGTGCCGGCCGGGGCCGGTTCGGCGCGCAGCGCCTCCTCGACCAGGCGGGTCTTCCCGATCCCCGCCGGGCCGGTCACCAGGACGACGCCACCACCCTGGCCGCGCGCCGCCGCCGACGCGGCGGCGCGCAGCAGCGCCATCTCCTCCCGCCGGCCGACGAACGGCCGGACCAGATTGTGCACCCCTCCAGCATGGCCCCTGATCGTTCACGCGGGATGGCCGGCCGGCATGCGGACCTGGCTTTCCGACCGCCCCACCGGGCGCCGCTCGGTAGCCGGCCCGTCAACGCGCCTTTGGGGAGGGCGCGGCACTATCCGGCGTCGACGGCCGTCACGTGCCGGCTGGCGCGGTCAGCGGAGCTGGCGGCGTGTCGCCAGGAGATGGCGACGGCCACCGCCGCGGCGGTCGCTCCCAGGACGAACGGCGCACGTACTCCCGCAACCGTGGTCAGGGCTGAGGCGATCGGACCGCCGAGGGCGGTGCCCCCGAGCAGGACGAGAGCGAACAGCGACATGACCCGGCCCATCATCGCGGGTTCGGCGGTCTGCAGAATGGTGATCACAGACGTGAGGAAGAACGACCAGGCGATGCCGACGCCGGCCAGGCCGATGAGCGCGATCGGCACGGTGGGAGCCGTCGCGGTCACGGTCATCGCGGCTGCCATGGCCAGGTTCGTTCGCGCCAGGGTGTGCCGGCCGGGCATACCCCGAGCGGCCGCGACGAGCGTGCCGACGAGGCTGCCCGCGGTCACCGCCGTGAAGGCGGTGCCGATGAGGGATGCTCCCCCGTCGAAGGTCGCGCGGATGAAGATCGGCACGGCGACCTGAAAGGTGAAGGCGAAGGTCGCGACCACGGCCAGAGCGAGCAACGGCGTCCGCAGGTGCGGCGTATGCCACAGATAGCGGAACCCGTCGCGGATCTGCCGGGGTGCCCGCGCGAGCCGGGGCGAGGGCCCGACCCGGATCGTGGCGAGCAGGGCGACGTCGGCCAGGAAGGAGACGGCGTTCAGGGTGAACGTGGCCGCCACGCCGACGTGGGCCAACGCCAGCGCGCCGAGTCCTGACCCGGCCGTCATGCCGACCAACATGACGGTTCCACTCAGCGCTGAGGCGCCCGGCGCGTGGGCCGGCGGCACGAGCATCGGCACCAGGGCCCGCCGGGCCGGCGTGTCCAGCGCGTTGACCACGCCCCAGATCGCGCTGAGCAGACAGACGACGGGCAGCGTCAGAACGTCCGCAATGGACGCGGCGGCGTACGCCAGCGCCACCAGGCCGAGGCCGGCCTCGGCGGCCATCAGCAGCCGGCGGCGGTCGTACCGGTCGGCGACCGCGCCGAACCACGGTCCGAGGAGCAGGCTGGGCAGAAACTGCAGGGTCACCACCCATCCCATGGCCGCCGGGGCGAGATCCACCACCACCCAGGCGAGCGCGACGACCTGCGCCCAGGAACAGGGCACCGACGCCAGCTGGCCGAGCAGGTAGCGCCGGAACGCGGACGAGCGCAGCGGGAGCAGCGCGGACGGTCCGCCCATCAGAGGGTGAAGAGGGCCGCGACGGCGAGGGCGACGCCGAAGACATAGGTACCGATCGCGGAAGCCAGGTGAAGCGGCGTGAGGCGCCCGGTGCCCTTGGCCGTCAGCATGTTGTAGGCATGCAGCACTCGCACGACGGTGGCGCCGATGATCAGTGGAACGGCCACGGCGGCCGAGCCGCGGGCGCCGACGAGCAGAAACAACACGATCAGGGTCGGTACGTACTCGGCCTGGTTGGCGTGCGACCGGACCGCGATGAAGAGCGGGTTCGCCGGGTCGCTTGGCCACTGTGAGCCGCCGGCCTTCCCGGTCGCGCCCCGCAGGCGGGAGACGTTGAATCCGAGGACGAACACCATCGCGCCCAGGATCGCCGTACAGATGATTGCGGTGGTCATGCGACTCCCCTTTGCTTGCGCGTGCCCAGCACGCTGTCGACGAGGTCGGCGCAGAGGCTCCAGCCGAGCAGGGTGTCGGCCTTGCGCAGCGCGCCTACGCTGGTGACGTTCACCTCGATGAGGTGCGGTCCGATCACGTCCAGGCCAGCGAGATGAATGCCGTGTCGCCGCAGGTCCGGCGCGAGCCGGGCGCAGATCTCCCGGTCGCGGTCGGTGACCGGCGCTTCGGCGGTCGGATCGCCGATCCGGAAGTCGCCGGATGCCGGGTAGCGGTAGACCGCGCCGACGGGTTCCCCCGCCACCACGAAGATCCGCTTGTTGCCGGCCGAGACCCCGGGGAGAAACCGCTGCGCGATGACGGCCCGGCGGCCGTCCTGGGTGGACGTCTCCAGCAGGGAGGCGAGATTGGGATCATGGCGGTGCAGTCGCAGGACGCCGCGGCCGCCGAAGCCGTCCACCGGCTTGACCACGACGGCGTCGTGGTCGGCGAGGAACGACCGGATGGCGCGCGGGTCGGCGGTGATGATCGTCGGCGGGACCAGGTCCGGGAAGTGCAACGGCAGGACGTGCTCGCCGCAGGCCCGCAGTCCGCGAGGATCGTTGACCATGACGGTCCCGGCCGGATCGACGAGGTCCAGGATGAGGGTCGCGGTGAGGTATGTCTGGTCGAGCGGCGGCTCGGTGCGCATGAAGACAGCAGCCATGTCGTCGAGCCAGACGCGCCGCGGCTCGCCGGCTGTGTACCAGGTGCTCGCGACCGTCGATGGATGACCATTGCGTGGTTGGGACGCAGGGAGCCGAAGCCGGCGGGCCAGCGCCCGAGCCCGACCGTTCTCGGCCTCGAGCAGGTGCGCCTCGGTGACCCACACCTCCGCATCTCTGTCCTGCACTGCCTGCATCAGGCCGATGCTGGTGTCCGTGGGCACGCCGAGGGATTCGAGCGGATCGGTGACGAACGCGACCTTCACGGCGCCCCTCCGGCGAAAGCGGCCACTGCGTTCACAAACGATGGCGCGGCCGTGTGAGCGATCGAGAACAATGCCTCGGATTCGGGTGAGTGGCCGATAGCTGCCTCGTTCCATGCCCGTTCCTGATCCCCTATCCGGGGCAGGAGCAGGTCGCCTGCCGGGGCGAACACTGCCTCGACGGCTGCCTTCAGATCCATGCCGTCACGCTCGCGCGGCCGCGGCTCCGCGGCATCAGTACGAGTACGTAGTCGAAGTACTGGAATCCGCGGCGAAAGACGGCGACGGTGGAACGACGGATCGGCGCCCCGGTGGCCCTGGCCAACCGCACCCAGGCCGCGGTCTGGGCACTGAGAACCGGTTAGGTACCGATCTCCGTACAAGTACTGATGTGCCGGTGGCCCGCATGGCCGATCGTCTCCATGACGACCACTCACCGCAATCGGGGGGGTGGGGGGGGGGGGGGGGGCGCGGGCACCTCGCCACCCCCACAGAGCCGCGGCGACCGTGGCCGGCCGTTCGATCTGGCGGTCTGCTCGCGATGCCCATCTCCGCCGGGCAGTTTCCGGGTCGCCCCCGCCTCACCACGCCTTGTTTCACTCCAAGCCCTCGATGGAGGTCTGACAATGAAGTTCGAGGAGCACCCGGAAAAGTCGACGGAAGGCCGGGGATGTTGCTGAACGGCGTGAACCATGTGGCACTCCTTACGGGTGACGGTGAGCGGCTGCACGCCTTCTACCACGAGGTGTTCGACGCCACCGTCGCCGGGGAGGTGCCAGGACCCGGCGGAGGTCGACTGTCCTTTGTCCAGATCGGCCTGGCCACCGAACTCAATGTCTTCGAGATTCCCGGCAACACCGAAGCGCGGCGTCAGACGCCGATGTTCGGCCGGGGCCGTATCGATCACCTGGGTTTGCAGGCCGCCTCCCTGGAGGCGTTCGACCTGATTAGGGAACGGCTCGTCGCTCGCGGCGCGTCCGACGGCTTCGTCACCGATTTCGGTCCGACCCTCAGCCTGTTCTTCCGTGACCCAGACGGGCTGGAGGGAGAGATCTGTGTCCCAAACCCGGCAGGTCGGCCGGGCGTCTACAACCCTCCCGGCACACCAGCACCGGGCTACCAGACGTAAGCCGGGAAAGGTCTGCCTACGTCGTTCGGCGCGAGTAACCGAGATCACCTGACCAGGGTGCCCGCGCGGTCGTCACCCAGAACCAGCGCCCCACCACCCGCCGACCGCGGACCTTACCACCCCTGAATCTGAATCCGCGGCATACAGATTGCAGATCGTCGCGGGCCGGACGGAATCGAAATACACCTCGCAGCAACGAAGCGCGCGGCATCGGATCGGACCGGTCGACGCGGTTATGGCCGACCAGTCCAACCGGTACCGACGCGGCGGCGAGCGAGCGTTGGTGTCGCGGTCGAGACGACATCAACCGTTGACCTGCCGCGACGGGAAAGAGCGAGAACCACCGCCGCGAAGCATCTCCAGATCCGACACGCCCACCGTCCCACCATTCCCAGGAGTGAACCCGTGTTGTCACCCTCCGCCGGCCGTCGTGGCGCGGCTGCCGTGCTCGCCGCCGCGACCCTCGCCGCGGCCACCGCCTGCTCCTCGTCCTCCGACGGGGCGAATGCCACCGCGACCGCCAGCTCGGCCGCCGCGGCGGCGACCGGGGGCGACGTGCAGGCCGCCTGCACCGCCGAACTCGCGATCAACGGCCTCGACCTCCCGGGGTTCGACCCCGACGCACCGACCCCGACCGCCCAGGAGCTGCAGGCCTTCGCGGCGACCGCCGAACCGCTGGCCACGACGCTGCGCGCGAACATCCCCGCCGAACTGACAAGCAAGGTCGACGTCCTGGTCTCGGTAGTGAACACTGCCAAGCAGGGCAAGCCCATCGACTACGAGGGCAGCGGGCTGATCGCCGCGGGCCAGGCCGTCGACGCCTGGATGGTCGACAACTGCGGCTACCCCAAGCTCGCCGTGACCAACAACGCCGGGACACTCACCGGCCTGCCGGCGTCCGTTCCCGCCGGACCGGTCGCCATCACGTTCACCAACGCCGGCGACCCGGCGAAGGCCGGCTTCGTCCTGCTGCTCGCCAAGGTCAAGGACGGGGCGACCGCGACCGCGGCCGGCGTCGCGGCCGGAACGACCGACCTGGACACGACCACCGACATCATCGCCGGGGTTCAACCGCAGCCTGGCACGCCTGGCTATGGCGTGGCGAAGCTGCCCACCGGTCACTACATCGTCGCCAGCCCACTCGGCACCCCGCCGCAGTTCGCCGGCGGCGTCGTCGCCATCGAGTTCGACGTCCAATAACGCGACGCCCCTTCCCGCCCGCACATGCGCATGGTGCTGGGCGGCCGCCTCGACTCCTGTTTACGACCGCCAGCGTGCGACCAGCTCGGTTCGGTTGGTGCAGCCGAACTTGGCGAGGATAGAGCGGACGTGGTTTTCGATGGTGCGCTCGCTGAGTACCAGCCGCGCCGCGATCTCCCGGTTGGACATGGCCTGGACGACGAGCGCGGCCACCTCGTGTTCGCGGGGGGTCAATGGGTCGGTCTCCCGCCGGACGGAGGCCAGGTCGGCGAGCAGCCGGTCGGTGCGGGCCAGCGACCCGGGCATGTCCAGCCGGCGAGCCTCGGCCGCCGCCGCGGCTGCGAGGGTCGCCGCGGCGTCAGGATCGTCGAGGCGGCGCAGCACCTCGGCAAGGGCCAGCCTGCCCAGCACGATGTGGGGGCGCGCGCCGAGCGCGGTGTCATGCATGATCGCCGCCCGCAGCGCTGCCTCGGCATCGCGCAGCTGCCCCGCGTGGCCCAGCGCGCGTCCGTACGGGCCCTGCATGGAGCCAGCGAAGAAGGCCGTCGGTGTTCCGACCGCCCCGGGGTAGGCGGCGTAGGGCTTCAGCTGGGTGGCGAGGGCCTCCCCGGCCCGCGGGTCCCCGAATGCCTCGACCAGGTCGATCAGCAGCATCAGTACCCCGAGCCACCGGATATCCACCACCGGGTCGTCGAGCATCGAGCGCAGTCGCTCGTACCAGACCCTGGCTTCCTCACGGCGCCCCTCGAGTAGAAGGGTGTTGGCCCGGAACACCGTCATCAGCGGTGACGGCGGGAATGCTTCCAACGCCGGCCAGTAGTCATCCGGGAGCTCGACGGCGTCCCCTCGCAGCATGGCCAGGTGGGCGGCGAAGGCGTAGCTCATGCCGGCTGACTGCGCGTCTCCGGCACGCGAGCCCAGCCGGTGGGCCTCGAGGTTGGCCGACCGCGCGGCGGCGAACCTGCCTTCCAACGCGGCCCGGGCTGCCACACCGCGCAACCGATGCCAGCTCGCCAGCGGGAGGCCGCTGCGGTCCGCCAGCGTCGCGACGGCGGCCATCGCCTCGTCCACGACGTCGAGGCGACCGAGCTGATAGGCGGCTCTGATCCGCCACTGCTGCCCCAGGACGGCGGACAGCCGCCGGCCCGGCGCCAGTGACCAGCGACCTCGGCGGCGAGCCCGGGAACCGTCGCCGGTCGCGCCTGCAACGTGACGGCGGCCCGCCGGTGGATCTCGCGCCGCTCGACCGGGTCGAGAAGGCCCCCAGCCCTTCGGCCAGCAGGCCGTGGGTGAACTCGAGCCCCTGTCCCTCGATGCCGGTCCATGAGGTCGTCCGGGTCAGCAGGCCGGCACGGCACGCGGCGTCCAGCGCCAGCCCGGCCGTCGACCCGTCGACCTCCGCAACCTGGCCGACGAGTTCGGTGTCCACCGGCGGGCGCAGCAGCGCGGCGACCTGGACGACGCGCCGTGCCGGCTTCGGAAGCTGAGCCAGCAGCGCTTCGACGAGATCGCGTACCGCGACCGTCCCAGGGGTGCCGGTGTCGGAGGCCGCGGCGTCGAGCAGGAGGGGCAGCCCGCCGCTGCGCCGCGCCACCTCCTCGGCACGCGCGGCGGAGGAGCCTGCCGGGTCGAGCGCGGTGAGGTACTCCCGGATCGCGTCGGCCGTCAGTGGTCGCAACGGCATGGCGTGGACGCTGTCCAGCCGGGAGAACTCACGCACGGCATCGCCAGGCTCGCCCGGCAGGGCGCGCAGCGTCGCGATCAGCAGCAGGTGGCTGTCGACGATCCCGCCGGCGACCTGCCGCAGCAGTTCAACGCTGTTCGTGTCGGCCCAGTGCAGGTCCTCCAGCACGATCACCAGCGGGTTCGGCGGCGGCGGTCAGCACCGCATCGGCGACCCCGGCCAGGGCGGCGAACCGCGCCGCGGCGGCACTCGCCGCGTCGCCAGGCGCATGGCGGATTCGGGCCCCCTCGAGCAAGTCGAGCGTCGAGGCGATTCCCGCCGGTCGCCCGCTGTGCCGGGCGAGGGCGCGCAGCGCCTGCTGCCAGGGCCACAGCGCCGGCGCGGCATGGTCGGCGAGGCAGTAGCCACGGCCAACCGGCACCCGTGCCGACGCGCCCGCCGGCAGGCTGGCCGGGGACCTCGCGCCCGGCCTCAACGCCTCCTCGACCAGCCGGGTCTTGCCGATCCCCGCGGGGCCGGTCACCAGCACGACACCGCCCCGGCCTTCCGCCGCCGTCCGCGAACGCGAACGCAGCAGCACCATCTCCTCCTGCCGCCCGACAAACGGGCGGTCCTGATTCCGCACAGCCCAAGGATGAAGCAACGCCGGCCGGTTCAGTGCCGCGCCCACGAGAGCCGTCGGCCACGGCTGGCCATGTTCACCCGTTCCGGGGCCGTTGTCCGTGGACGATGCGGCCGTTGTTCGCTATACAGCAGGTCACGACAAAGCGTCGCTTCCATGCCAGGAGGTCGGCCTGATGCATTGCCCCGCGCTGTCATCCGTCGCGCCACCGTTCGTCGGAGCCCGGTCATGACGGCCGTGACGACCGCGCGGGTCGCTCCCCAACTGCCCGCCTCCCGCCGCCCGCGCTGGATCCGGTCGGCTGGCTACGACCTGACCGTCGCGGCCCTGTGGGTGCCGTTCGCGCTCGCCGCGTGGGCGGTCTCCGGCAACGCGCCGGCCGTGCGCTGGCTGGTCGCGGCGACGCTGATGTTCTCGGTCATGCACCAGCCGCTGACGCTCCTGCTGGTCTACGGAGACCGCCGGCAGTTCGCCACCCGGAGGGCCGTGTTCGTCGTCAGCCCGTTCGTCCTCGCCGGGCTGGTGCTGTTCGGGCTGTATGTCAGCCTGGCGCTCCTCGCCGTCATCGCGGCGACGTGGAACGCCGTGCACACCCTGCAGCAGCGCTACGGCCTCACCCGGATCTACGGCCGCAAGGCTGGCGACAGCCACGGCAACCTCGAGCGCATGGTGCTCTACGGCGCCCTGGTGACCGCCGTCCTCGCCGCGGCCGCCGCCGACGGGACCGCGGACAAGATCGCCGCCGCCGACCTCGGCGGCGCCAACCGGCGCGCCCTGGACCTGCTCACCGACGCGGCGCCCGTCGCCCGGGTCCTGCTGCCGTTCGCCGCGCTGTTCGCGCTGGTCGCGCTCGCGCGCTGGGTGCTCGCCGAGCGCCGCCACGCCACCGCCAACCCGGCAAAGTGGATCTATGTCGGCTCCACCCTCGCGCTGATCGCGCTGATCGCCGTCAACCCGCTGCTCGGCTTCGTCGCCTACGTCGGCGCACACGCCGCCGAGTACTTCCTGATCGTCCACCACCATCTGGAGGGCCGTTACCGGCCGCGGGCCAAGCCCGGCGCGCCCGCCCCCGACACCGCGGACCTGCGCACGGGGCCTGTCTCGGCGGTGGTGCGCTCCAGGGCCGGCCGCACCGGCTTCCTGGCCGCCTACCTGGCGGGCATCGGCGCGGTCCTGGCCGGCCTGACCTCGGTCGGCTATCCGTACTTCACGCTGTTCGTGCTCATCGCCGGCGGGCTGCACCTGTTCTACGACGGCCTGATCTGGAAGCTGCGCCGCCCCGACGTCGGCCGCGGCTTCGGCCTGCCCGGCGGCACGGCTGGGGCCACACCCGCCCCCACGGCCGCTCCCGGCGCCGGCCCCGCCTGATCTGCCCGGCACGCTGAGCCACCGGAGCCCGCCGGTGGCGTCAGCTCGTGGCGACGACGAGCAGGCACAGGTCGTCCTCACGCTCCCGCGGGGCGACCGCGCGCAGGATGTGGTCGCAGAGGGCGCCGGGATCCTCAGGGGGCCGCAGCGCGGCCGCCGCGGCCGCGGCGAGCGCCGCGAGCTGATCTGTCAGCGATCGGCCCCGGCGCTCGACCAGGCCGTCGCTGTAGAGCAGGAGCCCCGCTCCCGGCGGGAGCTGCACGCTGCTCTGGCCGTAGGTGGCCGAGGTGTCGACGCCGAGGATCGGGCCGTGCACGTCCTCCAGGTACCGCGTCGCCCCGACTCCTCCCGCCTCGCCCGCTTCGGGTTCGGCGGCCAGGAGAAGCGGTGGCGGGTGCCCGGCGCATGACCAGGTCAGCCAGCCCGTCTCGGGATCCAGATGGGCGACCACGGCGGTCGCGAGCGCCTCGTCCGTCCGTTCGCCGAGGTTGGCCGACAGCTGGGTGGTGATGTCCGCCGGCGGCTGCAGCTGCAGCGCATAGGCCCGGGCGGCGTGCCGCAGCTCGGCCATGGTCGAGACCGCCAGCAGGCCGTGGCCGCCGACGTCGCCGACCACGAGGCTCACCGTTCCGTCGGAGAGCACCGTCGCGTCGTACCAGTCGCCGCCGATCCCGATGTCGCGGGCGGCCGGCAGGTAGCGGGCGGCCAGCCGTACGTGGTCGAGGTCGGGAAGCGTCCGAGGCAGGACGGCGCGCTGCAGCGTCTCGACGGTGGACATCTGCCGTTCGTAGAGGCGGGCCCGTTCGATCGCCTGGGCGAACGGGCCGACGAGGGTGAGCAGGAAACGGCGCTCGTCCTCGTCGAAGACCCGCGGGGTCGGCCAGCCCAGCAGCATCACGCCGATCGGGCGCCCTGACACGATCAACGGCAGGCTGGCCATCGCGTCGATGCTCATCGCGTCAAGGTTCGGCGCCCGGTCCGGGAAGTCGCGCAGGTAGCCCGCCCGGCTCTCGTCGAACCGGGGCTGACCGGTATGTAGCAGCTGGGCGGTGACGGCCGGGCCGAAATCGGGCATCCGCGCCCAGGCTCGGGTGAGGAAGTCCGAGTGCGGCCGGGTGATGACCCGCGGCGGGCCGTCATCCTCCAGCAGCACGACGCCGGTGAAGTGCACGCCGAGGTTGGATGTGCTCGTCCGGGTGGCGACGTCACACAGCTCGTCCACCGTCAGGGCCTGGCCGAGCTCGACCGTGACGTCGAGCAACTGCCGGGAGCGGCGCAGAGCCGACGACAGCGACCCGATCAGCTCCGCCCGCTCCGCGTCGGCGCGGTGGCGCGCGTCGGCGTTGCGCATCGTGACGACCAGGCCGTCGGGGATCGTGAACATGCGGACCGCCCACCACACGCCGGCCGGGTCGGTCTCCTCGACCTCGAGCACCGTGGCCGAGTTCGACTCCCCTGGCGCGACCGGGTCGGCGCGTCGGCGGCGCAGCTCCGCTACGTGGTCGCGGACCGGGGAGAGGGGCAGGTCCGCGGCCGCCCGGCCCACGATGTCCTGGCGAGCCATGCCGAACTGCCGCACCGCCTCGATGTTCGCGTAGACGATCGTGTCATCCTCGTCGAGCACGAGCACGATGTCGCTCACGTGGTCGAGCGCCCGGGCGACCCGTTCCCGCACCGTGCGGGCCGAGGTCCGGTCGGTCGTGAAGCCGATGACGCGCAGCGTGTCGTCCGCCGCGTCGACGAGCACCCCGGCGCGTGTCTGCACCCAGGTCACCGCGCCGTCCGGGTGTATCACCCGGTACTCCTCCAGGAAGGTGCTTCTCGCGCGCAGTGCCACATCCCGGGCACGCAGGAACGTCGCCCGCTCGTCGGGATGCACCCTCGCCAGGACGTCGTCTATCGACACCGGCCCCGCGTCCTTACCCAGGCCGAGCAGCCGGGCGGCGGCACAGTCGGCGAGCACCCGCCCGCTGCCGACATCCCAGTCCCACAGCCCGATGCCGACACCCGAGACGGCCCGGTGCAGGCGGGCCGCATCGAGGTCGGCCGGGTCCCAGCCGACGGCACCCTGGCCCGCCTGGAACGTCCGCGTGTCCGGCCCTTCGTCCATCGCAGCCCATGTACCCGGCGTATCGCCACGCAAGCGGTTGGTAGCCACCGATCGTGGTCCCGCGCGGCGATGCCGCCGGGCCGACATTGGCTGCGGCGGCACCACCACTAGGTGCGGATGAGGCGACGGGGGCCGGAGCGGTCCCAGCCAAGCGCGCGTCAGGTGATCGCGTAGAGGAGGGCGACGAAGCCGAAGCCGACGGCGGAGACCAGGGTCTCCATGACGGACCAGGTCTTGATGGTCTGCTGGACGGTGAGGCCGAACAGCTCCTTGACGAGCCAGAAGCCGGCGTCGTTGACGTGGGAGAAGAACAGCGAGCCGGTGCCGATCGCGAGGGCGAGCAGGGCGGCGTGGGTGGGGCTCAGGCCGGCGGCCAGCGGCGCGACGATGCCCGCGGCGGTGACCGTGGCGACGGTCGCCGAACCGGTCGCCAGCCGCAGTGCGACCGCGACCAGGTAGCCCAGGACCAGTACCGAGATGTGCGCGCTGTTCGCCCACGTGGCCACCGAGTCGCCGACGCCGGCGCCGATGAGCGACTGCTTGAACCCGCCGCCCGCACCGACGATGAGGATCACCGCCGCGACCGGACCCACGCTGGCACCGATCTTGGATGACACGTCCTTGCCGCTGAACCCGACCGCGTACCCGAAGGTCACCATCGCGAGCAGCACGGCGAGCGTCAGCGCGGCCAGCGGCTCGCCGATGAAGTCGAATACCACCCGCGCCTGGGACGGGTTCTTGACGTCCGTGTCGATGATGTCCGCGAGCGCCTTGCCCAGCATTAGCGCGACGGGGAACAAGATCGTCGCGAGCGTCACCCCGAAGGACGGCTGGCGACGGGTCTCGACGGCCGAGCCCGCGGTCCCGGTCTCAGTCCCGCTCTCTGTCCGGGTCTCAGCCCCAGCCCGGGTTCCCGTCTCAGCACGGGTCGCGATTTCAGTCCGGATCCCGGTTTCTGCCTCGCTCTTGGTCTCGGCCGCATTCTTGGGTGGCGCTGTCAGCGTGGTGGTCGGCGCGGCGACGACCCCGGCGGCCGGCTCTTCGGCCGCTTCGGCGGGCGCGCTCCCGGCCGTCCCAGCTGGGGCCGTCGCGAGCCGGGTCGACCGTGACCGGCTGGTCGTGGCCGCGTCAGCGGTGTCGACGCCGCCGGCGACGGCGGGCGGCCCGACCGGCACCCAGCGGGCCGCGAGGAGCGAGAACAGCGGGCCGCAGATCACGACGGTCGGCACGGCGACCGCGACGCCGAGCGCGAGCGTGGTACCGAGCTGCGCGTTCACGGCCGAGATCGCCAGCAGCGGCCCCGGATGCGGCGGGACCAGCCCGTGCAGGGCGGACAGGCCGGCGAGCGCCGGGATCGCCACCCGCATCAGCCGCAGCCCGGATCGCTGGGTGACCAGCACGATGACGGGCAGCAGAAGCACGAGCCCGATCTCGAAGAACATCGGCAAACCGATGATCACCGCGACCAGCGCCATCATCCAGGGGATCGCGCGCCCGGACGCGCGGGCCAGCAGCGTGTCGATCACACGATTGGCGCCGCCGGAGTCGGCGAGCAGCTTGCCGAGCATCGCGCCCAGCGCGATGAGCAGCCCGACCTCCTGCAGGGTGCTGCCGACACCCGTCTCGAAATTCTTGATCACGCTGCTGAGGCCGACGCCGGCGGCGAGGCTGACGAAGGCCGAGCCGAGGACGAGCGCCAGGAACGGGTGCAGCTTCGCCCAGACGATCAGGGCGACGATCAGGCCGATCCCGACGAGGGCGACGATGATCAGACGGGTGTCATGGCTGTCCCAGCTGCCCGCCTCGGCCGCCTGCCCGGCGGCGGTCACGGCGGTGGCGGTCACCGCGGTGGCGTTCACCGGCCCACCGCCGGCCGCCAGGAGCCCCCGTCGGCGAGGCCGAGCTTGTCGACGATCGTCTGGGCGGTGGCCGCCGGCGCCGGGCCGACGTCCACGGTGAGCGCGTTCTCGTCCGGGTCGGGCTCCTCGAGGGCGGCGAACTGCGAGTCGAGCAGGCCGGTCGGCATGAAGTGCCCGTGGCGGGCCGTGAGCCGCTGCGCGATGACGTCCCGCGAGCCGCGCAGGTACACGAACACCTCGGCGCCGGCGCGCGCACCGCCGGCGACGTCCGCGTCGGCGGCTAGACCCGATCCCGCGACGGTGTCGCCGCGCAGCGTGTCGCGGTAGGCGCGACGCAGCGCCGAGCAGGTGATGACGCCAGGCTCGCCGGCGTCGATCCGCTGGTGGATCCATGACCGCACCGCCGCGAGCCACGGCCAGCGGTCCGTGTCGGTCAGGGGGTGCCCGGATGCCATTTTCTCGATGTTTGCAGGTGGATGCAGGTCGTCGCCCTCCTCGAATGGCCAGCCGAGGCCGGCCGCCAGCAGCGCGGCGACCGTGGACTTGCCGCTTCCTGATACACCCATCAGCACAAGGACTGGGGGCCGCGATTTCGCGGTCATGACGCCTCCGAACGCGACGACTCTGAACCTGGGGGCCGACGAACAGCTGGGCCGGCGGCGCCGGCGCCGCGGTGGCCGTGGCCGCACCGCGACCACGCGTACCCCGCTGACCGCCCGCACCCCTGGACCGGACCGGCGCATCCAGCACGTGACCGGCCAGGCAGCTGGCGCTGTGTGTGAGCAAGTGGCCACCAGGTGACGTGGACGGATCTCGACGGTGGATACATGGCTTGACAAATGGCGTTTTTAGTGGCCTTGCCACGATTTCCGGACAGGCCCGCGCTCAAACCGTTCCGGTCGATCGGCGTCGAGAAACGGTCGACGTACCGCGCCCCGGCTTCTCACGGTGACAGCCAGCTGACCCTGGGCGCCCACCCGCGGGCGACAACCGGCTCGGCGCCGCCTAGGGGGAATCAGCGCGACCGCTGCGCGAGGCCGCGCTGAACATCCCACCAGATCATGGCCGGGCTCATGATCCGGCGGGATATTTGGCGCTCTGACACGCAAGAACGCAATCACCCTGGGGAGCGTCCTGGCGATCGCAGCGTCGACCTCGCGTGGAGCCCAGGCCGGGCTCAGTCGGGGCGCCGCCCGAGCGCTCGTGCGGACGCGCGCTCATCTTGTCCGACGTCAGAGTCACAACCAGCGTCGTTTCATGCCCCGGGCGTCTGACACGATGACCGGGATCCCGCGGGCGTCTGACACGACGCGGGAGAGGAGCATCATTCGCTCGGCGCGCTGGACACCTCCGCCCATCCCGAACCACCGGTTCGCGCCCGGGAACTGGCCAGGCTGAGATCCACACGCGGTGCCCGGCAGTCTCTGGCTGTCGGAGCACCCCTCGGCACAGTCAAGATCAACGCTTTGCCCGGGCCGCGTGCCCTTGATCCTGCCCCTGTGTCAGGCCCTAGCGTCGAAGCATGAAGCCGCCCGCCGAGACGTTGACCATCGGCCAGGTTGCCCGTGCCGCCGGGGTGAGCGTGCGTGTGTTACGGCACTACGACCGCGTCGGGCTGGTGCCGGCAGCGGCCCGCACGGTAAGCGGGCACCGCCGGTATTGGCCCGACGTCGTCAGCCGCGTCCGGCACGTCCTCGCTCTGCGGCTGGTCGGGCTGTCGCTGGCCGAGATCGGCGAAGTCATCGACGGAGACGAGGCGCTGCTCGCGGCGCTCATTCGCGCCCGGCGCCGCGAACTGGACACCAGGCTCGCCGACCTGGAGCTGACCCGTCGCCAGCTCCGCGGCGCTGAGCGGGACGCGGGCGACAGCATCCTGACCGCACTGGAGGAGATCATGACCGGTTCTACCTTCACGGCCGAACAGCTCCGCCAGCTTAAGGCGCGGCACTCGAGCACCGCGCTGGCCGACTGGACAGCCCGATCCCGCGAGCTCGACGCCGCGGTGCGCGCCCTCCAGGAATCGGATACCGCACCCACCAGCGACAGCGCCCAAGCGGCAGTGCGGCAATGGCACGCGATCCTGTCCGAGATGTCAGCGGGCGACCCGGATATCGCGGCCGCGATCGTCGCCAAGCTCGACCGCCGCGGCGCCGCGGCCGCCACCGCCGGCGTGATCAGCGAGCAGACCTGGTCCTACCTCCGCCGCGTTCCGACGGGGTGACCGAATGGCGTTTGACCGGCCATGGCCTCAGCCGCGCGCCGTCCTGACCTACCGAGGGCAGTGCGCCGAGCGCGATCTTGCCTAGACCCGTCGAGGCCGTGACGACGCCATCCGTGAAGTCGGGGCATCCGGTGGACACACCCTCCCGGAGATCACCAAGGCCGCCAGCCTCTCGCTCGCAAGCCTCAAGATCTTCCTGTGCGGGACAGGCTGACCGGCGGACCCTTACGTACCTGGCGCCACATGCCTCATAAGCGAAAACTTGAGTAACTTCGTTCCCTCGCCCTGTCGCCGACGATCCCACCACCGCGCGGTCTCTGGTGTTGCCGGCCGCCGGTGGCTTTCCGCTGCCCCACCTGGCCGGGGCAAGCCGGCCCCGCTCGATGCTGACGCGAACGCCGTGCCCCGACGTCGCCGCCGTCCGGGGTGGCCGGCTCGCCGGGCCGTGGCCTCAGCGGCGGCGGCGGGCGACGCGGGGATCGAGGCGGCGCAGGAGGAGACCGGTGACGATGATGCTCAGCACGGCGATGCCGGCCATGCCCGCGAGGTCGGTGAAGTAGACCGAGGAGCTGTGCCGCCAGATCGGGTCCGCGACGGTGCCGGGGTTGACCTTGGGGTCGCCGATCATCTGAATGCGGATGATGTCGACGACCGAGCCGACCGCGGCGTAGCCCCACCGGGCGGGCGTGAGGTCGCTGACCTGCTCGAGCCCGATCTTGCCGTCCACGGGCAGGAACGCGCCGGTGAACACCAGCTGCGACATCGTCAGCAGCACCAGCAGCGGCATCGTCTTGTCGGCGTTGTCGACCAGCGCCGAGACCACCAGACCCATCATCGCCGACGTGACCGCCGCGACGGCGACTACCAGCATCATCTCCAGCAGCGGGAAGTCCGAGAACACGCCCGTGGACGGGGTGCGCCAGGCGACGCCCGCCACGGTGAACGCGATGCTCTGCGCCGTGATGACGACCGTGAGCACGCAGACCTTGGAGCCGAGGTACGCGACGGTGGACAGGCCGATGGCGCGTTCTCGGCGGTAGATCTCGCGTTCCTTGACGATCTCGCGTACCGAGCTGGACGCGCCCATGAAGATCCCGCACAGGATAAGCACCAGCAGCACGAGCGGGGCATTCCGGTTCGGCTCGCCCGGGTGCAGCATGACGAGCTTTCGCGGAAAGTCGATGATCCGCGGGATCAGGCCGAGCACGAACGGGTAGGCGATGAGCAGCCGCAGGTAGGACCGGTCGGAGACGATGACCCGCAGGTAGCGGCGGGACAGCGTGAGCATCTGTGACAGCACGGATTGCTGGCGAATGCCGGGCAGCGGCGGTGGCGCCGGCCTCGCGGTCGGCACCCTGGCCGCCTTGACGTGATACTCCGACTCGCGGTAGCGACGCGCGAGCATGGCGGCACCGCGATCGGACCGCAGGACGCGGAAGGCCTGCGACCAGCTGGCCGCGCCCAGGAATGACAGGGCGTGTTGTGGTGGGCCGAAGTAGGCGACGTGGCCGCCTTTGGCGAGGACGAGGACGTAGTCGCACAGTTCGAGTTGGGCGACGCTGTGGGTGACGACGACGACGGTTCGGCCGCCGTCGGCGAGCCGGCGCAGGGACTCCATCACCTCGTAGTCCAGGCCGGGGTCGAGGCCGGAGGTTGGTTCGTCGAGGTAGAGCAGGGTCGGCTGGGTGAGCAGCTCGAGGGCGACGCTGGTGCGCTTGCGCTGCCCGCCCGACAGCGTCGAGACCTGCCGGTCGACGAGGTCGACGGCGTGCCCCTTGGCCCGGCCGCCGTTGCCGTTCCCGCCGTCGGCGCCGGCGCCGTTTCCGTTGACGGCCACCGGGCCGCCTGGCTGCCCGTCGGCGAACTCCGGGCCGAGGAACAGGTCGAGGCCGAGGTCGCCGCTGCCGGTGAGGCCGAGCTCGTTGAGAACCGCGTCGACGCGTGCCCGGCGCTCCTCTCTGGTGGTCTCGGCGGGGAAACGCAGCTCGGCGCCGTACTCGAGGGCCTGCCGGACGGTGAGGGCGGTGTGCAGGATGTCGTCCTGCGGTACGTAGCCGATCCGGCGGCGCAGCTCGTCGTACTCGTCGTACAGGTCCCGGCCGGTGTAGCGGACGCTGCCGACGTCCGCCGGGCGGAAGCCGGTGAGCGCGTTCAGCAGCGTCGACTTGCCCGCGCCGCTGGGACCGATGACGGCGAGCAGCGCGCGACCGGGCAGCTGAAAGGTCACGTCGTGCAGCAGCCGGGTGCCGCCGATGTCGACCGAGAGGCCCTCGACCTCGAAGGTGACGTCGCCCGAGTCGAGGTACTCGACGAGCTGCGTCTCGGTGACGCGGAAGAGGTGATGCCCGATCCCGACCGTGTCGCCGAGGGCCAGCACCCGGCGGTCGATCCGCTGGCCGTTGACGAACGTGCCGTTCGCCGAGCCGAGGTCGACGATCTGCAGGCCGCTGCGGCCGACGAACAGCTCGGCGTGCTCCCGGGAGGCCAGCAGGTCGCCGACGACGATGTCGTTGGTCAGCGCCCGCCCGATTCCCATCCGCCCCGGGCGCAGCGGGTGGGCGCGCCCGTCGGCGCCCGGCGCCGTCGGCGGGCGGCCCGGCGAGCCCTCCTGGGCGCCGGGCGGAAGCAGCGGGCCGGTCCCCGGCCAGCGGTCTCCCATGTTCAGGGTCGGCATCTGGTAGTGCTCGTCGGTCCCGAGCACGTCGGCGCCGCCCGCTGCCTCACCGGGAGCGGCGGCCTCTTCGGGCGCCCACGCGAAGTGGGGTGCCTGGGCGGCGCTGGGCGCCTGAGGCGCCTGAGGCGCTTGGACGGCGGTCGGTGGAGCGGCGCCCGGGAAGGGGGTGGGCTGGATCCCGCCACCAGGCGCGGCCGGCCGCGCCTCGGCGGCCGGGCGGACGGGCGCCGGCGCGCCCGGCACGGGCTGCTGCTGGCTCGGCGTCTGCTGGACCGGTGCCGGTGCCGGTGCCGGTGCCGGTGCCGATGGCGGTGCCGATGGCGGCGCGCTCGGCGCGGCCTGGGCTTGCGCGGCCTGGGCGGGCGCCGGCTGGGCGGGCGCTGACTGGTCCGCTGGCCGGCGGGCGGCTGGCTGGCCGGGAGCGGCGGCGTGAGCCGGCGCCGTCCCGGTCGCCCCGTCGTGCACCAGCGTGATCCGCGGGCCGTCCGACGCGCCGAGGTTGAGCTCGACCGTCCGCGGCAGCTGGACGCGGCGGGGCATCCGGTGGCCCTCGGACCAGGAGCCGTTGGTGCTGATGTCCACCGCGGCCCAGCCGCCCTCGGACGGCTCGATCATCAGGTGCCGCCGCGACACCCGCCCGTCGCGCACCGTCAGGTCGGACTCGTTGGACCGACCGATCACGAACGGCCGGTCCGGGGGCACATTGACGACGCCCGTGCCGTAGTGAACTTTCAGCCCAGCAGCCACGCCCCGCCTTTCCCGCCGCGCCAGGAAGGTTATCGGTTACGAAGGCTATTCGGAGAGGGAGAGTCGCGGACAGGGCTGGACAAAATGAGCTGCGAGTTGTCGGATATGTGACGAGCGTCCGCCGGCGCCACCGCCGCCGCGCCGGCCAGCCACGGCGACCAGCGGCACCGTGGCGTATGACCCCACTCTGGTGAGCCGCCCACGCAACCCGGCTACCGGATGGTGACGGCGCTCCGGCGCAGCGCCAACTTGGCCACCTCCTCGATCCCGGACCAGACCGACCCCGTCATATGCCTGAACCCGGAGCCACGTAGGGAGCAGGGTCCCTGCCGGATCGGCGAAGCCGATCTGGGAGGTCAGGCTCAGCGCCCGACGGGCCGCGCCCGGTGCCGGGCGCGGAGCGTCCGGCACGGGACGGCCTCAGCGCTCCCACGACGGGACGGCGTACCTCGGCTTGAAGCCGAACTTGGCGGCGCGGTTCAGGAAGTCGGGCGAGTACGACAGGCTCGTGACCGCCAGGCGGTCGATGTGGCGCTGGACCGTGCGGTCGTGCACGTCGGCGTACATGTCGACGACCAGCTTGGCCACCCCGAGGACCTCGGCCGGGATCGTCGTCAGCTCTCGACAGAACGCGTAGACGTCCTCCATGAACGTCTCGGCAGGGAAGACGTCGTGCACCAGACCGATCTGCTTGGCCTGCTCGGCGCCGACCCGCTTGCCGGCCATCGCCATCCACTTTCCCCATCCCGGGCCGACCAGCCTGGTTAGCCGGCTGGTGCCGCCACTGCCGGCGATGGTCCCGATGTGCACCTCGGGGACGCCGAACTCGGCCTGCGGCGTGCAGAACCGGAAGTCGCAGGACACCGCCATCTCCACGCCGGCGCCGAGGCAGATCCCGTTCGCGGCGATGATGATGGGCTTCTCGATCGCCTCGAACTCGTCGTAGAGCAGGTGGTGACTGCGGTAGTCGCGCCGGAGGTTCCAGCCCGGGTGCAGGTGCTGGGTCTCCGGATTTCCCGGCCGGTTGCCCACCGGTTGGGACAGGTCCATGCCGGCGGTGAAGTACGGGCCGACCCCGGTGATCACCAGGCAGCGCAGGTCGTCGCGGTCCGCGAGCATGTCCCCGGCCTGCCACAGCAGCTCGGTGACCTGGGTGCTGATCGCGTTGCGCTTGCGCTGCCGGTCGATGGTCAGGGTGAGAATGCCGTCCTGCTCCGTCAGGCGAGCGTCCTCCTCCGCGTCGGGCGTGGGCTGGTCCTGGGTCTGGCTGTCCTGGCGGCTCACGGTTCTCCCTGACGGCACTCGGTGATGACGGGCTGGACGCCTCTTGGTGTTCGTAGCGCGCCGACCTGCATCGCATCAAGTATTCGGTATACAAAATAACCCGACGTCGCGCTCTCCTGAGCCTGCCTACCGCTCCCGTGCCCGGTCGCGCATCTGATGGCCGCGTCGTGACGGCCCCGTCGGCGGGACCGGAGGCGGTCCCGGCCGCCCGGCGGTCAGTCGCTGTTGAGAGTTCGGCGGACCGTCTCGAGCAGGACGCCTTCGGTGAAAGGTTTCTTCAGCAGGATGACGTCCGCGTCGAGCCGCCCGCGCGCGGCCAGCACGGGGTGGGCGTAGCCGGACATGTAGGCGACGCGGACCGTCGGCAGCAGCGCGCGGATGAGGCCGGCGAGCTCGCCGCCGTGCATGCCCGGCATGATCACATCGGTGATCAGCAGGTCGATGTCATCCCGCGCCTCGTGCCGGCCGCCGACCAGAGCGATCGCCTCGGCGGCGCCGGCGGCGGTCAGCACCTGGTACCCGTTGCGGGCCAGGATGCGCTGCGTCACCTCGCGTATCGCGTCCTCGTCCTCGACGAGCAGGATCGTCTCGCCACCACCCGCGTGGTCGTCCGTGCTGCCCGGCACCGGCACCGTGCTCCGCGGCACCGTCACGAGCGGGCCGGTCTCGGCCGCCTCGGCGTCCGCCTCGGGTAGCAGGCAGGTGACGGTCGTCCCGGCGCCCTCCTCGGAGGCGATCTCGGTGTGCCCGCCGAACTGGCTGATGACGCCGTAGACGGTCGCGAGCCCGAGGCCGGAGCCCTCGCCTTTCACCTTGGTGGTGAAGAACGGCTCGAAGACCAGGCCGAGAAGATCTGCAGGGATGCCGACGCCGTTGTCGCTGACCCGCAGCCGTGCGTGCGGGCCCGGCCGCAGACCGACCCGGGCGGCCACGGTGTCCTCGTCGAGGTCCACGTTCGCCGTGTCGATGCTCAGCACCCCGCCGTCGGGCATCGCCTCGCGCGCGTTCGCCACCAGGTTGACGAGCACCTGCTCCAGCTGGTCATGGTCGGCGAACACCGATCCCGCGTCGGGATGCAGCGAGATCGTCAGCCGCACCTCCTCGCCGACCAGGTCGCGCAGCGCCTGCTCCAGGTCGGCGACCACCCGGTTGAGGCTCAGCACCCGCGGCTGTATGGCCTCGCGGCGGCCGAACGCGAGCAACTGACGAGTGAGGGCGGTCGCGCGCTCGGCCGCGTGCTGGATCTGCCCGACGTCGTTGAGGACGGCCTTCCACCGGTCATCGCCGGATTCGGCGGCCACCGCGGCGATCTCTTCGGTGACGAAGGAGGCGTAGTTCGTGACAACGGCGAGGAGGTTGTTGAAGTCGTGCGCTATTCCGCCGGCGAGCTTGCCGAGGCTTTCCAGCCGCCGCGCCTCGTGCCGCCGCGCCTCGAGCCGATGCCGCTCCGCGTCGGCCGATAACCGCTCGCCCTCGGCCTGTGCGGCGAGCGGGTCCTGCGCCTGAGTAAGGCGTCTTCGCTGGGCCACGCTACGCATTTCTCCCGCCGTCGGTTGTGCCGCCCCCGGCCTCCTGGCTGGGAACCAGGCGGCCGCGACAACGAGGGGCTGCGAAGTATCCACCGAACCCGCGCGAAACCGGCGCGGATCGGCCCGATCATAGTTGGGCGCTTCGGATGGCACCGAGGTGCCCACCGCCAGTGACACCGGCCACGCCGCCCGTCCCGCTCCGGCGCCGCCGGCCCGCCGGATCGGGATGGTTCGTCGCCGTTTCGGCATTTCCCTGGACTGCCCGCGAGGCCGATGATGGACTTGCCGAGACGTCGATCGACAGGTGCGCCGTGTCCGAGCCCAACTGGCCTCACTCTGAGTCACACCCGCAGCCCCCGGAGCAGCCGGGCTGGCCGCGGTCATCTCCGCCGCCCGCCGCGGATGACGAGTTCGACGACGACGTGACTGTCGTGCTGCCACCGCCTGCTGCGCCGCCAGCCCTGCCGCCAGCCCCGCCGCCTGCCCCGGCCGCGCCGCCGGCGACCCAGCCGCCGCTGACGCCGTGGCCCGCGGCGGCGGTCGCCCCGGCGACGCCGTGGCCGGCACCGGCGCCGGCGCCGGCTGCGGTGGCTCCGGCGACGCCGTGGCCGGCGCCGGCGGCCTGGCCGCCACCCGCGGCGGCGCCCGCGCCCGCGACGCCTCCTCCGTTCCAGCCGTGGGCCCAGCCCCCCATGCCTCCGATGACGCCCGGGCCACCGACCGGGCCGGTGCCCGTCGCCGGGCCACCGCCGATGGCGCCGACCCAGGGCTTCGCCTCGACGCAGGGGCCTGAGCCGGGGCGAAGCCGGGGAATCCAGACGCTGCCCATCCTCGACCAGATCATCGTCGGTGTGTCCTGCGTGCTGATCCTCACCGCGGTCGTCCTGACGGCGCTCGCGCCGATCTACCCCAGCCGCGGGCAGACGGCCAAGGAGTTCGCCAGCCGGTACCCCGTTCCGGCCGGTGCCTCCGGCTCGCCTGCGCCGTCGGCGCCGGCGCCGGGAACGCCCACTCCGAGCGCCGTGCCGTCGGCGAGCGCGGGGCAGCTTCCGGCGGTCATGCGGGGCACCTGGTCCGGCACGGTGGTGCAGCAGTACACCCGGGACAACAGCAGTAACTACAGCGTCACCATCACGTTGACGGGCGGAACTGTCGGCAGCGTCGTCGGCACGTCGAGCTACCCGACGAGTCCCTGTTCCGGTGACCTGCAGCTCAGGGCCGTCGGGACGACGGTGGAGGTGTTCGAGCACATCACCATCGGAGCGAGCAAGTGCTTCGACACGACGCTGTTCCTGACACTCAACGGGAACGACGGCCTGACCTACCACTTCGACGACGTGGGCTACGGCACCGGCGACGCGGAGCTCACCCGGCAGGGGTGACGCGCCGACCCCTCGGGCGGTCAGGGCCGGCGGTGACCTGGGGCGCGGGAGCGAAGTGGTGGGAGAGGTCGCCGACGAGGTGCTGGCGGTCGCGGCGTTCGACGAAGCGCCAGGCTCCGGTGGTGCGTCGGCTAGCGCCGTCGGGCGGCGCGCGGCGCGGCGCGGCGCAGGATGCGGGGGTCCAGGCGCCGAAGCAGCAGGGCGGTGATGACCGCGTAGATGACGCCTAGGGCGACGGTGCCGCCGAGAGCGACCAGGAACGTCGTGGGCGTGTGGTGCCACAGCGGGTCGAGGACAAATTCCGGGTTGAACCGCGGGTCGTCCAGCTTCTCGACGTCGACGAGGTTCGTCGCCGACGCGAGCCCCGCGAAGCCCCAGCGGGCGGGGAACACGTAGCTGACCTGCTCCAACCCGATCCGGCCGGTGACGCGCATCAGGACGCCGGCGAAGACGATCTGCGCCATCGACACCAGCACCAGCAACGGCATGGTCTTGTCGGCGTCGTCGACGAGCGCCGAGATCATCAGGCCGAGCATCGTCGACGCGAGCGCGGTCGCCGTCACCACCGCGAGCAGCTCCAGCAACGGGTAGCTGGACACCACCCCGACCGCCGACGTGCGGCCGGCCAGACCGATCGCCGTCACGATGGCGCTCTGCACGGCGGTGACGAGCGCCAGCACGCAGATCTTGGAGCCGAGATAGGCGGTGGTCGACAGGCCGATCCCGCGTTCTCGGCGGTAGATCTCGCGTTCCTTGACGATTTCGCGGACGGCGTTGGCGGCGCCCATGAAGCAGATACACAGGACGAGGACCAGCAGGATCGGCTCTACCTGCCGGTTCGGCATGCCGGTCGGCCTTGCCGTGAGCCCAAACGGCGCGTCCATCACCCGCGGGATCAGGCCGAGCACGAAGGGGTAGGCGATGACGAGCCGCAGGTAGGACCGGTCGGAGACGATGACCCGCAGGTAGCGGCGCGACAGCGTGCCCAGCTGGGCGAACACCGACTGCTGTCGGATGCTCGGCAGCGCGACGGGTCGTGGCCGCGCGGTCGGCACGACCGTCGCGCCCTGGATGAAATGGCTGGACGCGCGGTAGCGGCGCACGACGTCCGTCGAGCCCTCGGTCGTCTGCAGGGCGCGGAAGGCGTCCGCCCAGTCCGCCTCTCCGAGGAACGGCAGGGCGTGTTGTGGTGGGCCGAAGTAGGCGACGTGGCCGCCTTTGGCGAGGACGAGGACGTAGTCGCACAGTTCGAGTTGGGCGACGCTGTGGGTGACGACGACGACGGTTCGGCCGCCGTCGGCGAGCCGGCGCAGGGACTCCATCACCTCCTTGTCCAGGCCGGGGTCGAGGCCGGAGGTTGGTTCGTCGAGGTAGAGCAGGGTCGGCTGGGTGAGCAGCTCGAGGGCGACGCTGGTGCGCTTGCGCTGCCCGCCCGACAGCTTGGCCACCTGCCGGTCGGCGGGCCCGCCCGCCAGGCCGAGTTCGGCCAGCACCGCGTCGACCCGTGCGCCGCGTTCCTGTCTCGTGGTCTCGGCGGGGAAACGCAGCTGCGCGCCGTACTCGAGGGCCTGGCGGACCGTCAGCGAGGTGTGCAGGATGTCGTCCTGCGGTACGTAGCCGATCCGGCGGCGCAGCTCGTCGTACTCGGCGTACAGGTCGCGACCGCCATAGCGCACCGCGCCGACGTTCGCCGGGCGGAACCCCGTGAGCGCGCCGAGCAGCGTCGACTTCCCGGCGCCGCTGGGCCCGATGACGGCGAGCAGTGACCGGCCCGGCAGCCGGAACGAGACGTCATGCAGCAGCCGCGTGTCACCGACGTCGACGCACAGGCCGTCGACCTCGAACGCCACATCGCCGGTGTCGAGGTACTCGACGAGCTCACCGTCGCCGGCGCGCAGGATGTGGTGGCCGATGGCGACGACGTCGCCGACGGCGAGCAGCCTGCGCTCGACCCGCTGGCCGTTGACGAACGTGCCGTTCGCCGAGCCGAGGTCGACGACCTCGACGCCGCTGCGGCCGACGAGCACCTCCGCGTGCTGCCGGGAGGCCAGCAGGTCACCGACCACGATGTCGTTGTCCAGGGCACGCCCGATCGACGTCGCGCCCTGGGTGAGCCGGTGGACGCGCCCCTCGCCCGGCCCGGCGGCGTCGGGCCCGCCTCGGCCGGCGCGCGGCAGCAGCGGGCCGGACAGCTGGTCCAGGTCGTCGCGCATCATGGTCCGCAGCTCGTGGTGGCCGTCCGCGGGATCGTCGGGCTCGTCGAAGTCCGCCTCGGCGGCGGCCTTGGCGTCCGCCTCGATCAGTGCCTCGATGGCGTCCCCTTCGAGGCTGTCATCGGCATCGACGAGGTTCAGCCCCGCGTCGGCGCCCTGGTCCGCGCCGTCGCCGGTGTTGGCGCCGCCGCCAGCACCGGCGACGGCGACATCCTGGCCGGGCTCGGCGACGGCCGGAGCGGGCGAGGCGGCCC
>NZ_JASNFO010000042.1:0-5228 GCF_032027725.1 Pseudofrankia coriaricola | reverse complement strand
CGGCCCGCCGGAGACGGGCCGGACTCCGCCGCCGGGAGCTACTCGCCAGCGCCGGTGGTTACTCGCCGGCGGCGGGCGCGGCGCCACCCGAGGCGGATGCCGCGGGCGGCTCCGGGGCCGGCTCGGCGGCCGGCTCGGCGGAGTCGCCGGCCGACTCGGCGGAGTCGCCGGCCGACTCGGCGGTGGGCTCGCCGGCCAGAATCAGGTACAGCGCCCGGCGAGCGTCCGTGAGGATCTTGTGGGCGGCCGCGATCTGGTCGGCGTCGCCGGTCCTCGCGACCTGCCAGGTGGCCGCGTGCAGCTCCTGGACCGGGCCGATCAGGCTGGCGCCGCCGCCGGCGCGGGCGGTGAACCCGGCGAACGGGTCCCCGAGCGCCGCGCGGTTCGCGGTGACGTGCTCCCGGCCAGCCTCGGTGAGGGTGACCAGGCGCCGGCCGCCATCGGCGGTGACGGTAACCAGGCCCTCGTCCTCGAGCTGGCTGATCGTCGGGTAGACGGCGCCGGGGCTGGGCTGCCAGGCGCCGCCGGTGCGCTCGGCGATCGCCTGCATCAGCTGGTAGCCGTGCATCGGGCCGTCCGCGTCGGCGAGCAGCAGCAGCACGGCGGCGCGGACGTCGCCGCGGCCGGCGCGGCCGCGGCCGCCACCCGGGCGCCCCCGTCGTCCCCACGGCCCGGCCGTCCAGGGCCCCGGCCCGCCCGGGGGCACCGGGCCGGGAGGCATCGCTCCCATGGGCGGCGGTCCACCGAACACCCCGAGGCCGGGGCCAGGGAACGGACCCGCGCCGGGGCCTGGGAACGGGCCCATGCCAGGACCGGGGTGGTGCGCGAACCCGTGGCCGTGCCGGCGGAACGGGCCGTGGTGCCGCCGGCCGCCGCCGCGCGGGCCGGGCTCCTCCTCCGGGCGTGGTCCGGGCCAATCACGATGATCGAACTTCATGGTGGTGTCTCCTTGCGGAATGTGCGCGTATGCGCGCTGATGGAGGTAGGTGCGTGGGGGCGTCCGACGGGTATCCGATCGGCGCGGCCAAGCGCGCCAGCCGAGCCCGGCGCCTCCCACGAGAGCCACCGGCACCTGGCTCGCTCCCGGGCGTTTGCCTGTCTGGAGCTCACCAGTGTTTCAGTGACACGCTCACGATATATCGCGTTAGGACGCTTGGCAAGTCCCGACCGCCGGTCGGGCGAACGTTGCCGGGAACCGCACCTGGTCGGCCGCGCGGCCGCGCGGTCCCGCGGACGCGGCTGCGATCCCGGCCGGGTTGGTTGAATCACAGGGTGGACGGCACACCTGCGCGGACGACCCCGGCGGGGAGGGCGACCAGCGCGGCCGGCGAGGCCAACGGGCCCCTGGCCGCCGCACCGCCGGACGCGACAGCGGCCCGGACGCTTCTGGACGGCATGGCCGCGCTAGCCGCCCGGTTGGTGGGGCCGGGCGGTGACGGTGGCGAAGCCGTCGAGGTGATCTCGCGGCGGCATGACCGGCTGGTGGTCCGGCGCGGGGGTGTGGTGCTGAAGGCGCACCAGGCCGGTGTCGACCCGGCCGCGCTCGCGGCCCGGCTGCTCGCCGCGGCCGACCCCTGCCTCGCCGCGGCCCTGCTCGCGCCGCTGCCGGTCCCGGGCGCCGAGCTTGGCGGCTATGCGGCCCGAGTCGGTGGGCGCTGGGTCAGCGCCTGGCCGTTCGGCGTGGCGCTCGGGCCGGACGACGCGGACGACGCGCCGTGGGAGCAGGCCGCCGCGCTGCTGGCCCGGCTGCACACCGCGCCATGTCCCACGGGCATCGCGGCCCTGGCCGCGCACCCGCGCAGACGGTTGGCACCCGCGGTCGAGGCACTCCGGCGCCAGGCAGCGACGTTGCCTCCGGCTGCGGCACCCGCGGTCGCGGGGGCGCCGAAGACCGCGCGGCCGCCGGCGGCCGAGGGGGCGCAGGCGGCCGGAGGCGTCCCGGTCTCCGGCGGCTCGGCGCGGGACGCGGTGCTGGCCGCCTATCGCGCGCTGCCGGACCGGGACGCGGTCGCGACCGCGCGGCCCGGCCGGCCCGTCACGCTGATCCATGGCGACTGGCACCTCGGGCAGCTGGTCAGGACCGACTCTGACGGATGGCGGCTGGTCGACATCGACGACCTGGGGGTCGGCGACCCGGCATGGGACCTGGCCAGGCCCGCTGCCTGGTTCGCCGCCGGGCTGCTGCCGCCCGCGGTGTGGGCGCGGTTCGTCGACACCTATCGGGCCGCCGGCGGGCCGGCGCTGTCCACTGACGGCGATCCCTGGCCCGCCGTCGACGTGCCCGCCCGGACGTTGGTCGTCGAGTACGCCGCCCGTGCCCTCACCGCGTCGCTGCCGACGGCCTCCGATGGTGACCGGGACAGGGTCGGCCACGACGTGTACGAGAACAGCGCCGCGGGCGGGCCCCGAGAGAGCCGCCGGGACCTTGGCGAGCCGGACGGCGACAGGCAGGAAGGCGACGGCAGGGACGGCGACGGCGACGGTGTCGGCCCCGATGGGCTGGACCCGCTGGGCCATGCGTTCGTCACCTGCTGCCGCCGGATGCTCTCGTAGTGCCGTTCTCGGCAACGTTCGCCCGCGCTCGCCACGCAAGATCGCCAGGACTGTACTCGGATCCGTGCTCCGGGCCTCGCCCGTTCGGATCCGAGTACAGAACCGCTGGTCAAGCCCACGATGCGGCGATGCCACCGGGCCGACCTTGGCTGATGCGGCACCAGACGCCGTCCCATCGCGGCGGCAGCCTGGCGGCGGCGCGGCCGCTCGGCGGCGGCGGCTCGGCGGCGGGCAAGACCTGGCGCGAGTCGTACATTTGACAGCGATGTAGAGGGTGCGAGGTCAGTAGGCTTCGGACCCGACGAGCCCGCCTCCCTCGATGGGTAGGTACACATGAGCCAACCGACGATGCAGTGTCCCAAGTGCCACGCGATGATGCGGACCTACAACCGCAACGGTGTCCAGATCGAGCAGTGCGACGGCTGCCGCGGGATCTTCCTCGACTATGGCGAGCTGGAGGCGCTGACCCGGCTGGAGTCGCAGTGGGCGCAGCCGGCTCCGCCCGCCCCGCCGCCGGCCGGGCAGCCCTACGGCCAGCCCGCCTATGGCCAGCCCGCCTACGGTCAGCCAGCCTGGGGCCACGGCGGCCAGGCGAGCCATGGCGTGTTCGGCCACGGGCGCGGCCACGGCCGCCACGGGCAGGGCGGCTTCTTCAACGCGCTGTTCTCGTCCTGACCCGGGCCTCCTGACCATCCCGGGCCGAGGCGTCGCGGCGTCCGCGGCTCGGGCCGAGACCGGGCTGGCCGATCGCCCGGGAGGGCATGCACAAGGCCACGCCAGGCCTGGCCGGGCGATGCCCGGGCCAGGTTCGGGCATCGCTCGCCGGCCCCACAATGGTGAGCGGATCGGCTCCGTACCAAGTGTCTCGTCGCACGAATGTCGCGCGGGGTAACCGTTCCGCCGGGCGGTACTGGCCGGCGGGCCCATGATTGTCGCGGTGCCGCGGCTGATGTTCCGTGTGCAACGATACTGAGGCCCCTCGCGATTGAGATCCCTCGCGCCGTCCGTGGACTCTTCACGGCGGATGAACGAGGCGCGTCATGCCTGCGCGGAATACCTCGGAGCGCCTTTGAACGGCTGAAGCCGTATAAAGGACAGCATGACCGCCGCCGGGCCCGTCCCGCTGCTCATCGTCGGCGCTGGTGGCCTGGCCCGGGAGGCGGCGGAGGCCGCCCGCGCGTCCGGTGAGCACCACGTCGTGGGCTTCCTTGACGACAACCCGGCGTTGTGGGGCGCCCCGATCGGGGGCGCCCAGGTACTTGGCGGCCTGGAACGGGTGGCCCACTACCCGCGGGCCCGCCTACTGCTCGGGCCCGGCCGTGGGCGCTCGCGCGCCGTGCTGCGTCACCGGCTCGAGGAGATGGGCATCGGCGCCGACCGCTACACCAGCGTGATTCACCCGCGCACCGTGGTACCGCCCTCGTGCTCCGTCGGGGCCGGTTCGGTGCTGCTCGCGGGTGTCGTGCTCACCGCGGACGTGACCGTCGGCCAGCACGTCGCGGTGATGCCGAACGCGGTGCTCGCCCACGACGTCGTCGTCGAGGACTACGTGAGCGTCTGCGCGGCGGTGACGCTCGCCGGCTCCGTGCGGGTGCGCGCCGGGGCCTACCTGGGGCAGAACTGCGCCGTCCGCGAGGGGCTGACGGTGGGCGCCTGGTCGATGATCGGCATGGGCGCGGCCGTGGTCAGCGGGGTCGGCGACAGCGAGATCTGGGCGGGCGTGCCGGCTCAGCTGCTGCGCCCGTCGGTGGGGCCGCCCCCGGTCCCGACGGGCCCGTCGGGCGCCGCGACCCGCACGGGACTCGCGCGTTCCGGCCGCTGAACGGGCGGGGCCGATATCCGTTCGGACGCCGCCCCGGCGCGCAATCCCCGGGCCATTCTGGCCGATATCCGTACCCGCCGGTGTCTGCGCCGATACGCCGGAATGGCGTCTGGGTGGTCGTCGGGTGACGGAACGGCTCCGAAATCCAGAATCGTGCGGCCGACGGCCGGCCACGGCGGCCCGGGACCGGAATCATTCAGGAACGCGCTTCACCTCGAAGGGGTCCGCCGGAGAACTGGGTTACCGACAATGTGTGACCGTCCGGATCGTTGAACCACACGATCCGGTCACCGTCCGGCGAGGTCCAGATACCAAGGCCGTCCTGGTCGATGCCGTCGTAGCGGTTGACCCGCGCGCCCCGGTCGGTGAGCCAGCGCACGGCGCCGGTGATGTCCTCCACCCTCCAGCCGAGCGTCGTGAAGGGCTGGGGCATGACCTCGCGCACCGTGCTGACGCGCAGTATGGTCCCGGCCACCTGGAACACCGCCGCCGACGGCGTCTCCTCCAGCAGCGGGAGCCCGAGGACGCCCTGGTAGAAGTTCAGCGCCCGGTCGAGATCAACCGTCGGCACAAAGGCAATTAGCTCAGCGTCAGCAAGCACTCCCCCACCGTCCTGTACAGCCGACACCCCTAAGGTCACATCATCTCACCGTGATGTTTCATCCACCAAAGGAGACGTCGCCAACCGAGATGCCACCCGACACCAACGGGTAACCACGCCGACGGTGAAACAGCGTCGACGCGGCACGACCCCGTGGCGACATCGCCACGGCACACGGCACACGACGCCGACGGCCGGGCCGGGGGGCCGTCGGCCCCCCCCCCGGCCGGGGGGACCCGGGGGGCCGGGGGG
>NZ_JASNFO010000041.1:0-147291 GCF_032027725.1 Pseudofrankia coriaricola | reverse complement strand
GCCACGCCACACGCCCCCCGCCGCCGCGGGCGGGCGGGGGGACCGTGCGCCCCCCGCCCGGCCGTGGGTCACCGGGTGCCGCTGCCTAGGCGGCGATCATGGCGCCCCGCGCCGGGTCGAACGCGGCAGGCTCGAGGGCCAGGTCGAGGACCTCGCGCACGTCGGAGACCAGGTGGACGGTGAGCGCGTCGCGCACCGCCGCCGGCACGTCGTCCAGGTCCGGGCCGTTGCGGCTCGGCAGCAGGACGGTCGTGAGGCCGGCCCGATGGGCCGCCAGCAGCTTCTGCTTGACGCCGCCGATCGGCAGCACCCGGCCGGTCAGCGACACCTCGCCGGTCATCGCCACCTCGGCCCGCACCGGGCGGCCCGACAGCAGCGACGCCAGCGCCGTGGTCATCGTGACGCCCGCGCTCGGCCCGTCCTTGGGCACCGCGCCCGCCGGGACGTGGACATGCACGCCCCGCTCGGCCAGGTCCCCGACCGGCAGCTCCAGCTCGGCGCCGCGCGAGCGCAGGTAGGACAGCGCGATCTGCGCCGACTCCTTCATCACGTCACCCAGCTGGCCCGTCAGCGTCAGCCCGCCGGTCGCTCCGCTTTCCCTGTCGGCCAGCGACGCCTCGATGAACAGCACGTCGCCGCCGACGCCGGTGACCGCGAGCCCGGTCGCCACGCCTGGCAGGGCGGTGCGCTCGGCCGACTCGGGCGTGTGCCGCGGCCTGCCGAGGTAGCCGACCAGGTCGCCCGCGCCGACCGTCACCGGCAGCGTCACGGCGCCCTCCGGCGCCGCCTCCCTCGCCGCGGGCACGCCGCCACCAGCCGCATCCGAACCGGTCGCGCCGGCACCGGAGGCGTCGGAGCTGAGTGTGCCCATCGCGGCCTTCGCGGCGATCTTGCGCAGCACCCGGGCAATGGAGCGCTCCAGGTCACGCACGCCCGCCTCGCGGGTGTACTCCCCAGCGAGCAGCCGCAGCGCCCCGTCGTCGATCGTCACGTCCGCCGCGGCGAAGCCGGCCCGCTCGAGCTGGCGCGGCAGCAGATGGTCGCGGGCGATGACGACCTTCTCGTCCTCGGTGTACCCGTCAAGCCGGACGAGCTCCATCCGGTCCAGCAGCGGCCCGGGAATCGCCTCGGCGACGTTGGCCGTCGCGAGGAACAGCACGTCGGACAGGTCCAGCTCGACCTCGAGGTAGTGGTCGCGGAACGTGTGGTTCTGCGCCGGGTCGAGCACCTCCAGCAGGGCGGCCGTCGGGTCGCCTCGGTAGTCGGCGCCCAGCTTGTCGACCTCATCGAGCAGCACGACCGGGTTCATCGTGCCGGCCTCGCGGATGGCCCGGACGATCCGGCCGGGCAGCGCGCCCACGTAGGTGCGCCGGTGGCCACGGATCTCGGCCTCGTCGCGCACGCCGCCGAGCGCGACCCGGACGAACTTCCGCCCCATCGCGCGGGCGACCGACTCGCCGAGCGAGGTCTTGCCGACTCCGGGCGGGCCGGCCAGGGCCAGCACCGCGCCGCTGCGCCGCCCGCCGACGACGCCGAGGCCGGCGTCCGAGCGCCGGCGGCGCACGGCGAGGTACTCGACGATCCGCTCCTTGACGTCGTCGAGGCCGGCGTGGTCGGCGTCCAGCACGGCGCGGGCGCCCGCGAGGTCGTAGGACTCCTCCGTGCGCTCGTTCCACGGGATGTCGAGCACGGTGTCCAGCCAGGTCCGGATCCAGCCGCCCTCGGGTGACTGGTCGGAGGTCCGCTCGAGTTTGTCGACCTCCTTCAGGGCCGCCTCGCGGACCTTCTCCGGCAGGTCGGCCGCCTCGACACGGGCCCGGTAGTCGTCCTGCTCGTCGCCGGCGCCGTCGCCGCCTTCGCCGCCCTTGCCGGACAGCTCGCGCAGCTCCTTGCGGACGGCCTCCAGCTGGCGGCGCAGCAGGAACTCGCGCTGCTGGCGGTCCATGCCCTCCTGGACGTCCTTGCGGATCGTCTCGGCGACGTCGAGCTCGGCCAGGTGCTCCCTGGTCCAGCCGAGGACCTTCTCCAGCCGGGCCGCGACGTCAGCGGTCTCCAGCAGCGCCAGCTTCTGCGCGGCGGTGAGGTACGGGGCGTAGCCGGCGGTGTCGGCGAGCGCCGACGGGTCCTCGATCGCGGTCACCGAGTCGACGACCTGCCACGCGCCGCGCTGCTGCAGCAGGGTGGTCACGAGCGCCTTGTACTCACGGGCGAGGTCGGCGACCTTGCCCGACGAGGTCGCGACGCCCGCGGCGTCGTCGAGAACGGTCGCCTCGACCCACAGCGCGGCGCCGGGGCCGGTGCTGCCGGTGCCGATGCGGGCGCGGGCCACCGCGCGGACGACCGCCGCGGGCTCACCACCCGGCAGCCGGCCGACCTGCTCGATGACGCCGAGCGCGGCCACCGGCGCGTACTTGCCGTCCAGTCGAGGTGTCAGCAGGACCTGCGCCTTGCGGCCGTCAGCCGGGCCTACCGAGCCGGCGTTGTCGGGCGACCGCGACTGGGCGGACGCCCTGGCCGCGTCCACCGCGGCGCGTGTCTCGACGTCGGAGAGCGGGAGCGGCACGACCATGCCGGGCAGCACGACCACGTCGTCGAGCGGCAGAACAGGCAGCACACGAGTCTGGGGCACGAAGCACATCCCTCACGGTCAACAGAGCGGTCATCGCCAAGCCCAGAGAACTTGACACTGATCGACTCAAGTCATCGGAGCCAGTCATTGTTCCCCGCCGGCCGCCGTGCCTGTTCGCCGAGACCGAACAGACAGCCGCGGGTGGCCGGGCCTGCCCAGCTGGGAGCGCTCGCCCCGTTTTGTCGCGCCCCGGCGCCAGTGGATGGATGCTGCTGACCAGCCGCGACGCTCGCCGCCGGGCAGCAGAGGAGCCGAGGAGCAGCCATGACGATCGCAACGCCACCTGTCCCCGCGCCGAGCGCGGAACCCGCGTCAGTCGGGCCGCCGCCGCCGTTCGACGCGGAGATGGCCGCCATCGTGGAGTCGATCGCCGAGTTCCTGCCTTCGGCGATCACCCCGGACATGATCCCCCGGTTACGTGGCGACGGCGGTGTCGCGACCGGACTGACGAACGACGACCTGGCCAGGGGCGGGGCGTTCGAGATCAGCGAGGTGTCCGTACCCGGCCCGGCCGGGGCGCCCGACGTGGCGCTGCTCGTCTGCCGCCCGACGGCGGCGACGATCGAGGCGGCCGGCGCCGACCCGCGCACCGCCCAGCCCATGATCTACCACTCCCACGGCGGAGGAATGATCATCGGAGACTTCCGGACGGGGCTGCCGGGCGTCCTGGACTGGGCCCAGCAGCTGGGCCTGGTGGCCGTCTCGGTCGACTACCGGCTCGCGCCCGAGCACCCGCACCCGGCGCCGGTCGAGGACTGCTACGCCGGCCTGCGCTGGACCGCCGACCACGCCGCCGAGCTCGGCGGCGACCCCGACCGCCTCATCCTCGCGGGCCTGTCGGCCGGCGGCGGGCTGTCCGCCGCGCTGGCGCTGCTCGCCCGCGACCGGGGCGGCCCGGCGCTCGCCGGCCAGGTGCTCACGTCCCCGATGCTCGACGACCGCAACGACACCCCGTCCGCCGTCCAGATGGCCGGCCGCGGCGTCTGGGACCGCTCCGCCAACGAGACCGGCTGGGGCGCGCTGCTCGGCCCCGCGCGCGGCGGGCCTGATGTGTCCCCCTACGCCGCGCCGGCGCGGGCGACGGACCTGTCCGGGCTGCCGCCGGCCTACATCGACGTCGGCTCGGCCGAGACCTTCCGCGACGAGGACGTCGCCTACGCGAGCGGCATCTGGCGGGCGGGCGGCCAGGCCGAGCTGCACGTCTGGCCCGGCGGCTTCCACGGCTTCGACATGATCGCCCCCCAGACCGCCCTCGCCCGCCAGGCCAAGGCCGCCCGCCTCCTGTGGCTGCGCCGCCTCCTCGGGAGGTAGCGCGGCCGGTAGCGCGGCGGCCCCGCCGGGTGCCGCCGGGCGTTGCGCGACCGACGGCACCACACCCAGATCCCCCAACACCCCGGCAAGCCACGCCTCTTCCAGGCCGCCAGGCAACCCCCCAGATCAGGCCGCGCCTGACGGACCCCGCCTTGGGGGAGGTAGCGCGGCGGGGTAGCGGGGCGACCCCGCCGGGTGCCGCCCGGCGTTGCTCGACCGACGGCACCACACCCCAGATCCCCCAACACCCCAGCAAGCCACGCCTCTTCCAGGCCGCCAGGCAACCCCCCAGATCAGGCCGCGCCTGACGGACCCCGCCTTATCAGGATGACTGAAACCCAACCAAACAACTCACTAAAAGGCACAGCGGAAGGCAACCATAGGAAGCAGCGCCCGGCTCAGGCGAGCGTCGCGATGTCGATGACGAAGCGGTAGCGGACGTCGCTGGCGAGGACCCGCTCGTAGGCGGTGTTGACGTCGCCGGCGCCGATCAGCTCGATCTCGGCGGCGATGCCGTGCTCCGCGCAGAAGTCGAGCATCTCCTGGGTCTCGCGAATGCCGCCGACGTTCGAGCCGGCGAGGTTGCGCCGCGTCTGGATCAGCGAGTACGCGAGGTGGTTCTGCGGGTCGCCCGGGCCGCCGACGTTGCACATCGTCCCGTCCAGGCGCAGCAGCGACAGGTACGCGTCCAGGTCGAGACTGGCCGACACCGTGTTCAGGATGAAGTCGAGACTCCCCCGCAGCTCGTCGAACGTCACCGGGTCGCTGGTCGCCCGGTAGCGGTCGGCGCCCAGGCGCAGGCCGTCCTTCTCCTTGGCCAGCGTCTGGCTCAGCACGGTCACCTCGGCGCCCAGCGCGTGCGCGAGCTGCACGCCCATGTGCCCGAGCCCGCCCAGGCCGACGACCGCCACCCGAGAGCCGGGTCCGACCTTCCAGTGCCGCAGCGGTGAGTAGGTCGTGATCCCGGCGCACAGCAGCGGCGCGGCGGCGTCCAGGGCGAGCGCGTCCGGGATCCGCAGCACGAACGACTCCCGCACGACGATCCGCTCGCTGTACCCGCCGTAGGTGGGCGCGCCGTCGTGGTCCCTGCCGTTGTACGTCGCCACCGGGTGGGCGGCGCAGTACTGCTCCAGGCCCGCCACGCACGCCTCGCAGGTCCCGCAGGAGTTCACGAAGCAGCCGACGCCGACCCGGTCACCGACCGCGAACCTCGTGACCGCCGCGCCGACCGCCGCGACGACGCCGGTGATCTCGTGGCCGGGTACCATCGGGAAGATCACCGGGCCCCAGTCCTCGTTGGCCTGGTGGATGTCGCTGTGGCAGATGCCCGCGTACCTGATGTCGATGACGACGTCGTCCGGGCGCGGGTCGCGCCGCTCGACGGTGGCGGGCTCGACGCTCGCGCCCGCGGCCGGGATGGCAAGTGCGCGTACGGTGGCCATCGTTCTCCTGTTCGATCATGCGGTCGGGTGGCGCGGCCGGGGCTGACGCGCCGCCGGGCGCCGCCGGCCGGCCACACCCGTGGCATGGTCTCGCGACCCGTGGCATGGCCGAGGCGGAACCCGGACGGAACGGTCAGTTCCCGGGCGTTCGACGGGTACGAAGGGCGCGGCGGGCGCACCCGTCGACAAGCCTGCGCGGACGGACCGGCGACGGGATAGTGCTCACGGCACAGCTCTCCGTCGGCGGTGGCCCGCGTCGGCCCGCGCCCGCCCTCTGGGTCTCCGCTCGCCGCCTGTCCGGACGCCGGCGCGTCACCCTCGCCGGTGCCGGCGGCGCGCCCGGCGTGGACCGGTGGGCGGACGGCGGCGGCGTGCCCGACGGCGACGGGGCCGGGCCGAGGGCCGCGACCGCCGCCGCGGCCATCGCCCGGCCGTAGCGGTCCGCGCCGGGCGACGTGACCGGGCAGGGCGTCACCGGTGGCATCTGGCGTGGGCAGAAGTGCACCCCGTCGGGGCTGCGCACGGTCACCGCCCCGTCGGGTTCGCACTGTTCACCCGGGAGGCACGGCAGCGTCCGCGCGAACCGGCCGTCCGGCATGGTCACCGCCCGGCCCGCGGGCACGACGGTCGTGTCCGGCAGGTCGCGGGCGATGTCACGCCAGATCTGGTCGAGCGGGGTGAGCCCGCCGTCGCTCACCGGCTGGTCGAGCCGCGGCGGCGCCTCGACCAGCAGGACGTGGGAGCCAGCCCGGGTGAGCCGCGCGACCGCCTTCGTGACGTCGTCACGGTAGGCGTCGACGAGGTCGCGGCCCTTCATGCAGCGCGACCCGGTGTTGCCGGAGAAGGACAGCACCGCCACGGTCGGGTGCCACCGTCGTGACTGTTTGCGCATGTCGTCGAGCCAGTCGCAGGGCGCCGTGCCGCCGTACGTGTGGATCAGGAGGGACGTGCCGCCGGCGGCCGTCATCGCCGCCTTGAACGGCCCCTGTGCCTCCCAGGCCAGCGAGTCCCCCCACAGCGCGACCTTCCGGTCCCCGCCGCCGCCCTCGTCCGGCCTGCTGATGACCGCGACCAGTCCCAACAACACCGCCCCGATGAACAGCCACCCGATCGGCCCCGGCCGTCGCGCCGCCACCCAGCCTCCGCCCCCCTGCTCCGAGCCACCGCCGGCCGTGCGCGGCCCCGTCACCGTCCCGCGGCCCCGGTGGGACCGCCGCGCCGCCTCGTCCCGGCCCCGTCACCAGAGACGGGTCAGAACACACTGCGACAACGGAAAGATGCCCGGTTCCAGCTCCTCAACGCACCCCAGGTGGACTCTCGCACGCCCCGACCGCTCACACCGCTGGCACAGCCGGCGGCCAGGAATCAGCTGGCGGCCAGGAAGCGGTCCAGGACGCGTACGCCGAAGCGGAGGGCGTCGGTGGGGACGCGCTCGTCGACGCCGTGGAACATGCCGGAGAAGTCCAGGTCAGGTGGCAGGCGCAGCGGGGAGAAGCCGAAGCAGCGGATGCCGAGGCGGGAGAACGACTTGGCGTCGGTGCCGCCGGAGAGCATGTAGGGGACGGCGCGGGCGCCGGGATCCTCGGCGCGCAGCGCGGCGGCCATCGCGTCGACTACAGGCCCCTCGAACGGCGTCTCGACCGCCCGGTCGAGCACCACCCATTCGCGGCGGATGTCCGGGCCGATCAGGTCGTCGATCTGGCTGATGAACTCCTCCTCGTGGCCGGGCAGGAACCGGCCGTCGATGCCGGCCGTCGCCTCGCCTGGGATCACGTTCACCTTGTAGCCGGCATTCAGCTGGGTCGGGTTGGCGGTGTTGCTGATGGTGGCGCCGATCATCCGCGCGAGCGCGCCGAGCTTGGCGACGGTCGTCTCCAGGTCGTCGGTGTCGATCTCGATGCCCAGGGCGTCGCCGACCGCGTCGAGGAACTGGTGCACGGTCGGAGTCAGGATGATGGGGAAGCGGTGCCGGCCGACTCGGGTGACCGCCTCGGCGAGCGCAGTCACCGCGTTGTCCGAGGAGAGCATGGAGCCGTGGCCGGCGCGGCCGCGCGCGGTCAGCTTCATCCAGGCCATGCCCTTCTCGGCGGTCTGGATGAGGTAGAGCCGCAGGTCGTCGTTGATCGTGTAGGAGAAGCCGCCGACCTCGCTGATCGCCTCCGTGCACTCGGCGAACAGGCCGGGGTGGTTGTTCACCAGCCAGCTCGCGCCGAGCGGCCCGCCGGCCTCCTCGTCGGCGACGAACGCGAGGACCAGGTCGCGCGGCGGCTTCCGATCGGTCCTCATCAGGTCACGGACGACGGCGAGCGTCATCGCGTCCATGTCCTTCATGTCGATCGCGCCGCGGCCCCACAGGCAACCGTCCGCCTCCTCGCCGCCGAACGGGTGGTGGGTCCAGTCGGCCGGGTCCGCCGCGACCACGTCGAGATGGCCGTGGATCAGCAGCGGCGGGCGGCTCGGGTCGGCGCCCTCGACCCGAGTGATGACGCTGGTACGGCCCGGCTCGGGCTCCAGCAGCGTCGGCTCGAGGCCGACCTCGGCAAGCTTGGCGGCGACGTACTCGGCGGCCGTGCGCTCGAACCCGTCGCCGTTGCCGCGGTTGGTCGAGTCGATCCGCAACAGGTCCCGGCACAGTTCGACGACCTCGTCCTGAGCACTCGCGCTCGGCAGTTCCGCCGCGGTCACGGTGGTCATGGACCCGGATCCGGTCGGTGTCCCCCGGAAGGTTGTCGAATCGTTCGCCATGCCTGACAGTCTGCCCCTGGCGCCTTGCGTACGCCGGATCGGCTACAGAAACAACCTGATCACGGTAACCTATTGGCAACATTGAGACGGACGTCACTCAGCAGACCGACCGGGTGGCCGAAGGTCGCTCGTCAACGGAGCCTCGGCCGACGGCTGGACCCGGTCCGACCGGGCGGACCAGGTGGGCCGGGCAGCGCCTCCACCGGGGCAGCCAGGCCGGACCTGGGGTGCCGCGGCTTTCGGATGTCCGGCTCTCGGGTAGACGCCTAAGGGCGCGACGGCGGTGAGGCCGGGTGCGCCCTGAGGCCCTTGATGTCACAGGGCCCGCGCTGGCAGCGCACGGGCCGAAGGAGGCGCGATCGGGCGGTAGCCGCTCTTACGGGGCGGCCGCGCGCCCGGTACACGTCACCGGAGGCCTCTCGCCGGTGCGGCCGGAAGGGGTGGCTCATGACGCTGTATCCGTGCCCACGAGCGGATCTGCACTGCAAGGCGTTGTTCGAGTCGTCAGGAGACCTTGACGACCATTACCGGTGGACGCACGGCTATCGGCGTACCTCGCGGTACTTCGCATCGCTTCGGCCGACACGGCTACCAACGACCAGCGAACCCCGTGGCCTTCGGACCGAGCGGCAGGTCCGAGCAGCCGCGGGCACCGCCCCGGCAGCGGGCACTCTGCCGCCCGGCCAACAGCAGGCGGCCGGACGCGAGGCGAGCGGTTTCGGCCCACCCGCGACAACCGGCGCGGTGAGCTCCCGCCGCACCCGTCACAAGCCCGCTGGCGCGAGCGCTCCCTCACGCCGTGGAGAGCGCCGCGGCTAACTACCAGCGCCGATCTGGGAGGTCAGGGCCGGCTACCTGACAATGTCGTAAGATTCGCAGGTGTTGCCTTCCCGTCGACCAACCTTTTTTCGATCGGTCTGGGCCGGGGGGCGCGTCCCCACGGCCGGGCTAGGACTGGCGGGCCGGGTATGCCGGCAGGGTGGCTAGTCCGATGGCCACCCCGCTCTATGAACTCCAAGCCCAGTTCTTTCGTTCCCTGGCCCATCCGGCCCGCATCCGCGTTCTCGAGCTGCTCCGCGACAGCGAGCGCTCGGTCGGCGAGCTCGTGGGCGAGGTCGGCCTCGAAGCCTCCCACCTGTCCCAGCAGCTCGGGGTGCTGCGTCGCGCCGGCCTGGTGACCACCCGTAAGCAGGGCACGACTGTCTACTACGCGCTGGCGACGCCGCTGATCGCCGGGCTGCTGGACCAGGCCCGGCTGATCCTCACCGGCGTTCTCAACGAGCAGGCGGAGATCCTGCGCGATCTCCTCGCCGCCCAGCCCTGACCCGGCGCCGTCACGCCGCGGCAGGACCCGCCCATGGCCAGCCGCCATGACCGGGCGCGGGCGACCGCGGCGGGGGGGCCGTGGGCGCCCGCCGCGGCGGCCCCGGGGCCCCGGGCCCCCGGGGCGGGGCGCGGCGCCCCCCCGCGGCCCCCCCCCCCCCGCCGCGTTCAGTAGGAGGAGGCGCGCGCCTCGTCGTCCTCCTCTTCCTGCTCGTACACCTCGGTCCAGCCGGAGCTCACCGTCGCATCGACCTCGCCGTCCAGGTCGTCGTCCGCCGCGCCACCGAGGTCGGCCCGCAGCCGGTCGAGATCGATGGACGGCGAGTGGTATTTGAGCTCCCGAGCGACCCTCGTCTGCTTCGCCTTGGCCCGACCCCGCCCCATGGCCCGACTCCCTTCCGCGACGCCGCGGCACCCGCCGCCGCGCACCGCGCTCGTCGCCCGTACCTGTCGCCTACGACGAAACGTCCACGACACCGATGGCCGCCCGCCCACGCCGCCGCCCGGCGCGCCGGGACCCACCCGGGCGTCAGGCTCCCGCCGCCCGTACGGCCATCGGTGCCAGCGCTCCGCGTCAACCGCTCGACACCGGCCGGCTATGCCGGCCTTCTCGAGGGCCTACGCTGTCGCCCCACGCCCGTCGGGCAGCGGTCGTCGTCGGTAGTCGACCGCTGAATACCTTACAACCTCGTCAGATTGTGAGCGTTGCGGTCGCCGTCGTTGCGGCCACCGCCACCTTCGTTCCCGATCCGCCGTGGATCCTCACTCCCGCGGGCTCGGGGTCACACCGCCAGCGTTCGGGGACCATGCTGCGCTCCTCGACAGGGAACCTGCACACTGGGGGCGTGACGGACGAGCGCAACGTTCTCGGTGACCCTCTGGAGCCGTGCGGCACCGACCCGATGACCGGTTTCTTCCGGGACGGCTGCTGCAGCACCGGACCGGAGGATCTCGGCAGTCACACCGTCTGCACCGTGGTCACGAAGGAGTTCCTCGATCACCAGCGCGCCGTGGGCAACGACCTGTCCACCCCTCGCTCCGAGTGGGCCTTCCCCGGCCTGCGCCCCGGCGACCGGTGGTGCGTCCTCGCGACCCGCTGGCTGCAGGCATACCGGGCGGGCGCCGCGGCGCCCGTGGTGCTCGCCTCGACGAATGCCCGCGCGCTGGAGATCATCCCGCTCGAGGCCCTGCGGGAGCACGCCGTCGACGTGCCCGCGGACCCGCGCTCGCTGACTTAGGCTGGCGCTTCGCGCCAGCCCGGGGTCCCTGCCCGTTGGTACGGCACCGTCCCGACATGAGGACCGGTTAGCCGTCGATCCAGCCGTTCTTCTCGGCGAGCCTCGTCAGGCCACGGCGGACGGCCAGGATCTGCGCGCCGGTCAGCGTCGGCTCGGTCTGCAGCAGGAGCTCGGTGATCTCCCGGGTGAACTCCTTCGCCGACGGGACGTAGAAGAAGTCCTCGGTGTCGTCCCCCGCCTCGCGCACCGGGCCCTCGGCGGCGGCCGTCCCGGCGGCCGGCGACGAGCCGGCCTGGGCCGCGCGCGCCAGCCGCGCGCCGGTCGCCTTCGGCCCGCGGTCACCCTGCTCGACCTCGAACTCCATGGTCACGCCAGCGGTTACCAGATGCTTGTCGACCAGCAGGTCGTTGGCATGGAGGAAGATGTCCTCCCCGCCCCCTGCCGGGGCGATGAACCCGTAGCCTCGAACCTGATCGAACCTCAAGACCTTGCCTGTGCGCACACATCACCCCGAAAAACACCAGTAAGCCGGAACCACGACCGCATCACGGTGCATGAGAGGCGTCGCACGGTCAACGGCCAGCAGGATGGCCAGGCCGACGGTCTGCGGGGAGAGCCGAGCCCTGTTCCCCCTCGGGAACCGGCGGGCCGAAGACGTCATCTCCCCGAACAGACAGCGCGGGCCGTGGAAAGCCAGCCACAACTCACTGACCGGCGAACACCTCGGCTCGCCTCGGGCGCGTTCTCAGGCACGTTGGTACGGCCTGCGGCTGAGTGTAGCCGAGCCTGGACATCCCGTTCGCCACTCTTCGCACGGCTCCCGCCGTGGCCGCCCGAGAGGACGTGGTCTCGGCCAGCTGGGCCTGGTTGACGGGCCTGTGGGCGGGCGGCTCTCTCGTCAAAGGAACAACGACGACGGGGCGAACTCGGCGCGGATCTCGGGTTCGGGGTCGCGCACCACCCGGGTGGGGCGGTCGAAGACCATCGTGGCCCGGTCGCGAGTGCCGTACGCCGGCCAGGGAGGCAGCCCGGGATGGCTCGGGTCGCCGTGCCGGGCGAAGGCGATCCAGGCATCGGCCACCTCGCCGACGAGAACGCCCAGGTCGGGGGCCTCCCCGCCGATCGGGGCGCGGTCGGGGTTGTCGAAGACGAGCGGCAGGTCCAGGCAGTGCGGGGCGCCGAGGATCCCGCCCAGCGCCGAGGTGCGCCAGGCGAGCAGGTACGCGAACACGGGCGCGCCCCCCGCCGCCGCCTTGCGCTCGGCGAGCAGCGACGTGGCGACCTGGAAGCCGATACCCCGGCTCCAGGCCCGCAGGAACGACGGCGTCCAGTAGGGACGCAGCTCCCGCAGCAGCTCGACGCGCAGGTCGGCCCGCTCGCCCCAGGCCTCGGCGAGGCCCGGGCCGACGTCCGCCATCGTCAGCGTGCCGAACCGGGGGTTGAACGCGGACATGAACGTCACCTCGTCGGCGGTGGCGCCGACCAGCAGCGGTACATCCCGCTGGGTCGCCGCCGGGACCGGGTCGAACGGGTGGGCCGGGAGCGCGGCGCCGTCGAGCACGGGCGCGAACCCGAGCGGGCCGGGGCTCTCACCCGCCCTGGCCGCGGCGGCGGCCGCCGTCAGGAGCGCGCTGACGGGAAGCTCCTGGATCCGGTCCAGGCGCGCGGCGTCGAGGTCGAGGCCGCGCACCAGCGCGCGCGCCGCGCGGTCGGCGTGCTCGGCGGTGACGGCCCGCAGGCTGGGCCCGCTCTGGATCGCCGCCCGGTGCACCAGCCCCGCGGCCGCCGGCATGGCGAGCAGCGCGGAGACCTTCGCGCCGCCGCCGGACTGGCCGAACACCATCACCCGGCCCGGGTCGCCGCCGAAGCCCGCGGCGTTGTCGCGGACCCACTCCAGCGCCAGGGCGATGTCGAGCATCCCCGCGTTGCCCGACCCGGCCCACCGCTGCCCGCCCAGCCCGTCAAGGTGCAGGTGGCCGAGCACGCCGAGACGGTGGTTGACGGTGACGACGACGACATCGCCGCGGCGGGCGAGCCGGTCGCCGAAGTAGGCCGCGTTGTTCGCGCTGCCGCTGGAGAAGCCGCCGCCGTGCAGCCACACCATGACCGGCCGCCGGCCGTCGTCGCTGGCGGGCGTCCAAAGGTTGAGATTGAGGCAGTCCTCGCTGACCCGTCCCCGGTCGCCGCCGCCGGACAGGGTGACCAGCGCGATGCTGCGCGCGATCGCGGCGGCCCGGTCGACACCGGGCTCGTCCGCGCCGTAGCGGGCACCCAGCCGCAGCATCGACTGCTTGCACCGCGGCCCCCAGGCGACGCAGTCGCGCACGCCCGCCCACGGCTCGGCCGGTGACGGGGGGAGGAACCGCCCGGCTCCGGACGTCGGCCCGCCATAGGGAATCCCGAGGAACGCGAGCGTCCCGTTCTGCTCGACGAGCCCGCGTACCTTCCCGGACGTGGTGTCGACGACGCTGCCCTCAGCGACGCTGGTCACGCGACCTCCAGGCGGTTTCAGGGCCTGAGCCGGCGCTGGCCGGCCGCGGGGGCCCGGCACGGCCGCATCCGGATGCTACGGCGACTGGCCCCCTCACCGCCCGTATTCGCCAGAGTCCGCACGGGCGATCTAGCGGTGCCCCAGCCAACCGGCGTCGTCGGTCGGCCGGCGCCGGGACGGCGGCGTACGTACATACGGAAGGACGCGCGCCCGCGGTCCTGGACCAGCGCGCGCCGCGCGGGCGGGCGGGCTGTGTCAGGCGCCACGCTGGCATACGGGGCGTGGACAGGCTCCGGGAGGGGCGAGGACGGGCCAGGAAGGATAGCATCCGGGCCATGGCACGTACACCTGTTAATGTGACGGTAACCGGCGCCGCCGGGCAGATCGGGTATGCGCTTCTTTTTCGGATCGCATCCGGGCAGCTCCTCGGCGCGGACACCCCGGTCAAGCTGCGCCTGCTGGAAATCCCGCAGGCGGTCAAGGCTGCCGAAGGAACGGCGATGGAACTCGCCGACGCCGCTTTCCCGCTGCTTTCCGGCGTCGACATCTTCGACGACCCGGTAAAGGCGTTCGAGGGCGCGAACGTGGCCCTGCTGGTGGGTGCCCGGCCGCGCACCGCCGGCATGGAGCGCGGTGACCTGCTGGAGGCCAACGGCGGCATCTTCAAGCCGCAGGGCGCCGCCATCAACGCGGGTGCGGCGAGCGACATCAGGGTCCTGGTCGTCGGCAACCCGGCGAACACCAACGCCCTCATCGCCCAGACGCACGCCCCGGACGTCCCGGCCGGCCGCTTCACCGCGATGACCCGCCTGGACCACAACCGGGCCATCTCGCAGCTGTCCGCGAAGCTCGGCGTCGGGGTCGCGGACATCAAGAAGATCACGATCTGGGGCAACCACTCGGCCACCCAGTACCCGGACGTCTTCCACGCCGAGGTCGCGGGCAAGCCCGTCGCCGACCAGGTCGACGAGGCCTGGCTGGCCGACGAGTTCATCCCGACCGTCGCCAAGCGGGGCGCCGCGATCATCGCCGCCCGGGGCGCGTCGTCGGCCGCCTCCGCCGCCTCCGCCGCGATCGACCATGTCCACACCTGGGTGAACGGCACCGCCGACGGTGACTGGGCCTCGATGGCCATCCCCTCGGACGGCTCCTACGGCGTGCCCGCCGGCCTGATCTCGTCGTTCCCGGTGACCTGCAAGGACGGCGAGTACACGATCGTCCAGGGCCTGGACCTGAACGAGTTCTCACGCACCCGCATCGACGCCTCGGTCGCCGAGCTCGTCGAGGAGCGCGACGCGATCCGCTCCCTCGGCCTGATCTGAATCTCTGGTTCGCTCCGTGCGGGCACGGCGCTCCGGCCCCTTACTCGCTTCGCTCCCAAGGGACCTCCGCGCCGTGTCCTCCTCCGCTCACATGCGCTCCGGCGACCTCCGCTGCGGCCCGCCTACGTCGCTTCGCTCGTAGGCGGGCCTCCGCGGAGGCGCGCCTCCGCGCCAGCACGGTCGCCTCTCGCTTGAACGGCACCAATCCAGGACCGGCCCGATCCGGGGCCAGCTTCTACCGGAACCACATCGCTTTGCCCGTGGAGTCCGGACTGGGTACTGGTCGCGTCCCATACCGATCAGGCGTGAAGACCGCCCCACGAGCGAAGCAACGTGCTAGTCATCCGAGCGCTGCGCCGTCGGTTTGGTGACGTACAGCGGAACGCAACCGTGCTGGGCGCGGAGGCGCGCCTCGCGGAGGCCCGCCTACGAGCGCAGCGACGTAGGCGGGCCGCAGCGAGGTCGCCGCAGCGCCCGTGAGCGCAGGAGGACGGCGCGCGGAGGTCCCGTGGGAGCGAAGCGAGTACGGGGCCGGAGCGCGCCGCCCGCACGGAGCGAACCAGCAACAACCTTCCAGCCCAACCCCGGGCCGACCCCAACCCCGGCCCCCGACCGGACCGGGCCACGATCCGGCCGGGCCACGACGCTTGCTCGTGGTCGGCCAAGGTCTGCCGGCGCGGGTGGCGATCGGCGACGGCGCGGAGTAGACCGGGGGTACGGAGCCAGGGCCACCGCCGGGCCGGACCGACAGCCGCGAGGCTCCCGAGGGAGGCGCGCGATGGACGCGGTGACCCAGGTGCCCAGGCCGGTCAACGAGCCGGTCCGGACGTATCCGGCGGGCTCCGAGGCACGCGCGCGGCTCGCCGCGCGGTGCGACGAGCTGGCCGCGGCGCCCGTGGAGCTGACGGCCGCGATCGGCGGGGAGCGACGGCTCGGGGGTGGGGCGGCGGTCGACGTCGTCATGCCGCACGACCACAAGCACGTGCTCGGGACGTTCCGCGCCGCGACCCAGGACGACACCCGCGGGGCGCTGGCGGCTGCGCGCCAGGCGGCGCCCGGGTGGCGGGCGCTCGGGTTCGACGACCGGGCCGCGGTGTTCCTGCGGGCGGCGGAGCTGCTGGCCGGGCGGTGGCGGGACACGCTGAACGCGGCGACGATGCTCGGGCAGAGCAAGGTCGCGCACGAGGCCGAGATCGACGCCGTCTGCGAGCTGGTCGACTTCTGGCGGTTCAACGTCGCGTTCGCCCGGGAGATTCTCGCCGACCAGCCGGCGTCGGGCGCCGGGGTGTGGAACCGGGCGGACCACCGCCCCCTGGAGGGATTCGTCTACGCGATCACACCGTTCAACTTCACCTCGATCGCCGGCAACCTGCCGACCGCGCCCGCCCTGATGGGCAATGTCGTCCTGTGGAAGCCCTCCCCCACCCAGCAGCTCGCCGCGCACTTCCTGATGGGGCTGCTGGCGGAGGCGGGCCTGCCACCCGGGGTGATCTCGATGCTGCCCGGCGACGGTGCCGACGTCTCCGCCGTGGCGCTCACCGACCCGGACCTCGCCGGCATCCACTTCACCGGCTCGACGCGAACCTTCCAGCACCTGTGGCGCCAGGTCGGCGAGAACATCGCCCGCTACCGCGGCTACCCGCGCCTGGTCGGCGAGACCGGCGGGAAGGACTTCGTCCTCGCCCACCCGTCGGCCGACCCGGACGTGCTGCGCGCGGCGCTGCTGCGCGGCGCGTTCGAGTACCAGGGCCAGAAGTGCAGCGCCGCGTCCAGGGCGTACGTCCCCGAGTCGGTGTGGCGGCGGATGCGCGACGGCCTCGTCGGCGAGACCGAGACGCTCATGACCGGGGATGTCACCGACCCCGCGGTGTTCTGCGGCGCGCTCATCGACGCCCGCGCCTACGCCCGGGTGACGGCGGCGATCAACCGGGCCCGGCGGGTCGACTCGCTGACGATCGTCGCCGGCGGGCTGGCGGACGACAGCCGCGGCTGGTTCGTCCGCCCGACGATCGTCCTCGGCACCGACCCCGCGGACGAGGCGTTCGCCACCGAGTACTTCGGCCCGCTGCTCGCCGTCCACGTCTTCGCCGACGCCGACTACGACCGGGTACTCGTCGGGATCGCCGACCCCGACGCGTCGCGCTACGCGCTGACCGGCGCGGTCATCGCCCAGGACCGGGCCGCGGCGGCGGCGGCCCTCGACGCGCTGCGGTTCGCGGCGGGCAACTTCTACGTCAACGACAAGCCAACCGGCGCGGTCGTCGGCCAGCAGCCCTTCGGGGGCGCCCGCGCCTCCGGCACCGACGACAAGGCCGGCTCGGCGCTGAACCTCCTGCGCTGGACCAGTCCGCGCGCCATCAAGGAGAATCTCCGCCCACCGACCAACCACCACTACCCCTCCTGAAGCGGCCGGGTTGGCGATGGTCGGCGGGGTGAGATAGGTCAATTTGGAAGCTTGAAACTTAGAATTGATCGTCTCGCAACCGAACGCGGCCAGCGGTGCTGGACAGTGTTGGCGTGGTCGACATCGGGGACTTCACCGGCGGTCGCTGGCGCGCCGCCACTGCCCGGTGTCCGAAGACGATGACGCACGGCCCCTGCGCCGGGGTCGACACGGACGGGTCCTGCGAGGTTCCCGGGTTCGGGACCTGCGCCTTCCTCGAGGTCGACCCCGCCGGCTGGCCCTACGCCGCCGCGCCCGCCGCGCCCGCCGGGCCCGCCGGGCAGGTCCCGGCCGCCAGCCGCCGGGACTCGCCGGGCTCTCCCGCCGGCCGACCTCCGCGGGTCGCCGAGTTCCTGGCCGCGGCCGCCACCCGGCCGGTGATCGTCGCCGACCTGCCCGCCGCGCCGCTGTCCGCCGCCAGCCTGCGCGCGAGCGCGGCGGCGCTCGCCGGCACGGCCGACGCCTGCCTGCTCGGCGACCACGGCGGCGCGCGGGTCCAGTTCCCGCCCTCCTACCGGGCCCGGTTGCTCGCCGAGGAAGGCGTCCCCGCCTGGGCCGGGATCAACTGCCGGGACCGCAACCAGGTCGCGATCGAGGGCGAGATCGCGGCCTGCGCCGACGCGGGCGCTGTCGCGCTGCACTGCGTCACCGGCGACCACACCGCGCTCGGCCACCGGGCGGACGCCGCGGGGGTCTTCGACCTGGACTCCGTCGGCGTCGTGGAGCTTGCCGCCGCCGCGGCGGCGCGCTCCGGCGGGCCGCTGTGCTCGGTCGCGCACGCCCCCGCCGCGCCCCCGGCGGAGCGGCGGCTCCCCCGGCTGCTCGCCAAGATCGACGCGGGCGCGGACGCGGTGTTCGTCGACCACTGCGGCGGGCCGGGGCCGGTCGCGGACGCGGTCGGTGAGCTGCGCGCGGCCGGCTTCACGGGGCTGGTGCTCATCTGTGTCCCGGTCGTCACGAGCGCGGCGTCGGCGGCGGTGATCGCCTCGTTCGCGGGCGCCCGGCTGCCGCCCGGCTACCTGGAGCGGATCACTGGCGACGCGTGGGCGCCACCGGCCAACGGCGCCGCGGGTGCCGCGGGCGCGGGAATCGCGGCCGTCACGGCGGTGGAGGCGGCCGAGATCGAGGCTGCCGGGATCGCGGAGTGCACCGAGCTCGCCGAGCGGATGCTGGAGATCCCCGGCGTCGACGGAGTGAACCTCTCCGGCGGCGCCCCACCCGGCCAGGAGGCGGCGCTCGCCACGGCGATGGCCGAGATCGCCAGGCGGGTGCTCGGCGTCGCCGCGCCGCCCGGCCGCCGGGGGCGACGCCGGGCAGCCGCTGGCACGGGAGCCGGGCCGTCATGAGACGGTTCACCATGGGACACGGGGCGCGAACCGCCCGCAGCGGACGAGTCACGCGCAAGGGGCAGACCGTGTACAGAGGGCGGGCGGCGCGGACGGGGCCGGTCAGGCGGGCGGTCGCCTGCGCCGGCGAGCTGGGAGGCGTTGTGGGCGGATGGCGGTGGGCATGAGCTGGCTGCGCTCGGCGATGACGGCGACGGGTGACATCGTCGACGTCGAGATCGCGGACGGGGTGATCGGGCAGGTGCTGCCCGCCGGGACGGCCGGCGCCGGCACGACCGGCACCTCGGCGGACGCTGCCGCGACGGCCGGCGGGCTCGGCCCGGACGACGTCGACCTGTCGGGCCAGGTGCTGCTCCCGTCGTTCGTCGAGCCGCACGCGCACCTGGACAAGGCGCTCACCGCCTCGCTCGGGCCCAACCTCACCGGCGACCTCGCCGGCGCCATCGCCGCGATGGAACTGCTGCGCGAGCTGACCACGCCCGCGGACATCATCACCCGGGCCGAGGCGGCGCTGCGCATCCACCTCGCCTACGGCACCACCCACATCCGCTCGCACGTCAACGTGCTCTCCGACGTGGGCCTGTCGGGCCTGGAGGCGATGATCGAGGTCCGGGAGCGCTGGCGCGGTGTCATCGACCTGCAGCTGGTGGCGCTGGTCAACGACGCCGCCGGCCCGTTGCTGCGCGAGGCCCTCAAGATCGGCGCGGACGTCGCCGGCGGCTGCCCGCACATGGAGGACGACCCGGACCGGGCCGTCGCCGCCTGCCTGGACGCCGCCGGCGAGGCGGGCAAGCCGATGGACCTGCACACCGACGAGACGCTCAACCCGGCCGCGCTGAGCCTGCGGACCATGGCCGACCTGGTCCTGCGCACCGGATTCCCGCACGGCGTGACGGCGAGCCACTGCGTCAGCCTGTCGATGCAGCCGATCGAGACCCAGCGGGAGATCTCGGAGCGGGTCGCCGAGGCCGGCATCGCCGTCGTCGCGCTGCCGCAGACGAACCTGTTCCTGCAGGGCCGCGACCACCCGGTCGCGACCCCGAGGGGGCTGACCGCCGTCGGGCCGCTGCTGCGCGCCGGGGCGACGGTCGCCGCCGGCGGCGACAACCTGCGCGACCCGTTCCACCCCGTCGGCCGCGGCGACGCGCTGGAGGTCGCGGCACTCATGATCACCTGTGGCCATCTCGACCCGATCGAGGCGCTGGACACGGTGACCGCGGCGCCGCGGGCGGCGATGGGCCTGCCGGCGGTGACGCTGACGCCCGGCGCGCCCGCCGACCTGGTCGCGATGCCCGCGACCGACGTGCTCGACGCCCTCGGCATCGCCGGCGCCGAGCGGACCGTGTGGCGCGACGGCCGGGTCGTCGCCCGCACCGTGGTGCGTTCCGAGCTCGCCGCCCCGCCGGGGGCGTCGCCCGTCTCCGCCGCGTCCGCATGGTCGACGGCTTCGTCCACCCCCTTCCAACCGAAGGCCTAGCCGATGACGATGACAACCGAACCCCCGCCCGCGACGACCGCGGCGCTGCGCTTCTCCGGCGTCAGCAAGAAGTTCAAGGACGGCACGGTCGCGCTCACCGGCGCCGACCTGGCGGTCGCGCCCGGCGAGTTCGTCACGGTCGTCGGCCCGTCGGGCTGCGGGAAGAGCACGTTGCTGCGGATCGCCAGCGGCCTGGACAAGGCGAGCGACGGCGAGGTCGACGTCCATTCAAAGTCCGTCGGCTACGTCTTCCAGGACGCCACCCTGCTGCCCTGGCGCACTGTCTGGGACAACGTCCGGCTGCTCGCCGAGCTCGAGCGCATGGACAAGAAGGAGCGCGACCGGCGGGTCCGCGACGCGATCGACCTGGTCGGCCTCACCGGTTTCGAGAAGCACCTGCCGCAGGAGCTGTCTGGCGGCATGCGAATGCGCGTGTCGCTGGCCCGGTCGATGGTGCTGGCCCCGGACGTGTTCCTGTTCGACGAGCCGTTCGGGGCGCTCGACGAGATCACCCGGGAGCGGCTCAACGACGAGCTGCTGCGCATGTTCATCCAGAGCCGGTTCGCGGCGCTGTTCATCACCCACTCGGTGCAGGAAGCCGTTTTCCTGTCCGGGCGGGTGCTGGTGATGAGTGGCCGGCCGGGCCGGGTGAAGGCCGAGGTGGCCGTCCCGTTCGACTACCCGCGCGCACCGGAGATCCGCTACAGCGCCGAGTTCGCCGCGCTGTGCGGCGAGGTCTCCCAATACCTCAGGGACGTGTGACGATCATGACGGTTGACGTTGACTCCACGGCGGCGACCCCCGCCGTCGGGCCGGCGCCGGGCGAGGTGGTCGCGCCGCCGGTGGCCCCCCGCGCTCCCGGTGGTTGGTGGGCGCGGTCGCGCGGGACGCTCTTCAACAAGTTCCTGCTGCCGTTCTGCGTGTTCGCCCTGTTCGTCGGCGGCTGGTACCTGGTCTCGGGGCTCACGCTGACCAAGCAGCAGCGGTTCATGCTTCCGCTGCCGCACGACGTGATCCGGGTCGGCTTCCTCGACTGGTCGAACTTCAAGGTCATTCTTGAGGCGCTGCGTTACACCGTCATCGTCACCTTCATCGGACTGGCGATCTCGATGGTCCTCGGGGTGCTCGCCGCGGTGCTCATGAGCCAGGCGCAGTGGATCGAGAGCTCGCTCTACCCGTGGGCGGTCGTCCTGCAGACCGTGCCGATCCTCGCGCTCACCCCGGTGCTGAGCTTCTTCTTCGGGTTCGCGCTCACCAGCCGGACGATCGTCTGCGTCATCATCGCGTTCTTCCCGATCGTCTCGAACACGCTGTTCGGCCTGCAGTCGGTCGACAGGGGCATGCACGAGCTGTTCACCCTGCACCACACCGGCCGGCTCACCAGGCTGTGGAAGCTGCAGCTGCCGGCCGCACTGCCGGCGATGTTCTCCGGTTTCCGGGTCGCCGCGGGGCTGTCGGTCATCGGCGCGATCGTCGGGGAGTTCTTCTTCAAGCAGGGCAACGCCGGGCTCGGCACCAACCTGTCCGTCTACAGCTCGCGGCTCGAGGGCGAGCGGCTGTGGGCGACGACGCTGGTGGCGAGCCTGCTCGGCATCGCCGTCTTCGTCTTCTTCGGCTGGCTGTCGCGCCGCGTCGTCGGCCGCTGGTACCAGGCGAAGCGAGGCTGATCCTTCCGTCACGCCTCCGTCACGCCCGAGGCGGCGGCCCCAAGGCACAAGGTCGGCAGCGGCGCCGTGAACGCTCCCTCCCGAGTTTGTGCGCCGCGGCGCCGCTTTCGCACTCGCCTCCCGCTGTCCGTCCCGCCGTAGTCCGCACCACCGCTCCGCCCACTGCCGTTCCACCCGCTCCGCCGCACCACCCGCGTCACCGCGTCACGCCAGCCGCGCCACCGCGGCACGGTTCATATCCATCGATGCCGTCGGGTGCACGCCACCCGAGAAACCAGGGGGAGACTCCGTTGACCAGACCACGCCCGACCAGGCTCGTCGCGGCTACCGCCGCGGCGGTCGCGCTCGCCCTGGTCGCCGCCGCCTGTGGCGGCGACGACACGACGAGCCCCGCGCCGTCTGCGTCCGCGGGCGGCGCGGTGCCGGCCCAGTACGACCTGAAGGCGGCCGGCTGCCCGAGCACCATCGTCCTGCAGTCTGACTGGAACCCCGAGTCGGAGCACGGCGGGCAGTACCAGCTGCTCGGCCCTAACCCGTCGTTCAACACCGGCAAGAAGTCGGTCACCAGTGAGCTCGTCGCGCACGGCGGCGTGGACACCGGCGTCAAGCTGGAGATCCGTGCCGGCGGCCCGGCGATCGGTTTCCAGACGGTCACGTCGCAGCTGTACGCCGACCCCAACATCACGATCGGCTACATCAGCACCGACGAGCAGATCCAGACCTCGAAGGACCACCCGACCGTCGCGCTGCTCGCCGGCCTCGAGAAGAGCCCGCAGGAGATCGGCTGGTCGCCGGAGAAGCACCCGGACTTCAAGACGATCGCCGACATCGGCAAGACCGACACCAAGGTGCTCTACTTCGAGGGCGCCGCGTACATGGACTACTTCACCGGCCAGGGCATCCTGAAGAAGAGCCAGATCGACGGCAGCTACGACGGCACCCCGACGAACTTCGTCGCCTCCGGTGGCGAGTACGCCGTCCAGGGCTTCGCGACCTCCGAGCCCTACACCTGGGAGAACGAGGTCCGTTCCTGGGGCAAGCCGCTGAAGTACCAGCTGGTCGCCGACGCGGGCTTCGACTTCTACCAGCAGGAGATCGGCGTGCGGGCGGACAAGCTCGACGCCCTCAAGCCCTGCCTCACCAAGCTGATCCCGATCATGCAGCAGGCGATCGTCGACTTCATCGCCGACCCGGCCACGGCCAACAAGGTCATCCTGGACGCGGTCACGAAGTACAACAACGGCTGGGTCTACACCCAGGGCGTCGCGGACTACGCGGTCAAGACCATGGCCGAGCTCGGCATCATCGGCAACGGCAAGACCCCGACCCTCGGCGACTTCGACGACGCCCGCACCCAGACCCTGATCGGCATCCTCTCCCCGATCTACGCCCAGCAGAACAAGCCGATCAAGGACGGGCTCAAGCCGTCGGACCTCTACACCGACGAGTTCCTCGACACCAAGATCAGCCTGACCTCCTGACCTCCTGACGCCCGCCGGCCTCGTGGGCGTCCACGAGGCCGGGGGCGCGCGGATACAGGCGCGCTAGGTACAGCTGACGAACGCGGGTCCCGGTGGCCTCCGCCCGGCGGGCGGCCACCGGGATCCGTCGTTCCCGATGACGGAGGATGTTCATGGCGGAACCTGTCGCCATGCCGGTGTTCAAACGGGCCACGCTGCCCGAGGTGACCCCGGTCGACCCAGAAGCGCTGAACAACCTGACCTTCGAGCTGAGCCAGCTGCTCGGCGAGGACGCGGTGTCCCGCGACGAGGCGGCCCGGCTGACCGCGTCGACGGACTGGGCGCACATGAGCCCCGTCCTGCGCCCGATGCTGCCCGGCGGCGTCGCCGACGTCGTGGTCCGCCCGCCCGACGCCGAGGGCATCGCCGTGGCCGTCGGCGCCGCGCACCGCCACCGGGTGCCGGTCACCGTGCGCGGGCAGGGCACGGGCAACTACGGCCAGGGCATCCCGCTGTTCGGCGGGCTGGTCCTCGACACGTCCCGGGCGACGAAGGTGCTCGCCGTCGAGGACGGCTGGATCACCGCCGAGGCGGGCGCGTCCTTCGTCCTCATGGAGAAGGCGGCGCTGGCGACCGGCCAGGAGCTGGCCATCATGCCGTCGACCGTGGGCTCCACGATCGGCGGGTTCATCGCCGGCGGCGCCGGCGGTACCGGTTCGATCGCGAACGGCGCCGTCTGGGACGGCTACATCCGCTCGCTGCGGGTCGTGCCGTGTACCGACGACGCCACCCCGGTGGACGTGCCCTACCCGGACAACATGGCCCAGTCGCACGCCTTCGGCGTCAGCGGCGTCATCGCGACGGCGACGGTGGCGCTGCGCCCGGCGCGGCGCTGGACCGCGCTGTTCGCCTCGTTCCCCGAGCTCGACGGCGCCGTCGCCGCCGGCGAGGAGCTGTTCGGCCTGGAGCCGACGCCCAGGCTGCTCTCCCTCGACGAGGCGGGCGTCGTCGCCACCTACCGCCCGGCCGACCCTGCGATGCCGGCCGACCGGCTGTCGGTGCGCGGCATCGTCACCGAGGAGAGCGTCCCGGCCGCGACCGCGATCGTCGGACGCCACGGCGGCCGGGTCGACGCGGTCCGGCCGAAGGGCCCGGCCCTGGTCACATCGCTGTCGTACAACCACACCACCTACCGGGTCCGCAAGCTGCGCCCCGAGCTCACCCACCTGCAGTGCGGCGGCCCAGGGCTCACCCGGCGCCGCGCCGAGGTGGCAGCCATCGCGCCGGACACCCTCATCCACCTGGAGGGCTTCGCCGACCTGGAGGGCGGCGGCCGGTTCTGGGCCGGCATGCTGTTCCTGCGCTTCGACGACGCCGACACCCTCTACGACCGGATGGCCCGCCTCGCCGAGGTCGAGGTCTTCGTCAACGACCCGCACACCTGGGTGCTGAAGAACCGCGTCGACATGATCCGCGAGGCCGCCGCCCGCTTCGACCCCGACGGCCTGCTCAACCCCGGGAAGCTCCCCGCTCCGTAGCCTCCTGAGGCTCCCCACGGCCGGCCGCCGGGGCCGCCGCCCGCGTGCTCAGGGCGGCGGCTGCCGGGCCGGCTAGGCACCGAGCACCCGGCTGCTGTCGAGCGTTCCCTCGACGATGCCGCGGGCCAGGTCGGTGAGGCGGGTGTTGGTGTCGCGGGCGTACCGGCGCAGCCGGGCGAACGCCTGGTCCATGTCGAGGCCGCCGCGTTCGGCGAGGACTCCCTTGGCCTGCTCGATCATGATCCTGCTGGTCAGGGCGTGCTGCAGCTGCTCGGCCAGCAGCTCGTGGTGACGGATCGCGCGCTCCTGCAGGATGGCGATCGTGGCCACGTCGGCGAGCGCCTGGGCGACACGGGCCTCGGTGTCCTCGAGCGGGCCGGGCCGGGCCCCGAAGAGGCTGAGCGTCCCGACCACGTCGTCGCGCAGCCGCATCGGCAGCACGTGCACGCCGCGGTAGCCGGCGGAGCGGGTCTCGGCCGCGAAGACCGGCCACCGCAGGGCCGCCAGGTCGATGTCGGGGACCGTGACCGTCATGCCGGTCCGATAGCAGTCCAGGCCAGGCCCTTCGTCGTGCTCAAGCTGCAAGAGCCCCAGCAGGCGGCTCGCCTCCGACGACGCGGCCACCACCTGCAGCCTCCCGCGCTGGTCGGACAGCAGCAGGCCGGCCGCGGCCACGCCGAGGAGCGCTACGCAGTGGTCAGCCAACCGGTGTAGCAGGTCCGCCGCGTCATAGTCGGCGACCAAGCTGTCGGCGAGGCCCACGAACGCCTCGCTCAGCTCCCGTTCCCGGCACACCGCTGCCTCCGCACGCCTCACCAACGGGGGGACCGTCCCTCCCTGCCCCCATCATCGGGGCAGGTCTCCGCCGAGCCGCAGCCGGCGGGCAACAATGTCGCGGGCGGTCTCGTCGGCTATCTGACCCCGGGCACGGGCGAGCGCGCGCAGCCGCACCAGGGCCTCCTGCGCGCTCACGCCGAGCTGGGCCATGACCATCCCGGTAGCCTGGTGGATTTCGGGCCGGTACAGCGAGGCGGCCCGCGCCCGCAGCCGGGCCGCGGCCTCGCCCGCCAGATCGTCCTCAGGACCGCCCGCGAGGTCGCCCGTGATGTCGTCCAGGTCACATTCGGACGCGCCAGGCTCCGCCATGATCGCGCGCCCTTCGGCCGCGCTGTCGTCCAAGCCGCCTCCAGGCGCGCCAGGCTCCGCCATGATCGCGCGCCCTTCGGCCGGGTCGCCTGTCGCGTCGCCGGGTGGGCTGCCGGCCGGCGGGTCGAGCAGGATCAGGGCGACGGTGTCCGCGACGACCAGCGCGTCCGCCAGGGCGCCGCCGTCCAGCCCGCCGGGGCTGGCCCGGACGAGGAACAGCGTCCCCAACTCGATCGCACCGATCCGCAGCGGGAAGGCGAAGACCGCCCGGTACCCGGCGGCCAGCGTCGTGGGCGTGAACCGCCCCCAACGCTGCCCCGCCGGCCCGGCCAGATCCCCCACGAGCACCGGGCCGCCGTCCTCGGCGGCGTCGTGGCAGGGGCCCTCATCGAGGGCGAGCTGAAGATCGTCGAGCCGGCCGGCCGCCGCGTCGCTCGCGCCGCGCGCTCCCCGGCCGATGGCGCCGGCCGTCACCGAGATCGTCGCGCCGTCGACGTGCAGGACCGCCGCGACGCGAACGCACAGCCGGTCCAAGCCTGGGCCTGGGCCGGCGTCGTCCGAGGCCGCGCGCGGGCCTGTCAGGGATTGGCCCGCCGGCGAGGCCCGCGGCGTGCCGCGCGCCCGGCTCGGGTTACGTGGGCGCTCCCCGGCCGCTCGGTCGGGCGAGCCGGGCTGCCCGCGCCCGCGGTCCGGCAGCCCCGGCTCTGGCCGTTCACGCCTGGGCGGGACGACGCCGCAGCGGCTCGCCGACGGCGTGCAGGTGGACGAGAATCTCCCGGTACGAGCCCAGGGGGCTGCTCTCCCGGTAGCTGACGCCGTGCGTGTCGCAGAACTCCTTCACGATCGCCTGTGTCCGTCGCAGGTTCGGCCTCGGCAGCATCGGGAACAGGTGGTGCTCGATCTGGCGGTTCAGCCCGCCGTAGAAGATGTCGGTGATCCGGCCGCCGCGGATGTTGCGCGAGGAGAGGACCTGCCGCTGCAGGAAGTCGGTGCCGGTCTTGGAGAAGATCTGCATGCCCGTGTGGTTCGGGGCGAACGCGCAGCCCATGTACAGGCCGAACAGCGCCTGGTGGGCCGCGATGAAGACCAGGGCCTTCAGCGGCGACAGGACGAGGAAGATCGTGCCGAAGTAGGCGATGGTGTGGGCCGCGAGCAGCGCCGCCTCGGTGACCGCGGCCCGGTTCCGCCGCGCCGCCAGCTCGAGGACGCTGGCCACGTGCAGGTTCAGGCCCTCGAGCAGCACGACCGGGAAGAACAGGTATGCCTGATGACGGGTCATCCAGCGCAGGAAGCCGCGGCGGTCGTGGGCCTCGTCCGGCGAGAACACGAACGCGCCACTGCCAACGTCGGGGTCGCGACCCACGGTGTTCGGGTGCGCATGGTGCCGGCCGTGCTTGTCCATCCACCAGCCGAAGCTCAGCCCGACCAGCAGGTTTCCGTGCAGGAGGCCCACGGCCTTGTTGGACCGCCGGCCGGCGAAGATCTGCCGGTGGCCCGCGTCGTGCCCGAGAAACGCCACCTGGGTGAACATCACCGCCAGGAACGCCGCGGTGAACAGCTGCCACCACGAGTTTCCCAGCCAGGCGAAGAACAGCCAGCCGCCGCCGAGCAGCGCCCAGTTCGCCAGGATCATGAGAGCGTAGCGACCAGGACGGCGGTTCATCAGTCCAGCGCGCTTTACGCGCTGGGACAGCTCGACGTAGTCGAGACGGCCGGCCGGTACCGGCGAGCTGTCGTCAGACTGGGCCAAATCCGGAATTTTAGACGCGGCCATGGCATTAACGGTCATGGTCATCCTTCTCAGCCGACCCTACGGAATCAGCGAGTTGGAACCCAGAACAGGCGTTCGGACCAGACCGGGACGAGTACTCAGTCGCTTTCGAGCAGCCTACCGGGCGGCGGTCCGGCCAGCCGCCCGGGTCTACCGACCTGGCACAAATAGTGGACCTGGCACAATCATCAGTGGGCCGGGATCGCGGATCCCGACGCGGTGGTCGGCGCCCTGCCGGCGGTGGGCGTCCGGCGGAGGTCGCCGCCGGGGTGAGGCGGCCGGCGTGACGACGAAGACGGGAGTCCCCGACGGGACTCCACCCCCGCGAGCCGCCGCCGGCCGGGGCCGGGTGGTCAGCGCCGAGCTCGCGTTCGACGTCGAGGAGCCCGCGGACATCGCGTTGTCGATCGCCGCCGCCCGAGGACCCCGGGTACTCGTCGAACGGCTGGCCACCACGACAACGGGTGAGGCACCCCTCGTCGAGCCGACTGAACTCACCGCCCCGCACGGCGGCCGGATACACCTGCTTCATGCCCCCCGGGGCCTCCTGTCCGTGTCGTACTGGGCGGAACTCGAGCAGGCGCCCGCGGCCCCCGCGGCCTCCCCCGGCGGGGATACGGTCGCCCACAAGGACATATCCCCCGGCCTCGCCGACGCCGGCGGACTCACCATGGAACAACTGACCTACCTCTGGCCGAGCCGCTACTGCCCGTCAGATCACGTCGTCGGTTTCGCGGTCGCCGAGTTCGGCGGCCTGCCGCCAGGGCGGCCCCGGGTCGACGCCATCGCCGCCTGGATCCATCACCGCATCGGCTACGTACCCGGCTCCAGCGCCGTCCACGACTCCGCCGAGGACACGCTGCTCACCGGGCAGGGCGTCTGCCGCGACTTCGCCCACCTGGGCATCACGCTCTGCCGGGCGCTCCTGATCCCGGCCCGCTTCGCCGCCGTCTACGCGCCCGGGCTGACCCCGATGGACTTCCACGCGGTCTTCGAGGCCTGGATCGACGGCGCCTGGCGGGTCTACGACGCCACCCGCAAGGTCCCGCGGGCGAGCCTGGTGCGCATCGCGACCGGCCGGGATGCCGCCGACGCCGCCTTCGCCGACATTCTGGGGGGCATCGTCACCCTCCAGTCGATCGAGGTCACCGCGACGACGGCCGGAGACCTCCCCGTCGACGAGCACACGTCCGGCGCCCTGCTCAGCTGAGACCGCGCCGGTCCTGTGTGTGGACCTCGTGACCTCTCCGGCTACAGCGGCAGCCTGGTGCGGCCGGCCGAGGCCAGGACCGTCGCCGCGGCGTTGCGGCCGGAGGCGCCCCAGACACCGGCCCCGGGGAAGGTGGCCCCGCCCGTCAGGTAGAGGCCGGCGATCGGCGTGCGGTAGCGGGACAGCTCGCGATGGCGGCCCAGCAGGGCCGCCATGACCCCGTCGGGGAAGGACGGGACGTAGCCGCGGCGCAGGAAGAACTCACGCTCGTAGTCGGGCGGGGTCATCGCCCGCCAGTCGCGCACCGACGCGAGCACGCCCGGCCCGTCGCCGCAGATCGAGGCGAACCGCTCCAGCCAGCCCCACGGCAGCGCCGGGTCGCCCCAGCCGCCGCGCAGCGCCCACGGCGTCCACAGCACCTCAAGGCTCAGGACGTGCACGCCCGCGTCGCGTGTGGGGCCTCCCGCCGCGGGAGGCTCCGCCATCACCCCCCGCCCTTCGGCCGGCGAGGGCCGCATGGTCTCGTCCAGGACGGACGGGGTGTTGAGGAAGAACATCGGCGGATCGCTGACCAGGCCGGCCCGCAGCGCCGCCGCGGCCGCGACCTGCTGCTCGGACGTCGGGCTCACGACCGTCGTCGGCACGTGGCGCAGCGCGGCCGGCAGCACATCCTCGGGCAGCTCCAGCACGGCGCGCGGCGTCGGCGGGGCGGTGACGACCGCGTCCACCTTCGACTCGTAGCCGTCGGCCGCGGGCCTTTCCACCCAGCGTTTCCGCAGGCCCCGCGCGGCCGGCACGCCGGCGAGCCAGTCGACGAGCAGGGTGTGCGGGTCGGTGGCGTTGACGACGGCCCCGGCGGTGATCCGCCGCCCGTCACCGAGCCGCACGGCCCGGGCCCGCCCCGACACGATGTCCACCCCGGACACCCGCGCCCCGGTGACGATCCGGCCGCCGTGCGCCCGCGCACAGGCCTCCAGCGCCGCCGGCACCGCGCCGCTGCCGCCCACCGGCCGGCCCACGCCGACGAGGTGGCGGATCGCGAGCCCCAGCGCCCCGAGCCCGCTGCCGGGCGCGTCCGGCCCGAGCCCCCACACCGCAGGGCCGACGGTGTGCGTCGAGGCGATCATCCACGGCGGCAGGCCGAACGACGTGAGCACGTCGACCAGGCTTCGCCGCGGCCAGTCCAGCAGCACCCGGGAGCCGCGCAGCCTCTGCTTCGCGACGACGGTGGCGACGATCGACGGCGTCGTCGGCCGGCCGCACTGCACGGCCAGCACCAGCTTCGCCGCCGGGATCGCGACCTCCAGGTAGCGCCGGTAGGCGGCGGCGACGGCCGGGCCGATGCGGGCGAGCCCGTCGACGGTGCGCTCGATCGAGCGCCACTGGACGAACACCGGCTCGTCGGCCCAGCCGACGCCGATGACCAGCGGATCGACGTCCAGGTAGCGCAGGCCGTACGAGGCGAGGTCGAGCTCCTCGACGATGCCGCTGGCGCGGATCATCGTGTGGTCGCAGTTGCAGATGTTGACGCGGGCACCGACCGCGTCGACCGTCGACGCGCACCCGCCAGCCGTCTCCCGCGCCTCAAGGACGACGACGGACTGGCCGGCGCGCGCCAGGTACGCCGCGCACGCCAGCCCGTTGTGCCCGCCGCCGATGACGACGACGTCGGCGTGCGCCGGTAGCTCGTCCGAGGCGGGCCCGGCCAGCGGCTGGGCCGCCGTGGACAGGCCGGCCGTCACCGGGCGTGCCTCGGGTCGAAGCGGGCGATCTCGCGCAGCGACGCGGACGCGGTCTCGACCATCGCCTCGTAGCGCTCCTTGCCGTGCTCGGCGGTGGCGCCGACCGGGTCGCCGAGCGTGCCGTTCGTCCCGAAGTCGTCGGACAGCCAGCCGAATGAGACCGGGCGGCCCCAGCCGACCCGCTCGAACCCGGCCAGGTGCTCGGGCACGCTGCGCTCGGCGAGGTCCATCCGGACGAGGTCCGGGCGCAGGTGCAGCATCAGCGACGTCTCCTCGATCCCGGCGTGGATGCCCATGCCCAGCTCGGACGCGGGCGCCGTCCCGCCGTGATCCGGCGGCAGCGATGGGTGCATGACGAAGGTCCGCAGCCCGTGCGCGAGCCGGATGTCGCGGCTCGCGACCTGCAACAGCGCGCTGTTGCCGCCGTGGCCGTTGAGGAACACCAGCCGCTCGACGGGCGTCGTCGCGAGGCAGCGGCCCAGGTCGTCGAGCGTCGCCAGCACCGTCGTAGCCGACAGCCACATCGTCCCCGCCGACCAGGCGTGCTCGTTGGACTTGCTGTAGGCCAGCGTCGGCAGCAGCAGCAGGTCGATCTCGTCTCCGTGGGCCGCGACCACGTCGCGCGCGAGCGTGTCGGCGACGACCAGGTCCGTCGACAGCGGCAGGTGCGGCCCGTGCTGCTCCACCGACCCGATCGGCAGGACGGCCACCGCCCCCGGCGACAGGTCCGCGATCTCGGGAGCCCGCAGGTCGGCGAAGATCCTGGTCATGATGCCTCCAGACGCGAAAGCGTTGCCCGGGGAGCCGGCGGCCGGCCAGACGCACGGATCATCCGGGGCGGCCACACCCCTCTCCTCGCATGTTGACCTGGCGAACACTCTGGCCAGCCGTCATGACAGCCTCGTCAGGACGAAATTTCGGCATCGCTAACTTCCTGAGGCCAGCCGGGCGCCGGCCACGGTGGCGGCGCGGGTCAGGCGGCGGTCGGGTCGACGACGCGGCCGACGAACAGCGGGGTGGCCGTCGCCCGGTCGTGGACGACGAACAGGAACGGGCGGTCGACCGTCAGCCGGACCTCGGTCAGGATCGCCGACACCGCCATGGCCACGGCGGTCGCGGCCGCGGCCTCGGTGCCCTGCTCGTCGACCGCGATGAACGCCTCGTGCACCACCTTGTCGATGTGCAGCTTCTCGGCCCGCGTCATCCCGCTGAAGTCGGCGTCGCCGCCGAAGGCGGTCGGCATGCCGAGCGCCGCCAGCGGGTCGCCGAGGCCGGCGTGGGTGCGAAACGTCCAGCGCGGCAGCTCCAGCTCCACCGCGGTCGGCTGGAAACCGGTGAGCAGGCCACGTAGCGCCGTCTCGTCGAGCGCGGCCTCGATCGCGTCGAGTCGGCCCGGGTCCGGCAGCACGACCGCCATGGCCAGCTCGCCGCCGGCGTAGGGGATGTCGACGGCCCGCCAGCCCGGCCCGGTCGCGTACCCGGCCTGGGCCAGGGTCAGGCTCATCAGCCGCGCCTGGACGGCCGAGCCGTCGGGACGGGTGAACGGCGCCGGCCGCGCGTCCCCGAACGGGATCTGCCATGGGGCGCGCAGGTACAGCGCATTGACCAGCACCAGCCGGGTGGAGGCGTCCAGATCGGTGGGCGAGAGCAGCGTGGGGATCCGGTCGTGGGTCTGCTTCGCGGTCCAGTCGTTGATCGCCCTCGTCGCGCCCGCCGCGTCCGCCCCGAAGTCGATGGTCCGCATGCCCGCCCCGTAGTAGCGCGCCAGGGTCTCCAGGAACGGCGCCTCCCAGGGCGTCTGCCGCTGGCCCCACAACGAGTTCGCCACGTCGACGAGAATCTCGATCGTCGACCCGTCTGCCAGCGTCCGCTTGCCGGCCCGGCTCTCCACCGCCAGCGTCAGCGCGTTCAGCCCAGCCGGCAACGCGTCGGGCCCGCTCCCCAGCGCGGAGGCGTGCAGCACCGCGTCCATCTCGGAGGCGGTGCGGCCGGCGGCGCCGGCGCGGGTCATCCCGAGCGCGACCGCCACCGAGTACGGCGAGCACACCAGGTTTCCGGCGTTCGCCGCCGCCATCCGCCGGTACAGGTCGCCGCTGAGCCCCCGGACCGCGGTGGCGGCGCCGGCGAGCGCGCCCGTGTCCGCCGTGGCGCGGGCGACGTTCTGCGCCGCCACCGCCGCGCCGCCACCGTTCCCGCCGCGATCCCCCGGGCCCGCCGCGTCGCCGCACCCGCCGACCAGGGCGCCCGCTCCCAGGCCCGCCGTACCCAGGACGGCCGCTCGCAGTAACTCACGTCGCCGCATCACGCCCCCTCCGACGCACCCCCGGCCGCCCTGGTTCCCTTCCGCGACGTCCTACCCGCGAGGGCGGTGAAGGTGGCCGGTGCGTGGCGGGGCGAGCGGCTCAGCCGAGGACGACGACGCGGGTCGGCCGGAAGGTCACGGCGACGCGGGGCTCGAGGCCAGGGGCGCCGAACTGCTCCAGCGTCCTGCCGTAGGTGGCGAGCATGGTGACCAGGAAGGACTTGTCCGTGTCATCCTCGATGATCGCCTTCGCGCGGATCTCCGCCGTGTGATGCGGGTTCGACGGGGAGATCGCGAAGATGGTGGCCGTCGGGCGCGCCGTCAGGTTCTTGTACTTGTGGCGGTTCTTCGACAGCGAGGTCCGCACGACACCGTCCTCGCCCACCAGGCCCCAGATCGCCGTCGTCTGGATTGAGCCGTCCGCGTTCAGCGTGCTGAGCATGAACGTGGAGCTCGTGAACAGATCTCGGTGCGTCTCCGGGACGGCAAGAGTGTCAGCCATCTTCCCAGTCTTGCCGGACCCCGCCCGGCTCCACGGAGGACCCGTCGTTCCCCGACTACCCAGGTGACGATCGTCCGCTCCGGGTGCCGGGCGAACAGTGCGCGGCGGGGCGCGGGGCGGCGGAGGCATCCGGCGCCCAGAACCCTCTCCCAGCTCTCAGGGCATCTCGTTTGTCTGGGCGGTGCGCAGCTCGTCGAAGGCGTGTGCCAGCTCGGCGGGCAGTCGGGAACCCAGGCGGACGAGCAGGTAATCGACGACGAGGGCGCAGGCGATCGGCAGGGCGTCCGGGTCGAGGCTCGGCTTCGGCGCGTCGTCCGGCGGGCGGATGGACAGCGCGCCGGCGAGCACGACGACGACCGCATATGGCTCGACGCCCGTCAGCCAGGGCGACGCGCGGCGGACGACCTCGTCGAACAGCCCGCGGATGTCGTCGGCGTCGACACCGTCGGGGTAGGCCCGCTCGACCAGCCTCAGCGTCAGCCGGTGCAGCACCTCCCGTGCCACCGCCTCGTCACAGGTCCGCAGCTGGTTGCACGCCGCCCGCAACGCGGCCGCGTCGCGCCGCCCCGCCGCGTCGACCACGGCCGTGACCGCCCGGGCCAGCACCCGCCCCTCCGGGGGCAGCCCGGTCATGGTCATCGGTGTCGCCCCGCGCGTCGCATGCGGCCATACTCGCCCATCCCGCCGGCCCATCCCGCTCGCCCGGCCGGTGAGGTCGCTCCGCGCGGGCGCCCGTCAGGGCGATGGCACCGGCCCAGGCGCACCCGCCGTACCGCCGCACGCGGCCACGGACGACGAGCGAGAAGCTGCCCGAGGGAAAAGTCGTTACCGGTGAGCGGGGCGGCACCGACGATCCCACCAGATCATGGCCCGGCTCATGATCTGGTGGCATTTTCGGGGTCCTGGCTCCAAAATGCCACCAGATCACCGCCGGCCTCCAGCACCACCCGCCACCAGCGTCGCCCGCCACCAGCGCTACCAGCTACCAGCCACCAGCCACCAGCGATCTTCCCTCGCCCTACGTGGCCGGCCCAGGCTGGTCCTGATCGCTAGTACCGGCCGTCAGGACCGGTGGTGGGCTGGGCGGGGACGGTGGCCGCCGCGTACCGGGCGACGATGTCACCGGGCTCGCCGCTGGCGATCCACTCCTGGAAGCGGCGGGCACGCTCGACGACGAGCGGATGGCCGCTGCCGACGCGCAGCTGGAAACGGTGGAGCCGGGAGATCTTGCTCTCGGCCGCGAGGACGTCCAGATGCTGGGCCTGTTCGAGGAACGCGGCTGTGCCCATCTCGTCGGACCGGACGCCACCGGCGAGCTTCATCATCATCCCGACGCAGGCGTCGAGGTCCTGGGTGGCCAGCATCGCGGCGCGGTCGGCGGTGAACTCCGACGCGCGGTCCCAGCTCTTCAGCGCCGCGCCGATACCCAGCCCGACGGCGACCGTCATCGGGTTCACGCGCCGCATCCCCGCGGTCGCCGCGCCACCGAACACCCGCGCCATCGTCTTGTAGAGAACGTGGCCGCACTTGATGTGCCCGGCCTCGTGGCTGAGGACGCCGAGGAGCTCGTCCTCGGACATGAGGTCGATCAGCTCGGTGAACAGCACGATGTAGGGGTGGTTGTGCCCCGATGTGTAGGCGTTCGGGGGCCCCTGGCGGACGTAGAGCTCGGGCTCGCGGATGTCGAGGACCGCGCAGGCCTCGCGCAGCAGGCCATGGACGCGGGGCAGCTGCCGGGGCCCGACGCGCACGCCCGACGCGGTGTGCTCGACGTACTCGATCCGTTCGACGCCCCACTCGATGAACCTCGCGACCGCCTTGTCGAACCCCGGGACCCTCTTGAGGTTGTTGGTGGCCTGCCGGTCGAGCGGGTGGCGGAAGAGGTCCACGTCGAGCCCGGTGAGGCGTACCCGGGCCTTCCGGACCGCGTCGGAGCCTGTACCCGCTGACCTGGTGAAGCTGGGCTGGTCCATTGCTGCCCCTGTTCCTGGCATGAGCCGGCCGCTCGCCGCAGTCACGTGCCGCTCAAGGCCCGCGGGACGGCATGCACACTGTTTCGCCGTGGCACTGGGTGCGGCCCCGGTGGCAGGAGGCTACTTCAGACCGCGCGTGTCCGGCGATGGCTACGCAAGTCCCGACCTGTCGCCCGGGCGTCACCGCACATGTGGCTGGCCACCCTGTCAGGACGACACGATCTCGGCGCGAGTTCTAGCGTCAGGTAGGACGTGGACAACCACCGACGCGATATCGGGCCGTCGGGACCGAGCCCTCGGGACCGGTCCCCGGAACTCGGCGCTCGGGACCGGGCGCTCGGACCGGGTCGTCCGGGCAGGGCCGTCAGGACTATGGAGAAGCCGGTGAGGCCGTGAGTGCAGGTGGCGCGGGGACGGACGGCCCCGAGGCGGGGGCAGGAAACGGTGGTCAGGCACGGGTGGTGGGGCCGTCCGGCGCGCCGGCGGCCGCCGCCCCTGAGATGACGTTCAGCGACGGCGCCGGCGGGACGACGCGGTGCGCGCTGACCTGGCCGGTGGCGACGGGACGGCCACCGCTCGCGGCCGTCGTCGACGTGTTCACCCGCCTCGGCGTCGAGGTCGTCGACCACGACCGGCCGCCGGCCGTCTCCGACGGGTCCAGGACATCCGAGCGGGACGAGTACCTGCTGCGGCTGCCGGAGCCGTCGGGCACAGTGTCCGCGGACGCGGCGGTACGGGCGGCGTTGGGGCAGCTGTTCGCCGCGGTGTGGACGGGGCAGGCTGAGCTGGACGGGTTCACCCGGCTGGCGCTGAGCGCGGGGGTCCCGTGGCGCGAGGTGAACGTCATCCGGGCGGCCTGGCGGTTCCTGCACCAGACCGGCGTCGGCCTGTCGCACGGCTACGCCGCGCGGACAGTGCTGGCGAACCCCGCGTTCGCCCACGGGCTGCTCGACTACTTCCGGGCCCGCTTCGACCCGGACCACGCCGGCCCGGACCGCCCGGACCGCCCGGACCGCCGCGGCCCGGACAACCGGGCGGCCGGTGCCGCGCGGGCGTCCGCCAGGCTGGAGGCGCTGCTCGCCGCCGTCGCCAGTCTCGACGAGGACAGGATCCTGCGCGGGCTGCGCGACGTGCTCGCCGCGGTGATCCGTACCAACCACTACCAGCGCGACGTGGCCGGGCGGCCGAAGCCGGCGTTGGCACTGAAGATCGCCTCGTCCCGGCTCGGGTTTCTGCCAGCGCCGCGCCCCTGGGTCGAGGTGTTCGTGACCTCGCCGACCGTCGAGGGCGTGCACATGCGCGGCGGGCGGGTGGCCCGTGGCGGCCTGCGGTTCTCCGACCGGCCCGAGGACTACCGCACCGAGGTGCACGGCCTCTACCGCGCGCAGGTCACCAAGAACGTCGTCATCGTCCCCGACGGTGCCAAGGGCGCCTTCGTCCTGCACGAGCCGACCCTGGCCGCCGGTGTCCATGGCGGTGCTGGGGCCGGGGCCGGGGCTGGTACCGGCGACGCGAGCGGGGCCGGTACCGGGGCGGGAGGCGGGCGTCCGAGCCAGGACAGGGTGCGGGCCGCGTACCGGACGTTCGTCTCGGCCCTGCTGGACGTCACCGACAACCTGGCCGGCGGCAAGCCGGTCGGCCCGGAGCGCACCGTCTGCTACGACGATCCGGACACGTACCTGGTCGTGGCGGCCGACAAGGGCACCGCCACCTTCTCCGACCTGGCCAACGAGATCGCCGCCGAGTACGGCTACTGGCTGGGCGACGCGTTCGCCTCCGGCGGGTCGGCCGGCTATGACCACAAGGCGATGGGGATCACCGCCCGGGGTGCCTGGGAGTCGGCCCGCCAGCACCTGCGCGAGCTCGGCGTCGACGCCGACCGCGATCCCTTCACGGTCGTCGGTATCGGCGACATGTCGGGCGACGTCTTCGGCAACGGGATGCTGCGGTCACGCTCGATGCGTCTGATCGGCGCCTTCGACCACCGGCACGTCTTCCTCGACCCGGATCCCGACCCGGCGGCCTCGTTCGCCGAGCGGCAGCGGCTCTACGACCTGCCCGGCTCGTCGTGGGCGGACTACGACCCCAAGATCCTCTCAACCGGCGGCGGGGTCTTCCGTCGCGACGCCCGCAGCGTCGAGCTCTCGGCCAGGGCCCGAGAGGTTCTCGGCCTCCCCCCCGCGGCCGCCCCCGCCAGCGACGGCGCCTCGGTCGACACCGACACCGACACCGACACCGACACCGGCGACGGCGACAGCGACAGCGTCGGGATGTCGCCGGTCGAGCTGATCCAGGCGCTGCTGCGCGCTCCCGTCGACCTGCTCTACAACGGCGGCATCGGTACCTACGTCAAGGCCAGCACCGAGAGCCACGACGACGCCGCCGACCACGCGAACGACGCGGTCCGCGTCGACGCCGACGAGCTGCGCGCCCGGGTCGTCGTCGAGGGCGGCAACCTCGGCGTCACCCAGGCCGCCCGCGTCGAGCTCGCCCACCTCGGAGGAAAGATCAACACCGACTTCCTCGACAACTCCGCCGGTGTCGACACGTCCGACCGCGAGGTCAACCTGAAGATCCTTCTCGCCGGCGCCGTCGACGAGGGTGAGCTGACCCGCGAGGGCCGCGACGAGCTGCTGCGCTCGCTCACGGACGACGTCGCCACCGCCGTCCTCGACGACAGCGCCCAGCAGGCGGTCGCGGTGAGCCTGGCGGCGACCTACGCGCCGTACTTCCTGGACCGCCACATCCGGCTGCTGCGCAATCTGGAGGTCCGCTCCGGCCTGGTCCGGTCGCTGGACCACCTGCCGTCGGAGGTCCGGCTGGAGGAGCTGCGGGGGGCGCGTTCCGGGCTCACCCGCCCGGAGCTCGCCGTGCTGCAGGCCAAGGCGAAGATACTCGTGCGTCAGGAGCTGCTGGATTCGACGCTGCCGGACACGCCCGCGCTCGACCTGGTCGCCCAGCACTACTTCCCGCCCGCGGTGCGGGAGCGCTTCGCGGGGCGGATCAGCGCGCACCCGCTGGTCCGCGAGATCATCGCGACCCGGCTGGCGAACGAGCTGGTCAACCGGCTGGGGCCCGGCTTCGTCTTCCGGCTCGAGGAGCAGACCGGCGTGACCAGCGCCGACGCCGCCCGCGCGTACGCGGCGGCGGCCGTGCTGTTCGGCCTCGACGGGCTGTGGGCGGCACTCGACCGGCGCGGCGACGCGATGGAAGCGGCGGCCGAGCTGGCCGGCCGCCGCGCGGCCCGCGAGTTCCACGAGCTCGCGAGCGAGTGGCTGCTACGCCACGCCCGCGGCCGGGCGGGCACGACGGCCGTCACCGAGCGGCTGCGCGGGCCCGCCGCGGACCTCGCCGCCTCGTTCGGCGTAACCGGCGCGGGCGCGGGCGGGGACCTGACCGGGACGATCTCGGGGCTCGGCGCGCTCGGCACCGCGCTCGACCTGCTGGTCGCCTCGCCGGTGCCGGCGCCGGCGGCCGTCGAGGACGCCGCCGCGGTGCACGTGGTACTCGGCCGCTGGCTCGGCCTCGCCGGCCTGCATGGCCGGCTGGTCGACGTCGCCGCCGACTCGCACTGGACGCTTGCCGCCAAGGCGGCGCTGCGGGCCCGGCTCACCGAGCTGTGGGCGACCCTCGACTGGCTCGTCCTCGCCGCGGCCCGCGCCGACGCCCCGATCTCACCCGGGACCCGGGAGCCGACCAGCACCGGCGGGGATGCCCACGCCTACCTGGCCGACGGTCCGCGGGTACTCACCTCCCGCTGGCTCGTCCAGCGCGCCGAGGCCGTGGGCCCGTTCACCGCCGTCCTCGCCGAGCTCGCCGGCGAGCCACCGTCCGGTGAGCCCCGCCCCCGTTCCGCCCGCCGGGCAGGCTTCCAGCCCACCGACCTGCGGGTCGGCACCGGCCCTCTCGACGTCGCCGCGGCCACGGTCGCCATCCGCGAGCTGCGCCTGCTCGTCGAACGCGTCCAGTTCACCGACAGCGGCCTGGGGCCCCACGTCCGCAACCGCTAGCGCCCGAGGTCGCCGGGGGCTGTCACGGGTCCGCCCGGGGCTGTCAGAGGGCAAGGGAGCCGAGGGCCTCGGTGAGGACGGTGATGCCGTCGTCGAGGAGGTCGTCGCCGATCGCGAGCGGGGGCAGCAGGCGCAGGACGTTGCCGTCGGTGCCGCAGGTGAGGACGACGACGCCCTGTTCGTGGCAGCGGCGGGCGACACGGCCGGTGGCGGCGGCGTCCGGCTGGCTGGTGGCGGGGTCGACGATCTCGACGGCGAGCATGGCACCACGGCCGCGGACGTCGCCGATGGCCGGGATTCGCCCGGCGACGGTGCGCAGGCGGGGCAGCACCCGCTCGCCGATCGCGCGGGCCCGGTCGACGAGGCCGTCGCGCTCGATGGTCTCGATGGCGCCGAGGGCGGCGGCGCACGCCAGCGGGTTGCCGCCGTAGGTGCCGCCGAGGCCGCCGGGGTGGGCGGATTCCATGATCTCGACACGGCCGGTGACGGCCGACAGCGGCAGGCCGCCGGCCATGCCCTTGGCGGTGGCGACGAGGTCGGGGACGACGCCCTCGTGCTCGCAGGCGAACATCGAGCCGGTGCGGGCGAAACCGGTCTGCACCTCGTCGGCGACGAACACAGCGCCGTTAGCGCGCGACCAGTCCGCGAGCGCCAGCAGGAAGCCCTCGGCCGGGACGATAAACCCGCCCTCGCCCTGGATCGGCTCGATAAGGACGGCGGCGACATTGGCGGCGCCGACCTGGCTCTCGATGATCCCGATCGCGCGGGCGGCGGCCTCGGGGCCGGTCAGGCCGTCGCGGAACGGGTAGGACAGCGGCACCCGGTAGATCTCGGGCGCGAACGGGCCGAAGCCGTTCTTGTAGGGCTGGTTCTTGGCGGTCAGCGCCATCGTCAGGTTGGTGCGCCCGTGGTAGGCGTGGTCGAAGACGATGACGGCCTGGCGGCGGGTGTGGATCCGGGCAATCTTGACGGCGTTCTCGACGGCTTCGGCCCCGGAGTTGAACAGCGCCGAGCGCTTGTCGTGGTCGCCCGGGGTGAGGCGGGCCAGCTGCTCGCAGACCGCGACGTAGCCCTCATACGGCGTGATCATGAAGCAGGTATGGGTGAACGCCTGAACCTGCGCGATCACGTTGTCGACGACCCGTGGGGCGCTGTTGCCGACGGTGGTGACGGCGATCCCGGAGCCGAGGTCGATCAGCGCGTTCCCGTCGACGTCGACCAGGATCCCGCCGCCCGCCGCGGTGACGAAGACCGGAAGGGCGATCGACACACCCCGCGCGACGGCCGCGTCACGGCGCGCCAGCAGCTCCCGCGACCGCGGCCCCGGCAGCTCGGTGACCAGCTGCCGCCGCTGCGGCAGCCCCGGCCCGCCGGCCGAAACCGCTCCGGCCGCGACAGCGTCGCCAGAATGCGCCGATCCGCCCACTTCCCGATTCGGGGCTGAGCCGATGGGGGCGGAAGGGCCGGCGGTCGTCGTCATGTCCCAACGGTAGGCCGCCCCAGGCCTCGCCACCCGGTCCCGCCGCAAACCCCGGCGCCCAGGCGCTCCCTCCAGGCGAGACGGCGAGGCGACTCCCGCCGGGCCGTCCACGGCCCGAGATCGGCCATGCGCGGATGTGTGGCACTTGGGCCTGTTCATAGGCAGGCTCAGCCAACACAGTTCGATCCCCCGGTGGGCATGTGTGTTGGATTGGCGTGTCTATAGGCAGGCTCAGATGCCACGGTCCGGGGCTGACACCGGGCCCCGGCGAACGGACACTCCCGGGACGGGCCCGGGGCGTGATGTCGGCCGAGGAAAAACACGCCGACCCGGTTCCGCTGGCCCGGCAGCGGCCGACTCAGCCGCACACGGCCGACCACTCCAGGTAACCGAAAGGCCCCGGACCGACGAGTCGTGGTCGGCCCGGGGCCAGGAGCCTGGAGGCCAGGCCGGTTGGTCCAGCGTGCGGCCTGGCGGCTCAGGCCTTCGGGCCGCCGGCCACGTAGAGGACCTGGCCGGAGACGAAGCCGGCGCCCTCGCTGACGAAGAACGAGACGGCGTGGGCGATGTCGGCCGGCTGGCCGACGCGCGCGACCGGGATCTCCCTCGCGCGGCGGGCCTCGTAGGCCTCCCAGGTCTCGCCGAGGCGCTCGGCGGTCGCGTGGGTCATCTCGCTCTCGATGAGTCCAGGGGCGATGACGTTGGCGGTGACCCCGAACTTGCCGAGCTCGATCGCCACCGTCTTGGTGAAGCCCTGCATGCCGGCCTTCGCGGCCGAGTAGTTGACCTGGCCGCGGTTACCGAGCGCCGACGTGCTGGAGAGGTTGACGATCCGGCCCCACTTGGCGTCGACCATGTGCTTCTGGCAGGCCTTCGTCATCAGGAACGCGCCGCGCAGGTGCACGGCCATGACGAGGTCCCACTCGGCCTCGGGCATCTTGAAGATGAGGTTGTCGCGGGTGATGCCGGCATTGTTGACGAGGATGGTCGGCGGGCCGAGCTCGGCGACGACCTTGGCGACACCGGCCTCGACCTGCGCGGAGTTGCTCACGTCCGCGCCGACGCCGATCGCCTTGCCGCCCGCCGCGACGATCTGGTCGACGACCGGCTTCGTGGCCTGCTCCTCAAGGTCCAGCACGGCGACGGCGTAGCCGTCCTCGGCCAGCCGCAGGGCAGTCGCGGCACCCAGGCCACGGGCCGCACCGGTCACGATCGCCACCTTCTGGGCGGACTCCGTCATGCTTTCGTTCTCCCGTCTCTCGGCGGGGCCGGGCCGAGTTCCGCGGCCGGACCGCTGCCTGTCATCACCGTCATACTGCCGGTCGGCGTCCGCCTCGGTCGTCCCGAACCGGCGGATCTCACGTCCGGTCCGCGCAGCGGGCCGGGCTCCGGCGCGCCAGGGGTCTGACCGGCTGATGCTGGTAGAGCCACTTCCATGACCTGATGACATTTTCCGAGCGGCAGCTCCGAGGATTCCACCAGATCATGGGCGGCTCGCGCGTCCGGCCAAGGTGCGCGACGCGGCGCCGACGTCCGGCCAGTCGTCCCGAACCCGGGCAATACGAGGAACACGACGGAACCGCGGGCCGCGGGGCCATCACGACGCCTCGGCGGGTCAGGCGCGGGGTTCGAGGCGGATGACGAGGGATTTTGAGGTGGGAGTGTTGCTGCGCTCGGCCGTCGAGTCCAGCGGGACGAGGACGTTGGTCTCCGGGAAGTAGGCGGCGGCGCACTCGCGGGCCGTCGGATAGGCGATGATCCGGAAGTCCTCGGCACGCCGCTGGGCGCCGTCCGTCCAGACGCTCACCAGGTCGACGCGGTCGCCGTCGGCGAGGCCGAGGACGGCGAGGTCGTCGGGGTTGACCAGCACGACCCGGCGGGCGTTCCGCACTCCCCGGTAGCGGTCGTCGCGGCCGTAGATCGTGGTGTTGTACTGGTCGTGCGAGCGGACCGTCTGCAGCAGCAGGTGCCCGGGCGGGACGCGCAGCACGGTGAGCTGGTTGACCGTGAACACGGCCCGTCCTGACGGGGTGCGGAACTCGCGGGCGTCGCGCGGCGGGTGCGGCAGCAGGAAGCCACCCGGGTGGGCGATCTTCTCCTCGTAGTCGTCGAAGCCCGGGATGACGCGCGCGATGTGGGCGCGGACGTGCCGGTAGTCGCCGGCGAGCCCCGCCCAGTCGATGGCCGGCACGACCTGGCTCGCGGGATCCACCCAGGCCGGGTCGGCGTTGGCGGTCCCCGTGACAGCAACCCTGTCGGCGGCAGTCCCCGCGGCAACAGGCCCAGTGACAGTGGTCCCGTCAGCGGCAGTCCCGTCGGCGGCGGCAGTACTGGCAGAGCCGGCAGTAGCAGCAGTGACGGCGGCCGCACCGGCAGTGGCGGCGGCACCGCCGGCAGCGCCGGGCACGCTCCCCAGGCGGGCGAGGCGCGCGGCGAAGGTCGCCGCCGCGAGGCCGGTGACGATGGCGACCTCGGAGCGCAGCGCCGGCCCCGCGGGCGCGATGGTGCCGCGGGAGGCGTGTACCGAGCCCATCGAGTCCTCGACGGTGACGGCCTGCGGGCCGCCGGCCTGGACGTCGATCTCGGTGCGGCCCAGCGTCGGCAGGATCAGCGCGACCTGGCCGGTGACGGCGTGCGAGCGGTTGAGCTTGGTGGAGATCTGGACGGTGAGCCGGCACGAGCGGATCGCGGACTCGGTGACGGCGCTGTCCGGGGTGGCGGCGACGAAGTTCCCGCCGAGCCCGACGAACACCGAGGCCCGGCCGTCACGCATCGCGCGGATCGCGTCGACGACGTCGTAGCCGTGGTGGCGCGGCGGGGAGAAGCGGAACTCGGCGCCCAGCCGGTCGAGGAAGGCGTCCGGCATCTTCTCCCAGATGCCCATCGTCCGGTCGCCCTGGACGTTGGAGTGCCCGCGCACCGGGCAGACGCCCGCGCCGGGGCGGCCGATGTTGCCGCGCAGCAGCAGGAAGTTGACGACCTCGCGGATCGTCGCGACCGCGTTCGCGTGCTGGGTGAGCCCCATCGCCCAACAGACGATGATCTTGTCGGAGGCCAGCACCCGGGCGGCGAGCTCGTCGATCTCGGCTGCCGCCAGACCCGTCGCCACCGCCACCTCCTCGTCGTCGAGCGTCCGCAGGTGGGCGGCGAACGCGTCGAAGCCGGTGGTGTGGGCGGCCAGGAAGCCGTGGTCGAGGACGGTGCCGGGGGCGGCGTCCTCGGCGTCGAGCAGCCGGCGGGACAGCGCCTGGAACAGGGCCAGATCGCCGTTGAGCCGGATCTTGAGGAACTGGTCGGCGAGCGTCGTCCCAGCGCCGAGGACGCCGGACGGCTTCTGCGGATTGCGGAAGCGCAGCAGCGAGGCCTCCGGCAGCGGGTTGACCGCGACGATCGACCCGCCGCGTCGCTTGACCTTCTCCAGGGAGGTCAGCATCCGCGGGTGGTTGGTGCCCGGGTTCTGGCCGACGACGAGCACCAGGTCGGCCTGTTCGAGGTCCTCCAGGGTGACGGAACCCTTGCCGATGCCGATCGTCTCGGTCAGCGCGGCGCCGGACGACTCGTGGCACATGTTGGAGCAGTCGGGCAGGTTGTTCGTGCCGAAGGCGCGGACGAACAGCTGGTAGAGGAACGCGGCCTCGTTGCTGGTGCGGCCGGAGGTGTAGAAGACCGCCTCGTCCGGGCTCGCGAGGGCGGCCAGCTCAGTGGCGATGACGCCGAACGCCTCGTCCCAGCCAACCGGGACGTAATGGTCGGAGCCGGCGGCCTTCAGCATCGGTTCGACGAGCCGGCCCTGCTGGCCCAGCCAGTATCCGGAACGGCCGGCCAGGCCCGTCAGGCTGTGCTCGGCGAAGAACGCGGGAGTGAGCCGGCGCAGCGTCGCCTCCTCGGCGACGGCCTTGGCGCCGTTCTCGCAGAACTCGGCGGCGTGCCGGTGATTCGGGTCCGGGTCGGGCCAGGCGCAGCCGGGGCAGTCGAACCCGTCGACCTGGTTGAGCAGCCGCAGCGTGGCGAGGCTGCGCCGCGCCCCCATCTGCGCCCACGACTGCCCGAGCGCGTGCGCCACCCCGGGCACGCCCGCCGCCCATGAGGCCGGGCCACGCCCGGTCCCACCGGCGTCCTCTGGATCCGTCGTAGGTGCCCTGCGCACCACCGCGACCACCTCCTTGGAACCGCCGGTCCCCTCCGCAAGCTACCTCGCGGGTCGGGCCGTCATCTCCCGCAATCCGCGACATGGCCGGCAGCTCGCCGCACCCCGCGCGTAGCTTCCTCTCCCCGACCCCCCATAGACCCGGCTCAGCCGCACTCGCCTGGGCGGACGAAGTGCTCGTCGTCGTCCGCCCAGCCGCCCGGCTCGTCGGCGCGAGGTTCCGGAATGCCCGGCTCGAGGAGGCGGGGCTCGAGGAGCCCTGGCGCCTCGACGAAGCGGAAGACCGTGGTGGCGCGCAGTTCGAAGCCGAGGTGCTCGTAGAGGCGGATGGCCGTCGTGTTCGTGGCCGCCGCGTGCAGGAACGGCGTCTCACCGCGGGCGCGGATCCCGACGGCGACGGCGCGCATCAGCCGGGTCGCGAGGCCATGGCCCTGGTAGGCGGGGTCGGTACACACTGCGCTGACCTCGGTCATGCCGGGGATCCGCAGCCGCTCCCCCGCCATCGCGACCAGCGCGTCGCCGTCGAAGACGCCGAGGTAGCTCCCGAGCTCGATGGTCCGCTGGAGGTAAGGGCCGGGGCGGGTGCGGCCGACCAGGTCGAGCATCGCGGGCACGTCGTCCGGGCCGAGCGGCCGTGCCTCGGGCTCGGGAGCGTCGGCGAACGCGTCGGTCGCGACCATCTGGACGAGGCCGAGCACGTCGACGGACCGCCAGCCAGCCGGCGGTTCCTCCTCGACGAAGAACAGCACCGCCGGGCCGCCCGGGCCGACGACCCTGGCCAGGTCGTCCCAGGCCCACCGCCCCGGCCCGCCGGCCATGGCCGCGAAGGGCGCGACGTCGGTCTGGAACCGCGCAGCCTGCCCGGCCCGCTCGGCGAACCCCGCCTGCGGCCCGGTCAGCGCCGCCCAGATCACGTTGTCCAGCGGACCGCCGTCGGCCGCCGGCGCCTCCGGCTCGGTCTTCTCTGGCAGAACCCGCGTCGGCTCCGTCACGCGCCCATCCCTCCGACCACGCCAGCGCCCAGGAACATGGGCCCCGGCCCCACCCGCGCCTGCCGACGAGCGCTCGCCGCCGGCTCCGCGGCGACGGCTTATCCGCCCACGGGCCGAACCGTCCCAGCGGCCACCGCCGCCCGGCGGCTCACCCGCCGACTCGCCCACCAGTCACCCTATGGCGCGCGCCGGAACTGGCTCACCCGATTTACGGTCACCTCCCCGACTGTCGCCCCAGGCCGCGCCAGCCCCGGTCCGGCCCGCTGTCAGCCCGCCGGCCATCGCTACACCGGCCGCCGGCGCGCCGGATGTGGCGTCGAGATGTCTGAGACTCCGGTACGCGATCAGTCGACGGGGCCGGCCCCAGGCCGGTCCCGTCGGGATCGGTCAGAGGAAGGCGAGGCGGGGGAAGTGTTCCTGGGAGCCGAGGACGACGCCGGCCTCGGTTCCGAGGACACGCTCCAGGAGGGTGGCGTAGACGGAGCGGAAGTCGGTGGTGAACCTCAGGTCGCCGTCGTCCAGGTTGGTCAGGCTCGGTGCGTCGCCATGGAAGCCGCCGCGGACGTTCGTGCCGAGGACGAGGACGGGGGCGGCGGTGCCGTGGTCGGTGCCGTCGTTGGCGTTGGCCGCGACCCGCCGGCCGAACTCCGAATAGACCACTGTCGTGACCGCCGTCCCGTGCGGGTCGCCGACGATCGCGGCCTGGAAGCGGGTGAGCGCGGCGTCCAGCTCGCCGAGCAGCTTCGCCTGGGTCGCCTTCTCCATGATGTGGGTGTCGAAGCCGCCGAGGTTGACCGAGTAGGCCCTGGTCGGCACGCCGGCGCGGATGCAGGCGGCGACCACGTCGAGCTGCGCCCCCAGCTCGCCGGCCTTCGCCGCGGCCACGGTGGCCGACGCCGGGGGCGACGTGGCGGTGCCGGCGGCGGGGGCCGCGGTGGCGTCACCCCCGCCGCCGTCGAGCTGACCGGCCGGGCCCGTGTCCTGGTCGGCCTGGCCCGCGAGCACAGGGCCGAGCGTGCCCGCGACGGTGAACAGGTCGGCGCCGGAGGACGCGACCCGGGCGGCGAGCGGGCCGTCCACCGGGTCGGGACGGTAGAGCTGGCGCAGCTCCTGGCCGATCGCGCCGCCGGGCGCCGTGAACGGGCCGGTGGGGACGGCCGCGGCGGCGGTCGTCGCGCCTACGACCAGCGGCGCGAGCGTCGGGCCGACGGAGACCACCCGCAGCGCGGCGGCGCTGCCGGGTGAGGAGGAGCCAGCCGGTGCCGACGAAGCACCAGGTGCCGACGAGCCGCCCGCGGGGGTCTTGGCCTGGGCGTCGAGCCAGCGGCCGAGCCATCCGGTCGTCGACGCGGTCTCCGGCGAGGCGGTCTGCCAGATCGCCATCGACCGGAAATGGCTGTGGTCTGGCTTCGGGTAGCCGACACCGCGGATGATCGCCAGACGATGGTCGTCCCACAGCTTGCGCAGTCCGGTCATCGCGGGATGCAGCGCGAAGCCGTCGGTGAGCGGGAGCGCCTGCTCGGCGGAGTAGGCAAGCTCGCCGCGCGCCGCCCGGTAGGCCGGGTCCTCGACGGGGATCACCATGTTCAGCCCGTCGTTGCCGCCGTAGAGGGTGACGACGACGAGGACGCCACCCCCGGCCAACGGCTCCTGGGCGGCGCTGTGGTGAAGCTCCCGGTAGGACACGACCCCGGCGGTGGTGGCCGCGGCCAGGCCGCCGGTCACCCCGGACGCGATCAGAAACCGGCGCCGGTCGAACGGCATCGGCCCTCCTCCTTCTTGGTTTCCGGGGCCTCCGAACTTCCAGGGCCTCCGAGCTTCCAGGGCCTCCGGGCTTCCGGGGCGGTGTCCTAGACGGTCAGGTACTCGGGTGAGAGCAGGGCGAGCGCGACGAGGCGGGCCGGGTTGCCGCCGGCGCCGGACATCGCCTCGCGGGTGCGGGAGGTCCAGCCGTCGAGGGACAGCAGGTGGGCGACGGCGTCCGGCCGGCCGGCGGCTGGCTCGTCGGCGATCGCGGCCAGGTTCGCCGCCGCGGCGGCCGCGGTGGCGAACTTCGTCCGCACCTGCGTGGACGCGGTCGTCAGCCAGGCCGCGTTCTCGGGCCAGCCGCCGACGCTCGGCGGCTGGAACGGCACCTGGCCGAGGCCGGCGAGCGCCGCCAGCAGGGCCCGCTGCGGCAGCGCCCCGCCGCCGGCCCCGGCCCCGGCCGCGCCCCCGGTCCCGGTCCCGCCGCCAGCCGCGGCGCCGGTGGAGGCGTCCGCCGAGCCGCCGGCTGTCGGTGTGACCCGCAGGCCGAGCGCCCGCAGCGTCGTGACGACGTACTCGACCGGCTGGGCGACGAGCTTGCCGCGACTCGCGAGGAAGGCGGGCGAGCGAAGCATGGCGCGCACGGCTGCGCCGACGTCGAGCGTCGAGCCGTAGGCCGCCAGCATCGCGTCGGCCGCCGGGTTGGCGTCGGGCGCGACGGGGGCGGCGAGCCGGCTGAACAGCCGGGAGCAGACCCAGCGGGCCGACGCCGGCTGGTGGGTGACCAGGGCGATGACATCCTCACCGCCGAGGTTGCCCGTCTTGCCGAGGACCGTCTTCGTCCCGTCGTCGTGCTGCTTCGCGGCCAGTTGGAAGCCGGTACGGCTCGCGTCCACCCGCCAGCCGGTGAAGGCCCGCGCCGCCTCCCGGACGTCGGTCTCGGTGTAGTTGCCGATGCCGAGGGTGAACAGCTCCATCAGCTCCCGGGAGAAGTTCTCGTTCGGGTGCTCCTTGCGGTTCTGCCCGGCGTCGAGCCACGCCAGCATCGCCGGGTCCCGGGCGACCGCGAGAGTGAGCGCGTCGAACGGGCCGGTCCCGGAACGCCGGAAGATCTCGTTCTGCGCGAGCATCGCCGCCGCCACGCGCACCTTGGTGATCGACGTCGCGAAGTGCCCGTGCCAGAAGAACGTGAGCTTCTCGGTGAACGGGTCGGCGGTGGCGACCATCCGGCGCACCCACCAGCCGGTCAGCTCGGTCCCCTGCTCACGCACCATCTGGGCGTAGGTCGACCGTGCCTGGGGGTCCGTCCGGACGTCGGCCAGCTTGGGCAGCGGCGCGAACGTCGGCGGCGGCTCCGGATCCGGGCCGGCGCCGGCACGCGTGCCGGCGCCGAGCAGGGCGTCGACGGCCGCGTCGTATCCGCCGGCCACGACGGCGTCGAGCTGGGCCGGGCTCGCGCCGAACCCGGCCCGCCGGTAGAGAAACGCGATATCGGAACGCGCGGTGGCCATGGACGGACCGTCCCAGCGGACCGTCAGCGTGCCGTGGCCGCCATGTTCGAGAACGGTAAGACAATCCGGCCGATACCCGGCCGGGGTCGGCGAGGAGCGCATGGCGCCCCAGACTGGGCAGGTGGGAAACCTCCCGACGGCGTCGACACCGGCCATCCAGCCGACACCGGCCACCCCGCCCGCGTCCGAATCCTCGACGTCCGCGATGTCGTCGGCGCCCCCGAGGTCCTCGGCGCCCGTGGAGGAGGCGGGGGTGGGGGCGGCGGCCCGGCGGTCGTCGGGGCTCGTGCTGGTGGTCGAGGACGAGCCGCATATCTGCGACCTGATCCGGCTCTACCTGACCAGGGAGGGATTCGGCGTCGAGGTCCGCCACGACGGCGTAGCCGGTCTGGAGGCGGCCCGGGCGCTCGCTCCGGTCGCGATCGTCCTGGACATCCGGCTGCCGGGGCTGGACGGGCGTGACGTGGTGCGGGCGCTGCGCGCCGACGACGACTGGACGCCGGTCCTGTTCGTCACGGCGCGAGACGACGAGGTCGACCGCATCCTCGGCCTGGAGCTCGGCGCGGACGACTACCTCGTCAAGCCGTTCTCGCCCCGCGAGCTGGTGGCCCGGCTACGCGCGGTGCTGCGCCGGGCCGGCCCCCAGGCGGACCGGCCGGCGAGCCGCGTGCTGCGCGCGGGAGCCGTCGAGATGGACCTGGACCGCCGCCTGGTACGCGCCGGCGGGGAGGCTGTCGCGCTGACCGCGACCGAGTTCGACCTGCTGGCCGCGCTGCTGACACGCCCCGGGCTCGTCTTCACCCGGGAGCGGCTGCTCTCCCAGGTCTGGGGCTACCAGGCGGCGGCCGGGACCCGCACCGTCGACGTCCATGTCGCCCAGGTCCGCGCCAAGCTCGGCGCCGCCTCACCGATCCGCACCGTCCGCGGCGTCGGCTACACCGCCGATGGCTAGCGCGCCGGCACCCGGCTGGCAGGCCGGTGGCCAGCCGACTGACGCCACGTCTGGGCACCGCCGGCCGGGCAGGACGAGCCGGGTGGGACGGGCGGGACGGGCGGGCGGGCCGGGCCCGGTTCGCCCGCTGGGCGGGGAGAGCCGGCCGGGCAGGCTGAACCGGGTGGGCCGCGCACGTCGCCGGCCGGGCCGCGGGGGCGGGCTCGGGCGGCGCACGGCGCTGGCCACGACGCTGGTCGCACTACTCGGGGTGATCATCACCGGGGCGGTGTTCCTCGGACAGCTGGGCGACGTCGGCGAGGGGCAGGCCCGCCGGGTACTCGGCCGGCAGGCCGACCTCGTCGTCGCCCTCTACGAGCAGCCGGAGGCGACCGCCGAGCTGCGCGCGGGCGTCACCCGCGCGATCGGGTCGCAACAGGTCAGCCTGCTGGTCCTCGGCCCGCGCGGTGCCGTGCGCACGGCGATGGGCCCCGTCGGGGGGCGGTGGGTGCCGGCGCTGCCGGCGGCGACGCTGCGCCGGCTCGCCGGCACCCACCGGACCGACGTCGTGCGTACCACCGCGGGCCGACGGGTCGTCATCGCGACCCGGCCACTGCCCGACGGCTCGACGGTCGTGCTCGTCCAGCCCGCCTCGCAGGCCCAGGAGCTGACGTCCGCGCTGTCGCGCCGGCTGCTGGTGGCGCTGGTGATCGCGCTCGCCGTGGCGACGGTCGCCGGCCTGCTGCTGGCCCGCCTGCTGGCCCGGCCACTGCGGGCCTTGGCCGCGGCCGCGCGCGAGCTGGCGCACGGCCGGCGCGACGTCGACCTGGCGCTCGCTCTGCCGTCCGGCGGCCCGGCCGAGATCGCCGACGTGGCGGACGCGCTCGGCGGGCTCGCCAGCGCGCTCACGGTCAGCGAGGCACGCCAGCGGGAGTTCCTGCTCTCGGTCTCGCACGAGCTGCGAACGCCGCTGACCGCGATCCGCGGCTTCGCCGAGGCGCTCGCCGACGGCGTCACCCCGGCGGGGCAGACCCCGGACGCCGGCCGGGTGATCCTCGACGAGGCACTGCGGCTGGACCGGCTCGTCCAGGACCTGCTCGACCTCGCCCGCCTCGACGCCGACGACTTCCGCGTCGACCTCGCACCCGTCGATCTGGCGAGGTTCGTCACCGACGCCGCCGAGGTCTGGCGCCGCCGCTGCGCCGCCGTGGGCGTCGAGCTGCGGGTGGAGGTGCCGGGTGGGCCGGTCGTGGCCGTGACGGACGCGGTCCGACTGCGCCAGATCCTCGACGGGCTCGCCGAGAACGCGCTGCGGCTGGTCCCGGCCGGCGCACCGATCGTGCTCGCGGCCCGGGCAGAGTTCGCGGGCACCGGGCCAGCGGGTACCGGGCTCGCGGGCGCCGGGCCGACGGTCGCGGTGCTGGAGGTGCGCGACGGCGGCCCGGGGCTCACCGACGACGACCTGGCCGTCGCGTTCGAGCGCTCGGCGCTCTACGAGCGCTACCGCGGGCTACGGCCGGTCTCGACGGGGCTTGGCCTCGCGCTCGTCGCCCGGCTGGCGTCCCGGCTCGGCGGGCACGCCCACGCGGCTGCCGCCCCCGAGGGCGGGGCCGCCTTCACGATCCGCATGCCGGGGCGAGGCGCTGAACGCGCTCGCCCCGTGTCGGGCGCTGAGCGCCCTCCCCGCGTGGTTCCGGGTCCTGGCATATGAGGGTGGTAGAGCTGGGGCCGGGCTGACGACGTGGCCGGGTTGGTGCTGCGCTTGAGGCGCCGTCACCAGGTGTGGTCGAGTTGCGCTTACCGGTCGCTGGAGCGGCGTCGCGGGCCGCCGCACGGCTTGACGCCGTGGCCCGCGGGATGTCGGCGAACTGACCACGCCGCGTGCCGTTCGCCCTGGAAAGCTTTCGGGGTGAGTCTGAGCCTGTCCCGGTCGTTGCCCCTCCGGCTTTACCTGCTCGCGTTCAACCTGGAGAAGGGCCGGACGTACCGCGCCCACCACAGCCCACGCCACGACCGCCGAGGCCGCGCCTCCGGCGACGGCGCCCGCGACGGTGGCGCCCGTCGCGCGCCAACCGGGTGACGCCCGACCGGGCTGGTCGCCGGGCCGTTCGCTACTGGATGTAGCCCTCAACCTGGCCGACCGGGGCCGACTTCGCCTCGTCGGGGTCGAGGCCGGCGTTGCGCAGCGCCTCGCGGCGACGCAGCAGGTCCCAGCACTGGTCCAGGGACTCCTCGACGTGGCGGAGCCGCTCAAGCTCGGTCTCGGGGTCGACCTCCCCGGCCGCCCGTTTGGTCCGCAGCTCGTGCTCCTCGGCGACGAGTGCGTTGATCTGCGTGAAAATGCCCTTCTCATCCATGCCGCCACCCAACCACGCCGCCCGACGCCTGGCCACGGCCCGTCCCCGTGGTCAGTCCGGCATGGAGACGGCGATCTCGGCGCCGAGGGCGAAGCCGAGGGCGAGCGGGAGGTCGTCGCCGCTCCAGAACCGGCCCGGGTCGTACCAGCTCGGCCGACGGCCGGAGGCCAGCAGACCCATGGCCTGATAGGTGATCGCGACGACCTCGGCGCAGTACGCGGTCTCCAGGGCGGGGCGGCCTTCTTCCCCCTCCTCGGACTCGTGGGTCTCGTTGCCCGTGGGCCCGTCGGTAGGGCTCGCCGTGCGGGCGGCGCCGCGCCGGGTAGCGAGGCCACGGAGCCGTGACCAGCGGCCCGGCTGCGCGTCGTCACCGTCGGCGACGCCGACCGGCGACGCCCCGGAGCCTCCGCGGCGCGCGACGCCGGCGGAACCTCTGGCGCCCGTCGCGCCGGTCGAGCCGGTAGACCCGGCCGCCAGCCGGCTGGAGTCGGCGGACCCGTCGCGCCAGGGGAAGGACGCGAGCCAGGGCTCGGCGGTGGGGTCGGAGACCAGTGCCTCCGGCGCGTCGGCGGCCTCGGCACCTCCCCCGCGCCGGACGAGTGTCGGCAGCCGGCCTCGCAGCCAGCGCCCGGCGAGCTGCGCGGTCGACGGGAACGGGGTGCCGTCGAGCCGGGCAATGATCCGCAGTGCCGCGTCCTCCGCCTCGCGGGAGACCTCGGGCTCGAGCTGGCGCAGCCAGGCACGCTGACCGTAACGCTGGCCCCATACGTGGACCGCGTCGCGCAGGTCGTGCAGCTGGACGCCGCGGTGACGGCCGCCGGTCCACTGGTCGGTCAGCGACCTGCCGAGCTCGGCATGCCAGATCATCGGCGGCAGGTCCTCGAGGACAAGCGCCATCCCGACGTGGTTGACCGGGCTGTTCGTGAGCGTCTGGATGGCCCGGTCGGCGGGGGTTCGGCCGCGGAAGAGCCACAGGTCACCGGTACGGCTCGCCTCCACGGCGGCGTCCAGGCTGACCGGCATGGCGCACATGCTCACAGCCTAGGACGGCACACCCGCTATCGGACCCGTCCGGACAGGCTGGTCATGCCCCAGGCGCATGATTCTTCCGCCCGCGCCGCGGTCTCTGGCGGATTGGCGCCGCCGCTCGGGCGGACGAGGTTCTAGCCTTCAGGTATGCGTTGGTGGAAAGTGCTCGGCCTGGCCGGAGTCGTGGGAGTGGCGACCACGGGCGCGATGGTGGCCCGCAAGGAACGCGCGCGGCGCGCCTACACCCCGGACGAGGTCCGCGAACGGCTGCACGGCCGGCTCGCCGAGAGCACCGCCGCGCCGTCGCCCAACGGGTCGTCCGCCTCGACCCGGGCCGCCGGCCACCGCCGCGCCCACCCCGACGCCTCTTAGGTCGTTCCCAGGGGAGTGGACCGTTCCCCGGGGTCTGCGCGACCGCGCCTCTCCACCCTTTCTGACGGACGGCGGCGTCCTGATGCCCGGCGCCGTCCGTCGCGGCGCGGCGCGGCACCAAAGGGAGGCATCGGCTCCCCGGAGCAATGGTCCCGAGCGACGCGGCCCCCAGGCCAGGCGGGCTCCACCGCCTTGAGGCTCTCCACCGCCTTTGAGGCTTACGTCGGTTGCGCGCCGGCCTTACCTGATGTTGACATCGGCTTGCGACGATCTAGCCGCACACCTCGTTGATGCCTTCCGTGAGGTCGCCGATGCGCCGCCAGCAGCCATGCCACCGCCGTTCTCCCGTCGGCGCCCCCACACCGAGGCTCCCGCATCGACGCGCGGGAGCCGGGGCCGCGGTGCTCGCGGCCGCGGCGCTGCTCGGCGTGGCCGCCTGCAGCGGCGGCTCGGCCAGCGCGGCGGAGCCGCCCAGCCCGACCGCCACCGGCGTGGCCGCGTCCGGCCAGGCCTCGGCGCCGCCGCACCAGCCGGGCGACGAGTGGGAGACCGTCGCCCCGGCGACGGTCGGGCTCGATCCGGCGAAGCTCGACGAGATCGCGAAGACGGCCGAGACCGGCAAGTCGAACTGCCTCCTCGTCGTCCGCGACGGGAAGATCGCCGGCGAGTGGTACTTCCGCGGCACCAACAAGGACACCACCCAGGACGTCTTCTCGGCGACGAAGTCCGTGACAAGCACGCTCGTCGGGATCGCCCAGGACGACGGCGACCTGAAGATCGGCGAGAGCGCCTCGACGTGGATTCCCACGTGGCGCGGTACGCCGTCGGAGGCGGTCACCGTCCAAGACCTGCTCAGCAACGACTCGGGGCGGCGCTGGAGCGTCGGCGTCGACTACCGCCAGCTCATCCGGGCGACCGACCAGACCGCGTTCGCCGTCGGCCTGGACCAGGCGAACCCGCCCGGCCAGGTATGGGCCTACAACAACTCCGCGATCCAGACGCTGCAACAGGTGCTGAAGGGCGCCACCGGACAGGACCCGGTCACGTTCGCCGAGGACCGGCTGTTCGGCCCGCTCGGCATGACCAGCACCAAGATGACGCCGGACGGGGCGGGCAACGCGCGGACCTACACCGGCCTGCACACCACCTGCCGCGACCTGGCCCGCTTCGGGCAGCTTGCCCTGGACCACGGGGTCTGGCACGGCAAGCAGATCGTCTCGGCCGACTGGCTGCGGGCCGCGACCGGGACGTCGTCCACCGAGCTGAACGCGGCCTACGGCTACCTGTGGTGGCTCAACCACGAGGGCCTCATCGGCAACCCCCTGGTCGCGACCGACCTCTCCCAGGTCGGCAACCAGACGGCCACCCATGGCCGGCTCGTGCCCGGCGCCCCGGACGGCATCTTCTGGGCGATCGGCCTCGGCAACCAGGTAGTACAGGTTGACCCCGGCTCCGACACGGTCGTCGTCCGCATGGGCATCCCCGAAACCTCCCCCAAGCCGCCCACGTTCGGCCCCGGTGAAGCCAGCCGCGTCGTCACCCAGGCGGTCACCGGTCCCGTCAGCGGCGGCTGACCACCCAGCGCGGGGCCGTCCAGCATGCGTCGCCCCAGGGTTTCGGGCTGGCGTTGACGTCGGCGGCAAGGTTTAGCGTCGGGTTCATGCGGATCGGGGAGCTGGCGCGGCGGGCGGGGACGAGCCCACGGGCGCTGCGGCACTACGAGCAGGAAGGCCTGCTCGCGGCCCGGCGCCGGGCGAACGGATATCGGGACTACGAAGAGGATGACCTGCGGCTGGTGGCCGAGATCAGGTCACTGCTCGCCATCGGCTTCACCCTCGACGAGACCCGCCCGTTCGTCGACTGCCTGCGATCCGGGCACGACCGCGGCGTCGCCTGCCCCGACGCCGCCGCCGTCCACCGGCGAAAGATCGCCGAGATCGACGCGTGCGTGTCCCGGCTCGCCGAGATCCGCGCCGGTCTGGCCGGCCAGCTCGCCGACGAACTGGCGGGCCGAGCGGCAGGCCCGGCAGGCGCGGCAAGCCCGGTCGGCGCCGGCACGCCACTGTCCAGCAAGGCCGTGCCCGAGCCCGAGGCGCCCGCCGCGCCGCCGATGGCACACGCCGTGGACGCCGTGGACGCCATACGCGCCGTGGCCGTCCCAGCCGCGCCGCCGGCCTGTGCGTTGTCCTTCGAGCAGACCCAGTCCCAGCTCAAGACCTACTCGGAGAAAAGAGGGAATCTGTCATGACATCGACCCATGGCATCGCGACCCACAACGTCGGCGGCGGCCTGACCGTCGCGAACCCGCCCACCCCGGGGACGGTCGTCGCTGTCACCGACGCGACCTTCGCCGAGGTCGTGCTGGCGAGCCCACTCCCCGTTCTCGTCGACTTCTGGGCGGTCTGGTGCCCGCCCTGCCGGATGATGGCTCCCATCCTGGAGAAGCTCGCCGCGGACTACGCCGGCCGGCTCACCGTCGTGTCCCTGAACTGCGACGAGGAGCCCGAGACCGCCCGCACCTACGGCATCCTCGCGATGCCGACCTTCACGGTCTTCCACGGCGGCGAGCAGGTCGCCTCGGTCGTCGGCGCCCGCTCCGGTGCCGCGATGCGCAAGCTCGTCGACGGCCTTCTCGGCGACTGACGGTCGTTCGCGGTCGTTCGCCGGTCGTCGGCGCGACCGACGGTCTGGCGGTCGGCCCTCATCGGTCGGGCTCGGTTCGTCCACGGGTGTTCTTTGCCGTCGTCTGGGTTACCCAGATGACGGGACGTGGCCGCGGGTCTGGGTGCGGTAGGGACGGAAGCCGCGGGCCCGGTAGTTGGCGAGGGCGTTCGGGTGGTCGAGGGTCGACGTATGCAGCCAGACACGCTGGGCCCCGTTCAGCGTCGGATGGTCGAGGTTCCAGGCGAGGCGGACGGCGAGCGTGAGTGCGTGACCGCCGATGCCGGTGCCGACGTACTCGGGGACGAGCCCAAAGGAGACGATCTCCACCTCCCAGGGCGGATGGACCGTTGTCTCGAGGATGCCAGCGACGTCGCCATCGGCGCGCAGCAGAAAGCTCTGGCGGCGGGGATCGGCGAACCAGTCGGCCCAGGCAATGTCCGACCAGGTGGCGCTCGGCCAGCGGTAGGGCGCGCCGACCCGCACGATCGTCGTCCGGACCAGCGTCTCGTCGTCCGTGGCCGCCAGCGCGAGCCGGGGGACGGCACGTCCGGCCCGCAGCTGGTCCGGGCTGGTCATCTCCAGGAACGTGACGACCTCGCCAGGCACCGGTTCCACCACGGTCACGCCCCGCCTCCCTACTGGCCCCCGCCTCCACGAAGGATCCCCGGCGATCTGGTAGCCAGGACCGTCGAAGTCTCGATTCCACCACCAGGGCGGAGCCGCACACGGCCGAGGGGCCTTCGTCGAAACCGTGCGCGGGCGGGGCATCCGCCCACCACGCCACCGCCCGCGGCACCCCCGCCAGCGACGCCCCGCCAGCGTCAACGATGCCAGCCCGCGCGAACTACCGCGCCGCGCCGCCATGGCTGGCCCCCTGCCCGCTCGTCACCGGCGCACACCGGCCCAGGAACGTCAGAGCACCTTGGTTCCGTACATCGCGCCGAGCGGGTCGGCGATCAGCTCCAGGCGGGCGCCGTCGGGGTCGCTGAAGTAGACCGAGACCTTCGAGTGGATGACGTGCTCGACGCCCGCCTCCGCCAGGTTGGCGACGAGCCGCTCCCAGCGGTCCGGGGCGACCGAGATCGCGACGTGGTGCAGGCCGCCGAGCACCTCGGCGTAGGGACCGAGGTCGAGCCCGGGGAAGTCGAAGAACGCGAGCAGGTTGCCGTTGCCGATGTCGAAGAAGAAATGCGACGAGCCCGGGTAGTCACGGTTCTCGATCAGCTCGGTGAGCGGGAACTCCAGCAGGTCCTGGTAGAACCTGATCGTCGTCTCGACATCCCGGCTGATCAGGGCGGTGTGGTGCACCCCCCTGGCGGACGAGGCCGGCCGCTGCTCAGGCGGCACCAGGTACCTGTCACGCAGCGCCGCCCGCGCCGCCGCCAGGGCGGACAGGTCGCGTGGGGCGGGGATGGTCGTCGTCGCCGAAGGTTCGCTGCTCATGGTCACTCCGATGCTCGTCTCGGGACGGCGGCCGCCTCATCGCGCCTGACGTCACGTGCGCAAACTCGTTGCCCATACAACATCTTCCTCGGGTCGTCCCGTGGAGCATGCTCCTGTCCGCCGCGGGACACACGCCACGGAGCCATCCGGGGCATCCGCACCTGTACCTCGCGCCCGCCTGGACGGCGGGCATCCCGGCCGGCGGCCGTGGCCAGCTGGCATCGCTGACATTTTTCTTACATGCCGCTTACGGCGTGCGTGCTGGCCTCTGCGAAGGTCCTGCCAGCCAGGAGGACAGGGCCGACCGGACGGGGGCGACGGGACAGATGCGACGCGCGGGGCCGCCTCGGGCGCTCACGGTGGTGGCGCTGGCGGCAGTGGCGCTGGCGGGGGCGGTGGCCCTCACGGCGTGCGGGCCGCGGGACCGGCCGGCACCCGCCGCCTCCCAGCCGCCGGCGGGGACCGCGCCGCCCGCGGGGACGGTCACCCACACGCTGACGGCCGGCGGGGTGAAGCGCTCCTACGAGATCCACGTCCCCCCGGGCACCGGGACGGCGCCACGGCCGCTCGTCGTCGAGCTGCACGGCGGCGGCGGCAACAACGGCGCCATCGAGCGGCAGACCGGCTTCTTCGACCTCGCGGACCAGAAGGGCTTCCTCGTCGCGAGCCCGAACGGGACCGGGCGGCTCGAGGACCGGATGCTGACGTGGAACGCGGGCTGGTGCTGCGGGCAGGCCGCCCAGAACGGCGTCGACGATGTCGGGTTCATCGCCGCCATGCTCGACGACATCGCCGCGCACTACCCGCTCGACACCCGCCGGGTGTACGTGACCGGGTTCTCCAACGGGGCGATGATGACCTACCGGCTGGGCTGCGCGCTCGCCGACCGACTGGCCGCGATCGCCCCGGTGTCCGGCGCCCTCGACTACGACGGCTGCACGCCGAGCCGGCCGGTGCCGCTGCTCGCGATCCACGGCACCGCCGACCAGAACGTCCCTTACAACGGCGGTACCGGCGCCGTCCAGGAGGAACGGTTCCCCTCCGAGCGCGGCCGGGTAGACCGGTCGGTGGCGGACTCCGTCGCGTTCTGGGTCCGGCGCGACGGCTGCCCGGCAACCCCCGTCGCGCAGCACGACGGCGCCGTCACGCGGACCACCTACATGCCCTGCGCCGACGGCACCGAGGTCGTCCTCGACACGGTCGACGGCGGCGGCCACGCCTGGCCCGGTGGCCGCAAGGGCCGCCCGCGTGCCGACGCCCCCGCGGCCGACCTCGACGCCACCGCCGCGATCTGGGATTTCTTCGCCCGTCATGAGCTGCCCCGCCAGTAACGGGCCGTGCCGAAATGTCGGACCGCACCACTATGGTGATCAGCATGGTTGCTCCAGGCGCGACGACGCTGATACTGGACGCTCCGATCACGGCGGTCGTCGTCTACCCGAAGCAGGCCCGGGTCACCCGCCGTGGAACGGTCACGCTGCCGCCCGGCGCCGAGGACGCGGGGGGCGGCCCGCCGGAGGTCACGGTGACGCTCGGCAGTCTGCCGATGGAGCTGGACACGAGCTCGGTGCGGGTGTCCGGGCGCGGCGCGGTGCGCGTGCTCGGTGTGGACGTCGTCGTCGAGCCCCGCGCGGTGACCGCGGACCCGCGGCTGGCGGAGCTGGAGGACGAGGTCGACCGGCTGCGGCGGCGGGCCCGCGAGCTGGCCGACGACGAGGAGACCGAGCAGGCCCGCCGCAGGTTCCTGGACGTCGCGGCCCGCAACGGCGCCGCGGCACTCGCCAGGGGCTGGGGCGCGCCGTCCTGGGGCGGCGGCCCCGCGGAGGGCGGAACGACGCCGCCCAGCGGCGAGGAGCGGCGGCTGGCGGAGGCCAGCGGCGCGCTGGCCACGCAGCTCGCCGGCATCCACGCCCGGCTGCGCGCGATCGCCGACGAGCAGGAGAACGTCCAGAAGCTGACCGACGCGACCCGGCGCGCTCTGGAGGCCCGCCGCGGCGTACGCCTGCCGGACACGAGGCAGGTCGTCGTCGCGCTGGAGCCGACGGGTGGCCCCGGTGCCGCCGACGGCAAGGTCGACGTCGAGCTGGAGGTCTCCTACCTGGTCGCCAGCGCGTCGTGGTCGGCGCGGTACGACGCGCGGCTGGTCGGCGGCGTGGTCACGCTGACCTGGTTCGGGATGGTGCGCCAGCGCAGCGGCGAGGACTGGCCAGTCGGTGACCTGAAGCTGTCGACCGCCCGGCCGGGCCGCGCCAGCGGCCTGCCCGAGCTCACCCCCTGGTATGTCGACGTCGCCCACCCGCCGGTGATGCCCTTCGCCATGGCCGCGCGGGGTGGCGCCTTCGCCGGCGGTGCCGCCTTCGACGCCGCCGCCGAGATGACGCCCGTTGCGGCCGCGGCGCCGGCGAAGGCCCCGGGCGCGGCCCCGCCCCCGCCGCCTGTGGAGCACGCGGTGGCCACCGTCGACACCTCGGGAACCGCGGCGATCTACCGGCCGGCCCGGCCAGTAGCAGTGCCGGCCGACGGGCGGCCGCACCGTACCACCCTCGCCGTCCTCGAGCTGGAGGCCCAGCTCGACTACCTGACCGTGCCCAAGCTCGCCCCCGAGGCCTACCTGCGCGCCACCGTCACGAACACCTCGGCGCACACCCTGCTGCCCGGGCCGGTCGCGGTCTTCCACGACGCCGACTTCGTCGGCACCAGCGCCGTGGAGCTGGTGCCGCCGGGCGCCGAGGTGGAGCTGCAGCTCGGCGTCGACGACCGGCTGCTGGTGGAGCGCGAGCTGGTCAGCCGCGCCACCAGCCGCAAGGTCGTCGGCAACCTCCGGCGCACCGACGTCGGCTACGTGATCACCCTGACCAACCACACCCCGCGGCGGGCGCAGGCCACCGTCCGCGACCAGATCCCGGTCTCGCGCCATGAGGGGATCACCGTCAAGGACTTCCAGAGCTCGCCCACCGTCGGCGAGCGCACCGACCTCGGCCAGCTGACCTGGACCGTCGACCTCGAGCCCGCCGCCCAGCGCAGGATCGAGTTCGGCTTCCGCCTCGAACACGCCCGCGGCCTCGACCTCACCGGCTGGACCGACTGAGACATCCCGTGCCGGACGCTCCGCGCCCGGCACCGGGCACAGTGGCGGAAAGGTCCTTCGGCCTGACTCCTCGCGCGGCGGTCGCCTGGATGCGACAAACATCCAGACGAGGGCATCGGGAGGTTCACATGGCCGGACGGGTCGAGGGCAAGGTCGCGTTCATCACGGGAGTGGCACGGGGGCAGGGGCGGGCGCATGCGGTCCGGCTCGCTCAGGAGGGCGCCGACATCATCGGCGTCGACCTGTGCGCCGACGTCGACACCGTCGACTACCCGATGGCGACCGCCGAGGATCTGGCGGAGACGGTGGCGCTGGTGGAGAAGCTCGGCCGACGGATTGTCACCGCCGTCGCGGACGTCCGCGACGAGGACGCGCAGCGCATCGCCGTCGCCTCCGGGGTCGCCGAGTTAGGCCGCCTCGACATCGTCGTCGCGAACGCCGGCATCTCCGGCGGCGGCGCCGCGACGGAGACGCTCGACGCGCATGCCTGGCGCACGCTGCTCGACATCGACCTCACCGGCTGCTTCCTGACCGCGAAGGTGGCGATCCCGCACCTGGTCGCCGGCGGGCGCGGCGGCTCGATCATCCTGACCAGCTCGATGCTCGGCCTGAAGGGCCAGGGCTGGATGGCGGCCTACGTCGCCGCCAAGCACGGCCTCGTCGGTCTCATGCGATCGCTGGCCAACGAGCTCGCCGGCCAGTTGATCCGGGTCAACAGCGTCCACCCGGGCAACGTCCGCACTCCGATGGTCGACAACGAGTCGCTGTGCCGGATGCTGCGCCCCGACCTGGCGAACCCGACCATCGACGACGCCGCCGCCGTCCTCGGCCAGCTGCACCTCATGCCGGTCCCGCTGATCGAGGCCGTCGACGTCGCCAACGCCGTCCTGTTCCTCGCCTCCGACGAGGCCCGCTACATCACCGGCGTCCCTCTCCCCGTCGACGCCGGCGCCGCCGCCAAGGCCTGACCTGCCCAGGCGGCCTCCTTTGGTTGGTGGTCAGCGGATGGCCCGGAAGGCGCGGCGTACCTGGTCGGCGAAGACGGCGGGCTGCTCGTAGGCGGCGAAGTGGCCGCCCCGGTCGGCCCGCTCGTAGAAACGCAGGTCGGAGAAGCTGTGCTCGACCCAGCGTCGCGACAGCCGGATGATCTCCCTCGGAAAGACCGAGACACCGGCGGGTACGCGCACGTCGAGGCCGCCGGACAGGCCGGACGCGCGGCTGGGCCGTGACAGCCCCGACTCCCAGTACAGCCGCGCCGACGAGGCCGCGGTCGCGGTCAGCCAGTACAGCGAGATGTCATCAAGCATCTGGTCACGGCTCAGCGCCGTGTACGGGTCGCCGTCGTGATCGGTCCAGGCGTGGAACTTCTCGGCGATCCAGGCGCACTGCCCCACGGGCGAGTCCGCGAGGCCGTAGCCGACCGTCTGCGGGCGGGTCGACTGCAGGGCCGAGTAACCGGAGCCCCATTCCAGGAACTCGGCCATCGCGGTGAGGGCGTCCTGTTCCTCGTCGGTCAGCTCGCTGAGGTCGCCTCCTGGGCCGGTCATCACGAAGTTCAGGTGGATGCCGGCGAGGTGATCCGGATCCACCTTGGTGAGCCCGATCGTCACCGCGGAACCCCAGTCGCCGCCCTGCGCCCCGTACCGGTCGTAGCCGAGCCGGGCCATCAGCGTCGCCCAGGCGGCGGCGATGCGCGGTATCCCCCAGCCGGCGCCGGCCGGACGGCCGGAGAAGCCATAGCCGGGCAGCGACGGCACGACGAGGTGGAACGCGTCTGCCGGGTCGCCGCCGTGCGCCGCGGGGTCGGTGAGCGGGCCGATCACGTCGAGGAACTCGAGGACCGAGCCCGGCCAGCCGTGGGTGAGCAGCAGCGGCAGCGCGTCCGGGTTGGGCGAGCGCACGTGCAGGAAGTGGACGTCCAGGCCGTCGATCGTGGTGACGAACTGGTCGTGGGCGTTCAGGCGGTCCTCGCAGCGCCGCCAGTCGTAGCCGTCGCCCCAGTAGGAGCACAGGTCGCGCAGCCATTCCAGCGGCACACCCTGGCTCCAGTCGCCCACCGTCTCCTTCTCCGGCCAGCGGGCCGCCGTCAGCCGCCGCCGCAGGTCGGCGAGGTCCTCCTCCGGAATCGCGACCTTGAACGGCACGATGTCGTTACCCATCCAGCCCACCTCATCGTGTTCAAGCCCCTGCATACCCAGACACAGGCGCAATCGCGCGCGGCTGGGCGGCCGGTCGGTCACCTGGCCGGGTCTCGACGAGGTGCATCCTTGCGCCACCCGAGCCCCGTGCCCATCCCCTTCCTGAGTACCGCGACAGCAAGGTCCCCCGGTTCACGACGGTTCATGATCACCGCGGGCATGTTGTCGCGGTCGCGATTTGGCCCGATCCACGACCACGGCGACACGGTGGTGGTGATCTACCAGTCGCGTGCTGACGGACGAACATTGGCGGGGGCGACACCAGATCGGTGGTGGGTCGGTGGCCGGTGGCCAGTGGTGGGTCGGTGGCGCGGGCCTGGCGAGCCGTGGTTTGGTGCGTTCCGGGCCGACAGGCGACAGGCGAAGGTCGGCCGGTATGGCACGGATGTGCAACGAGGCGCGTGGATATGGCGGGCGGGGCCGGCCGAGGAGGCGGGATGGAATTCCATCTGTACTTGCCGCAGATGCGGATGACGATGCCCGAGATCGTCGAGCGGGCGCGCAACGCTGAGCAGGCGGGATTCGCTGGCATCGGGCTGATGGACCACCTCGCGCCACCCATGGCGGCGGGTACATCGATGTTCGAGGCGATGACGGCGGCGACCTGGGTGGCGGCGAAGACCGAACGGCTGACGGTCGGCCACCTGGTGCTGTGCGACATGTTCCGTCATCCGGTCCTGCTCGCGAAGCAGGCCGTCACGCTCGACCACGCCAGCGACGGTCGCTTCGAGCTCGGCATTGGCTGGGGCTCCGTGCCAGCCGAGCTCGAGCGCTACGGAGTGGGCGACGCGACCCCGCGGACCCGCGTCGAGCGGCTGGCCGAGACACTCGCCGTCCTGCGCCTGCTCTGGAGTGGCGAGCGCGCCGACTACCAGGGTGAGCACGTCACGCTGCGCGACGCCATGGCGCTGCCAGTTCCGACCCGGCCGATCCCGATCACCATTGGCGGCACCGGCCCGCGCACGCTGGCGCTCGTCGCCGAGTACGCCGACTGGTGGAACATCCAGATCGGCAGGCTGGACCAGCTCGACGAGCTGCGCCCCCGCGCTGGCAAGGCCCGCGTCTCCGTCCAACAGCTGGTCACCCTCATCCCCGCCGACGCCTCGCCGGCCCAGCGCGACGAGATCACCGTGCTCGCCCAGCGCCGGTTCGGCGCGATGGGAGCCGGCGGCGGTCTGGTCATCGGCACTCCCACCGAGCTCACGGCCTATTTCGAGGGACTCGCCGCCCGCGGCGTCGACCGCGCCTACGCCTGGTTCACCGACTTCTCGGCGCCCGAGACGCTCGCCGCCTTCGCCGAGGTCATCGAAAACGTCCGCTAGCACGGAGAGGAAACGGTCCGGCCCGCCGGCCCGTAGGGAACTCCGGGGTGGCCGTGCCGGGCTCGGGGAAACCCGCGCGCCCGGAGGACCGTTTCCAGCGTCAGGGCGAGGTCGGGCCGTCGGTCTCGGACTGTTCGGCCAGGAAGCGCTCCAGCTCGGCGCCGAGCTCGTCGGCGGACGGCAGGTCCTCGGCGTTGACGGTCGGCAGGCCGCCGCTGTCCTTGCCGCGCTTGTAGGCGTCGTACTGCTCCTCCAGCGCATGCACGAGCGACGCCATCTCGCCGCCCTTGGCGAGCTCCTGGTCGACCTCGCCGCGCACCGCCTCGCCGGCGGAGCGCAGGCCGTCCAGGGGCAGCATCAGCCCGGTCGCCTTGGAGACCGAGGTCAGCAGCACCTCGGTCGCCTGCGGGAAGTCCGTCTGGTTCAGGTAGTGCGGGACGAGCGCCGCGAGGCCCATCGCGTCGCGTCCCTCCCTGCCGAACTCGTACTCCAGCAGGTGGCCGGCGCTGCCCGGAACCTGGACCTGGCGCACCCACGGCTCGTAGCCGGCGATCAGGTCCTTGCGGGTGGCGTGCGCGATCAGCCCGGTCGGGCGGGTGTGGGGCACGGCCATCGGGATGGCGTTAAGGCCGACGGACAGGTGCAGGTTCATCCGTCTGGTCAGCTCACGGACGGCGGTTGAGAAACGCTTCCACATCAGGTCCGGCTCGGGGCCCGCGAGCAGCAGGAACGGCGTGTCGGCGCGGTCACGCAGCATGTAGAGGGCCAGTACCGGGTCCTCGTAGTGCTCCCAGTGGTCCTCGACAAACGTCATCGCCGGACGCCGAGACCGATAGTCCAGCAGCAGGTCGATGTCGAACGTCGCTATGACCTGGTGCTCCAGCGTCGTCAGCAGGTGCTCGTGCGCGAGCCGGATCGCGTTGCCGGAGTCGACGACGCCGGTCATCGTCTCGAGCATCACCGGCCGCCCCAAGTCGGGCAGGTCACCGTGGACCTCGTAGAGCTCACTCGGGTCGAGCATGGGCCGAGACCTCCCCACTGGTGTGTTGACCCCCTCCGGGGGCGCCCATACGCGGCATGGTCACTCTCCAGGAGTAACAGTGCCGCATGGTCGCACCTCCTTCGGCCAGGATCCTGCCAGGGCGACGGCCTCGGCCGTCACCGCATTGTCGCGTCACGGGCTTGCCAGCGGGTGGCACCTGCCGGCATAGTCCTGCCTTGCCCGCAAAATCGTGGCCAGCCCGACCCACCGCGTCGCCGCGAGGGGCCGGGGCAACGTCCGCCACAGCGCGGACCGAGCGCCGCCGCGGCAGGTCAGGCGGGTCGCCCATGCCGACCGTGCCGGCCGCTCGCACCGCGCCGCCCGGTCCACCCGCGTCGATTGCCTCTGCCGTCGGGTCGTAACCGGTCGGGCCTCGGTTGCTTCTTCAGCCTCGTCTGCTTCAACGGTGACGACGCGGATCCATTCCAACTCCACCCCGCCCGTCTTCCAGCTTCCTCCTCGGTCGCCCGGATGTACGTCGATCGGCCGAACCGTGCCGGATGAGCGTTGCCAGCGAACCGCCGACGCACCGCGCTCATCCCGGACGGGTGGCAGCGGTGTTCACGGACCATCGCCACAACGACGCTGGTAGACCCCGGTTCACCCGAGTACCGGGACCCGAGACGACAGCATCTCGGGAGCACGGGCGCAGGCCCAGCCCGACATTCTCGACAGCCACGTTCGAGTGACCGGCGGCCGGCCGGACTCCGCCCGCCTCTTACGTTTCGCGGCAGTTGACGAAAATCCTTCCGCGCGCCGCCGGGACGTCGTCAACAGCGTTGTCTACAGTGCAGGTGATCGGATGGGCGATCGCGGCGCGCCGACGCGTGCCGGCGGAACCGAGGTGGATGGCGATGTCGGACGACAACGAGCTCGAACCGGACGACTCCGGGCCCGACGAACCGGGAGCGGGCGCGGCGAGCGGCCGGGTGACGGTCAGCGCGGCCGCGCGGCGGACGCCGCGCGGGACGCTGTCCCAGCAGGTGCTGCTGGACAGCGCCCGGGAGATCGTCGACATCGGCGGGGTGAACGCCCTGTCGATGCGCGCCCTCGGCGCGCGGCTCGGCGTCGACCCGACCGCGATCTACCGGCATTTCCAGAACAAGAACGAACTGCTCGACGCGCTCGCCGACCTGCTGATCCGCGGCGAGGAGCCGCTGCCCGCGACCGGCGACCCGGCGGCGGACCTGCGGGAGAACCTGCGCCAGCTGCGCCGCCAGCTGCTGCGCTACCCGACCCTCGCACCGTCGGTGCTGCGCCAGCCGCCGGGCGCCGGCTCATGGTGGGACCGGATGGAGCACGCTCTCGGCGCCCTGCGTGCCACCGGCCGGACCGAGGCGGAAGCCGGGGCGACCTGGCAGACGCTGCTGTTCTTCGTCGTCGGCCACGCGCTGGTGGAGGCGCGCCACCTGGCGGAGAACATCGCGACGGACCGGGTCGGCGCGCCGATGCCGACCGTCAACCCGCCGCGCTCCCGCTACCCGGAGCTGGCGGGGGCCGCGCCCTACCTGCACGCCGACCTCACCGACCAGTTCGAGACCGGCCTCGGCCGGATCCTGGACTGACCCGGTCCCGGTCCCGGTCCCCGACCCGGCCCGGACCGTAGGCGGGCTCCACACGCCCCGCCGGGCGCTGATCGTCGTCAGTGCCCTCAGGCGGTCGCCAACAAGCCCGGTCCACGACCCCCGAAGGGCGCGGACAGCGATCAGAGCGCCGCCGGCAGTCGCGTCGGCGCGAGATCAGGGCCAGCGTCGGATCCGGGGTGACGGCGCTCTGGCAAAACGGCGCCTTAATGGACGGATCAGCCCGGAGGGGCCGAGAGCGGGTGTTGCCGGCCGGTCGCATACGCACGCGGACCACGGCGCCGCGCCTGGCGGAAAGCCGGCCGGTCGGGCCGAACACTCCCAGGTCAGGCGCCCCGTCCAGGGGCGGGACAACCGGGAGCTAACGATGGACCAGCGGAGCGCCCGAACGCGGCGCCGCGCCGCGACGGCCGCGACGGCCGCGTGCGCGGCCGCGCTGGCGCTGGGCGTGGCGGGCGGCTGCTCGCAGCCCGACCCGTCCGCCGACTTCGACATCCCGTCGTCCCCGGCGCAGACGCCCTCACCGCTGGCGGCCGCGATCCCGGCCGCGACGACTCCCGCCGACAACGGCGCCGACGCCGACGCGACGCCGTCGACCGTGGCCGAGACCGAGACGACCGGTGAGCCGTTCACCACCGACGGTGCCGCCACGGACGGCACCACCGTCGACGGCGCGGCCTGGCCGGCCGGGGCGGCCGGCGCGGCGCGGTGCACCGGCGCGGGCCTGACGGTGCGGCTCGGCACGCCGACCCAGGTCACCACGCTCGCGCCGGGGCTGACCCAGCTCGCATTCATGATCACTTTTACCAACGGCACGCCGCGGACCTGCGCGATGTACGGGTTCCCGGGCGCGACGCTCGTCACCGCCGCGGGCGACTCCTACGACCTGCCGCGCCGCACGACCGCCATGCCCGCCTCCCTGCGCCTTCCGCCGGGCGGCGGCGCGGCGGCGGTCCTCACATACCTCGCCGCACCGGCGCCGCAGACCACGCCGCCCGCGGGCGACGCCCCGCCCGCCGAGGCGATGCCGGTCTTCGACGCGCGCTACCTGCTGGTCACGCCGCCCGACGACCGCGACCCGGTGCGCATCGACTGGCCGGGCGGCCCCGTCGCCGACCAACGCCGCGAGGCCTACCCCGGCAGCTACATCGGCCCCGTCACCCGCTGACCCGACCGCCGGCTCGCCAGCCCACCGGCCCGACGACTCGCCAGCCTGGCGACTCGTCAGCCACCGTTCGCAGATCCTGAGCGGCCGGGCCCTGCCTTCTTGTCGGACCCTGCGCCGCTGGACAGCCGACCACCTCGGCTACGTCGACGATGCCACCCGCTGAGGCGGCGGTTTCGCGGTTCTGCCACGGGCCGCCGCCGGCCCAGCGCCAGCCGTCGTTCCGCTGCCGGCCACTGCCCCGCCGCCAGCCACCGCCCCGCTGCCAGCACCAGGTCCGCCGTTGGCGGCGACGCCCGGCAGCCGCGTCCGCTTGGGCCCCGGCGCGGTCGGCCGGCCCGGAAACAGCGGACGCCCGAACGGGGGCAACGTCAGTGAGAGACCCGGTGCCCGACCGTCGCGGGACGCGGCCGCCGGGCCCGGCCCGCGGCCGCCCGCGGAGCCCACCGGCGTCGGCGCCACGTCCGCGCCGCTCTCGGCGGAGACCGGGGGCGTCACGGACGCGTCACGGCGCACGCGAGGCTTGCTGAGAGCGGCGGCGCCGACCGGGCCGAGCGAGCGACGACGACGACGCTCGTAGAGCCAGGCAGCGGACGTCGCGAGCGTCGCCGACGCGAGCACCACCGACCAGCCGACGGGCCCGACCGGGCGGCAGCCGAACAGCCGGGACAGGAACGGCGTCTGGACCAGCGCCGCCAGCACCAACATGCTCCCGAGCGCGGTGGTGATCACCAGCGGGTCCCGGCCGGCCAGCATCAGCGTCTGGCCGAGCTGGGTCGTGACCAGCGCGAGCAGCCCCATCGTCGACGCGCGCCGCGGCGTGCCGGTGTATCGGCCGATCAGCCAGGCCGCCGTCGCGCCGGCGGTCGTCGTCGCGCCTCTGACCAGCAGCATGCGGCGCAGCGGCCCGCTGAGCCAGCGGCCCGCGACCGCGTCGGAGTCGGCGCCGGCGCCGGCGCCGGCCCCCAAACCCACCCCGGCGGGGGGGGGCGGCGGCGGGGCCCCCCCCCCCCCCCCCCCACGCCGGCGCCGCTGGCTGGCCGCGGCCAGTCCGCCGGCCGGGAGTCGCCGTGGTCGCCTCGTCCGCGGTCCTCCTGCGAGCGCACGGCGAGCGCCATCGCCGGTGCCATGTCGGTGAGCAGGTTGACCAGCAGCAACTGGCGCGGGCGCAGCGGCGCCTCCCCGGCGATCGCCGTCCCGAGCAGCGTGAAGGCGATCTCCCCGGCGTTGCCGCCGACGAGCACCGACACCGCATCGGTCACCGAGCGCCACATCCGGCGGCCCGCCAGCACGGCGTCGGCGAGACGGGTGACCTCGGCGTCCGTGAGCAGCAGGTCGGCGGCGCCCGTGGCGGCGGCGGTGCCCCGGCCGCGCACGGCGACGCCGACGTCGGCGGCCCGGATGGCGGCGGCGTCGTTCGTCCCGTCGCCCGTCATCACCACCACCTTCCCCAGCCGCTGCAAGGTCGTGACCAGCCGCACCTTCTGCTCCGGCGAGATGCGGGCGAACACGGCGGCGGCGCCGACCTGCGCGGCGTAGCCGTCGTCGGTGAGCCGGTCCAGTTGCGCGCCCGTGACCACTCGTTCCGCGCCGGGGACGCCGACCTCCCGCGCGATCGCCGAGGCGGTCTCGGGATGGTCGCCGGTGACGACGACGACCCGCAGGCCGGCATCCAGGAGGCGGCGCACCCCCGGCGCGGCGGACGGGCGCGGGCTGTCCGCGATGCCGATGAACCCCAGCAGGCGAAGCGAGCTCAGGTCGACGGCGGAGGCCGGCTGGCTCCCCGGGACCGACTCGGCCACCGCGAGCACCCGCAGGCCCTGGCGGGCGAGCCGGCCGGCGGTGGCCCGGGCCGACGCGAGCCTGGCCGTGTCCAGGTCGACGAGGCCGAGCACCACCTCGGGCGCGCCCTTGAGGGTGAGCACCGGCCCGTCGGCCGTGCGCAGGAGAGTGGACGCGTAGCCCCGGGCCGTCTCGAACGGGCTCTCGTCCACCCGCTCGCCCACCAGCGCCCTCACCAGCTCGGGCCGCCCGACGACCGCGTCGAGCACGGCCCGGTCGGTCGCGTGCGGCACCCGGCCCTCCGGCGGCGGGCAGGCCGCGGCCGCCACCGCCAGCATCCGGACGGCCGTTCCGTCCGGCACCTCCGTCGCGTCCGTCGCGTCGTCCGTCCCCGGGGCGGGCACGGGCACCGTCCGCCACCGGCCGGCCGCGTCGGGCACGGCGGCGGCGCGCAGCAGCAGCCGGCCCTCGGTCAGCGTGCCGGTCTTGTCGAAGCAGACGACGTCGGCGCGGCCGAGCGCCTCCACCACCCGCGAGGAGCGCACCAGCACGCCGAGCTTCGCGAGCCGGCGGGCCGCGGCGACCTGCGCGACCGTCGCGACCAGCGGCAGGCCCTCGGGCACCGCGGCGACGGCGACGGCGACGCCGGAGCTGAGCGCCGACCTGGCCGGCGCGCCCCGCAGCGAGCCAAGCGCCGCGACCGCGAGCCCCGACAGCCCCGTCGCCGGCAGGGCGAGCCGGGTCAGCTCACCGAGCCTGGCCTGCACGCCGACGGGGCCGGCCGTGTGGGCCGAGGCCACGACGCCGGCCCGGCCCGCGAGGGTGGCCTCGCCCGTCGCGACGACGACGGCCCGGCCGGTGCCGGCGAGCACGGTCGTTCCCTCGTAGACCATGCAGTCGCGGTCGCCGATCTCGGCGGCCGGGGTGGGCTCGACGCCCTTGGTCACCGGCAGGGACTCCCCGGTCAGCGTCGCCTCGTCCACCTCAAGCGCCTCGGCCCGCAGCAGGCGCGCGTCCGCCGGCACCATGTCGTGCGCGCCCAGCTCGATGACGTCGCCGGGCACCAGCGTGTCGGCCCGGCGGGTCTCCGTCTCGCCGCCGCCGGTCACGACGCGCGCCATCGGCACGTTCCGGTCGATCAGCCTGGCGAGCACTCCCTCGGCGTGCGCCCGTTGCGCGCCGCTCATCGCCGCGTTCGCCACGGACACCGCGGAGACGAGCAGGGCGTCGGTCGTAGAGCCGAGGACGGCGCTCGCCGCCGCCCCGACGAGCAGCACGGGCACGAGCGGGTCGGTCAGGTCCGCGACGACCGCGGTGACGTAGCGGCTGGCGCCCGTGCCGGCGAGTGCCATCCGGCCACCGACCGCCCGCGTGACGGTCCCGGTGAGCTGGCCGTTCGCGACCAGCGCCCGCGCGCGGCCGGCACCGAGCCGGGCGCCGACCGCGTCCAGTCGGCGCCGGGCCGCGGAGGACCCGCCGGTCGGTGACGACCCGCCGGTCGGCGAGGTGGCTGCCGCCGCCCGCGCCGGTCCGCCGCCCACGCCGGCGGCGCCGCGCAGCCGGCGCAGCGCCGTGTCGGCCGTCAGCGCGTGCCAGTCGGTGTGCAGGGTTGGTGGCGGCGGCGTGGCCCGGTCCGCGCGCAGGGCCGCGACGAGCCCGGCGGCCATGGCTGTCGCCGCCGCGGCGGTCACCGGCCCGCTGACGAGGGCGAGCCGGAGGCCCGTCGGCCGGGCGTCCGGCCCGTCGACGACGGTGGTGAGCGCCGCGAGCGCCGAGCCGGACACGGACAGCGTGGCGGCTCGGCGGCTCGTCGCGGCGGCGTACGGCGGCAGCCGCAGCACCCGCCAGACGTCGGTGAGCTCCGGGCCGCACAGCAGGTCCGCGGACCAGGGCGGCCGCCTGCCGGCGCGGGCCAGCCCGACGCCGACGTCGGCGACCCGCAGCGCCTCGTCGCCCTCGGCGTCGGCCACGACGCACACCCCGGCGCCCGCGGCCTGCTGCCGCCGGACCTCGGCGGCGAGGCCGCCCGCCGACCGGGACGGCCGCGGCGCGGGGGCCGGGCCGGGCGGCCCGGTGGGCAGGGTCACGTCGGCGAGGCCCGCGACGTCGGCGACGCTGGCGTGCTCGGTCAGTACGACCCGGCCGCAGCCGCGCGCGGCCCGCAGCACGGCCTCGGCGTGGCCGTCCAGCGTGACCCCGGCGAGCGCCTGGGTGCTGGTCTGTCCATGCCACAGCAGCAGCGGCAGCCCGCCGGGGTCGGCGGCGCGGCGGCGGCCGGCGTAGTGCGCGGCGACGAGCCGGCCGCCGCCGGCGCGGGCGACCATGTCTCCTGGCCGGAATGCGCGGTGGGGGTCGAGGCCGCCGAGCATGGCCTCCACCCGGTTCCAGGTCGCGGCGTCGGTGGCGGACAGCACCCGGGCGCTGTCACCCAGCAACACCGACGCGCACACCATCACGGTGTCGACCCGGTCGAGGCGGCGCAGGCACCCGGCGTCCAGCGGGACGATGCCGCGGCCGGCGAGCCGGCGGCCCGCCGTCGCGGCGAACACGTCCCGCCCCGCCCTGGCCGCGCGCGGCAGCGTCGCGAGCATCAGCTCCCCGGCGAGCCGCGGCGAGCGGCCGACGAGGAGCCCGGCGCCGCCGAGCGCCAGCCCGGCGACGGCGAGCCGCGCGCTGGCCAGCTCGACCGGTCCGTCCGGCAGCGGCACCGGCCGGTCACGCCAGGCGGCGCCGGCGCGGCCACCGCCATCGGCGCGGGAGGCGCCGGCACGGACGGCGGCCGGCTCGTCGGCGTCGGCGCGGTCGCTGTCGGGTCGGGCCCGCCGCGCGGTGTCCGCGGTCAGCTGAGGGGCCCGCTGGTCGAACACCCGCGCGCCGGCGCGCAGCTCGGCGACCCGCGCGACCCGGCGGACCATGGCGACCGCGAGCACGTCCGGCTGCTGGGTGAGCGCGCCGACCCAGGCGCTGGCGAGCCCGATCGTCAGGTCGGAGGCCGTCGGCCCGATCCGGTCGGCGAGGGCGGCGCGCACCCGGGGCTGACCGTCCACGAGCGCGACGACCGCGCCGGCGGCACGGGGCACCGCCGGCAGCCGGACGAGCCGTCCGGCCATCGCGACGCCGAAGGCGGCGGCGTCGGTGGCGAGCGCGACGGTCTCCGCGAGCAGCGGGTCGGTCTCCGCGGGATGACGTTCGGGGGCCCGGGCCGGGCCCTGGCCGCCGCCGGACTCGGCGTGCAGCGCGCGTTCGACCTCGGTGACGGCGTCGATCAGCTCCGAGACCTCGATCTCTTCGCCGTCGAACCCGATGAGCACCTGGCCGAGACCTTCGTCGACCTCGGCCCAGTCGACGCCGGCGAGCCGGCGCAGCGCGGCGCGGACGGCCGCGTGCGCCGCCGTGCCGCCGGTGCGGGCCGCGCCGATCAGCTCGATGTGCGCGGCGCCGTCCTCGTGCCACACCCGCCGGGGCCGACGGTCCGGATGCGCCAGCTCATGCCGCAGCGCGCGCGCCACCTGACCAGGGCTCGGCAACGCCGCCGCCACCCGACCAGGGCTCGGCAACGCGCGCGCCACCTGACCAGGGCTGGGCAACGCCGCCGCCACCCGACCAGGACGGGGCAGCGCGCGCGCCACCCGGCCTGGGTTGGGCAGCGCGCGCGCCGCGATCGCGGGAGCGGCCAGCGCCCGCGCGAGGCCAGCGCGCCCAGGCAGCGCAAGCCCGGGCGGGCGCAGGGCGACCACCCGTCAGCTGCCCGCGGACGTGCGGCGGCGCGAGTGGCCGTTGTGCGTGTGGGCGCCGGCCATGGCCGCGGGGCCGGCATGCCCGTTCTCGCTGTGCTCGTCGTGGCCGTGCCCGCCGCCACGGTGCAGAAGCTCCCAGGGCGCGGTGCCGGCGGCCGGTGCCTCCGGCCTGGTGTGCTGGGCCACCCAGGTGCCCGCCGCGACCGCGGCCGCGACCGGCCATTCGACCACCTCGAACGCGGCCAGCGCGCCGAGCCCCAGGTAGTAGGCCGTCTTGCGCGGCGAGGGCAGCTCGAAGCGGCCGATCCGCCAGCCCTCGGCGCCGGCCCGGTCCGCCTCCTCCCGCATCGCGGCGGGCTCGATCACGGGGGCGCGGCGGCGGCGGGGCCGCTCGACGTTGACCCGCAGGAACGGCAGCCGGAACGAGGCGGCGACCGCCTCCTGCTCACGCGAGACCGCGTCCATGACGCCGCGGCGGTACCAGTCCTCGGCCACCGGCGTCTGCTCCGCCATGCCCATGCTGTTCGCCTCCGAGGCGGCTTGACGGCCACGCCGGACGGTCGCCCGGCCGGTCGACGACGCGGGCCGCTTTGCCGCGCCGGCCGTGCTGGTGCTGGCGGCGGCCGCGCGCGACGAGGTCCCCCGGGCCGCCGGGCGAGCCGCCGCCGAACGCGTTGCCGCCGAACGCGCGCCGGTCGAACGGGTGGCGGTCGGACGCGCGGCCGTCGAACGCGTCGCGGGCGACGCGGCGGTCCGCGTGGTCCTGGCCGGGTTGCTCCCGTCAGGGCTGGCGGTCGTCGTTCGCGCCTTCGACGGCATGGTTGTTCCCCTTTCCGCCCAGGCAGCGGCGACAGTCGACTACGCTTAGTAACTGCGTTGAAGCCAAGTGTCTACCACGCGTGACGGTCGGCCGCGCGGCGGCGGCCGTTCCTGGCGGGTCCTCGCGGAGGCGTCCGTCTCGCCCGGGGGCTGGAGGCTGCCTGACGGCCTCCGTGGGCGCGAGGCTTCGCCATTTTCGCGCCCCCTTTGGCCTACAGCGAGCGCTCGAGACCGTCCACCAGCAGCCCGAGCGCCCGGTCGAGGATAGGGATCAGATCGGCGCGGGCACGGACGAGCCACTCCTCATAGCCGGCGATCGCAACGCCGAGGAAGGCCCAGGCCACGGCCTGCGGCTCGAGCGCGCCCTCGCCGCGCCCGGTACGTTCGGCGACGAACTCGGCGACGACCGCCCGCCACCGGGCGTAGCGCAACATGGAGTGCGCCTGCAGGGCAGGGGTGCGCAGGATGAGCGCCATCCGCCGCCGGTGCCAGTCCGCCTCGGCGGCCGGGTAGGTGTTGAAGTCCAGGATCGCCCGGCGCAGCGCCGGGAGCACGGGCACGTCGGGCGGCGTGGCCGCGAGGCCCGCGCGCATCGTCTCCAGGTGGGCGTCGAACTCTCCCCAGGCGACGTCGTTCTTCGACGCGTAGTACCGGAAGAATGTGCGCCGCCCGATGCCGGCCGCGGCCGCGATGTCGTCGACCGTGGTCGCGTCGAACCCGCGCTCCTCGAAGATCATCAGAGCGTGCCGTTCGAGCTCGGCCGCGCTCGTCACCGGCCGGCGCCCGGCCCGTCCGCCGCTCACCCTGGACCCATCCCCCCGGCTGGCGTCATCCCCAGGAGCCACGTCATCCCCGCGAACCGTGCCGTCCCCGCCGGCCTTGCCACCCCCGCGAGCGTCGGCCGTTGTCGCGCTGTGTGGCCGCTCGCGCGGAGCCGGGGTCGCGGAACGCATCGACCGATCCCTTTCCTTTGGCATCGGGTGCCAATATGCTTCCTGTCACCCGTCAAGTTGTGACATCGGGTGTCACAACCGGGCGGGCCGCGGTCACCTCCCGTCCCGGGAGGCGACCAACCATTGCGATGTGGACGGACATCACGGTATGGCCACAGCATGAACCCGATCGACGGTGACACCGACGGGGTGCCCGTGGCACCACTTTCGGTGGCGCCTCCGGCGCGGGCGGTGGCACGGTCCGCGAGCCTGGCGCTCACGGAGCCGTTCACGCTGCGCGAGCACACCGCGCCGTCGCGCGTCCTGTTCGGCCCGCACGAGACGAACCTGGCCCGCCGCCGGGACATCTCCGACCGCCACGTCGCCTACTACGCCCGCCGCGCGGCGGGCGGCGCCGGCGTCGTCGTCACCGAGACGGCGTCCGTAACCGCCGACGACTGGCCCTACGAGCGCGCCCCGCTCGCCGCCGACTGCGGCCCCGGCTGGGCAGCGCTCGCCGCGGCGGTCCGCCCGCACGGCACCCTGGTGCTCGCCGGGCTGGGGCACGCGGGCGGGCAGGGCTCGAGCGCGTACTCGCAGTCGGTGCTGTGGGCGCCTTCGCCGGTCGCCGACGCGGCCAGCAGGGAGCTCCCGGCCGAGCTGGAGCAGGACGGGATCGACGCGGTCGTCGCTGGTTTCGCCGCCGCCGCCGAACTCGCCGCGACCGCGGGCCTGGCCGGGGTCGAGATCGACGCCGGCCCGCTCGCGCTGCTGCGCCAGTTCCATTCCGGGCTGACGAACCACCGCGGCGACGGCTACGGCTCCGACCGGCTGCGCCTCACCCGCGAGGTCCTCACCGCGGTGCGCGCGGCACTCGGCCCGGACGGGATCCTCTCACTGCGGCTGTGCTGCGACGAGCTGGCGCCGTGGGCCGGGGTCACCCCCGAGCAGGCCGCCGAGCAGGTGGACGCGCTCGCGGGACTCGGGCTGCTCGACCTGCTGGTCGTGACGCGCGGCGGGCCCTACTCGACGACCGCCTACCGGCCGACGTCGCATACCGAGCCGACGTTCAACCGCGACCTGTGCGCGGCGATGCGGACGGCGGCGGCGGGGCGGGTGCCGTTCGTGCTGCAGGGCAGCGTCGTCGACGTCGCCGCCGCCGAGGCGGCGCTCGCGGACGGCGTCGCGGATCTGGTCGAGATGACCCGGGCGCAGATCGCCGACCCGGAGCTGGTCGCCAAGGCCCGCGCCGGGCACGCGGAGCGGGTGCGGCCCTGCCTGCTGTGCAACCAGGCCTGCCGGGTCCGCGACAACCGCAACCCGATCGTCAGCTGCGTCGGCGAGCCGCGAAGCGGCCACGAGACCGAGGACCCTCCGGTCGAAGTCGGCGGGACAATGGGCGAAGCCTCCCGCCGACGGAGACCGTCTAATGACATTGCCGAGGGCACCGACCCGCGGCCGCGCGAGGTTCTCGTCGTCGGCGGCGGGCCGGCCGGGCTGGAGGCCGCCCGGGTGCTGGCGTCGCGCGGCCACAGCGTCACGTTGGCCGAAGCGGGTGAGCGGCTCGGCGGCGCGCTGCGCACCGCCGCCGTCGGCCCGGGCCGGGAACGGCTCGCGCTGCTGACCGACTGGCTCGCCGCCGAGTGCGCCCGCCTCGGGGTGCGGTTCCTGTTCGAGAAGACGGTCACCGCCGCCGACCTGGACGCCGCCGAGACGGCCGGCCAGGCGGTCATCCTCGCCACCGGCTCGGTGTCGGCGGGCCGGGTCTACCCAGCGCCGCCCGGAGCGGCCACGGTCCCGGTCTTCTCGGCGCTGGCGCTGCTCGACGGCGGCGTGGGCGTCCTGCCCGAGGGACCGGTGGTCGTCCACGACCCGGTCGGCGGCCCGGTGGCCGTCGGGATCGCGGAGTGGCTGGCCGGCGCCGGCCGCGAGGTCGCGCTGGTCGCCCCCGACCAGGTCGCCGGCACGCTGCTGTCGCTCACGGGCGACCTCGCCCCGGCCAACACCCGCCTCGCCCAGGCGGGCGTCCGCCGCGAGCTGCGCGCGCTGGTCCGCGAGGCCGCCGATGGCCGGGTGGTGCTGGAGGACATCTGGACTGGCGCCCGCCGCGCCATCCCCTGCGCCGTCCTCGTCGACTGCGGCCACCGCCTCCCGATGGAGGCGCTCTACCTGCGGCGGCCCGGCACGCCGCGGGCCGGCGACTGCGTCGCCCCGCGCGGCGTGCTGGAGGCCGTCCTCGAGGGCCGCCGCCGCGCCCTGGAGGTCGCCACCACCACGACCGGCAGGCCCCGGCGCGCGCTGGTCGGCGCCGGGGGCACGACGGAAGGGGCGGCGCGATGAGCGCGACGGGGCGGTACCAGTACCTGTTCAGCCCGCTGCGGATCGGGCCGCTGACGGTGCGCAACCGGGTCGTGTTCTCGGCGCACCTGACGAACTACGCCGCCGACGGGATGCCGACCGAGCAGCACGCCGCCTACTACGCCGCCCGCGCGGCCGGCGGCGCCGGGCTCATCATCACCGAGGAGCACTCGACCCACCCGACCGACTGGCCCTACGAGAAGCTGATCCACGGCTTCAACCCGGCCGTCATCCCCGGCTACCGGCGGATCACCGAGGCGGTGCACGCCCACGGCACGCCGATCCTTGCGCAGATCAACCACAACGGCGGCCAGGCGTCGAGCATGTTCTCCCGCCAGCCGGTGTGGGCGCCGAGCCCGGTGCCGGACCCGCTGTTCCGCGAGGTGCCCAAGGCGCTGGAGCCGCACGAGATCCGCGAGGTCGTCGCCGGCTACGGGCTGGTCGCCGAGCACTGCATGGCCGGCGGGTTCGACGGCATCGAGCTGCAGTGCTCGCACTCGTCGATCGTGCGCGGTTTCCTCTCCCCCGCCACCAACAAGCGGACCGACGCCTACGGCGGGTCGCTCGCGAACCGGGCCCGGCTGCTGCTGGAGATCGTCGACGCGGTCCGCGCCGCGATCGGCCCGGGCAGGGTGCTCGGGGTGCGGATCTGCGGCGACGAGCTGATCGAGGGCGGGACGACGATCGAGGACGCCGTCGCCATCGCCCAGATGGTCGAGGCGCAGGGCAAGGTCGACTACATCAACACCTCGATCGGCGTCGCCACCGCCACGCTCTACATGATCGAGGCGAGCATGCAGGTGCCGCCGGGCTACGCGATGTTCATCCCGAGCGCGATCCGCGCCGCCGTGTCGCTGCCGGTCGTCGGTGTCGGCCGGTTCAAGGACCCGCTGCAGGCCGACCGGGCCCTCGCCGCCGGCCAGGCCGACCTCATCGGCGTCGTGCGCGGCCAGATCGCCGACGCCGACTTCGTCGCCAAGGCCCGCGCCGGGCACGCCACCGAGATCCGCACCTGCCTGTCGTGCAACCAGGAGTGCGTCGGGCGGATGGGTCTGAACCGCTGGCTCGGCTGCATCGAGAACCCGCGCACCGGCCGCGAGGCGGTGCCGCTGCCGGCGCCGCGGCGGCGCGGCCGGCGGGTGTTCGTCGTCGGCGGCGGGCCGGGCGGGCTGCAGGCCGCCGTCACCGCCGCCGGGCGCGGCCACCACGTCACCCTGTTCGAGCGGTCCGACCGGCTGGGTGGCCAGGTGCTGCTCGCGGCGAGCGTGCCGAGCCGCGCCGAGTTCCTCGACATCACCCGCAACCTCGTCGCCCACGCGCAGCGCGTCGGCGTCGACGTGAAGCTGTCGACCGAGGTGGACGCGGACCTACTACTCGCCGAGAAGCCGGACGCGGTGATCCTCGCGACCGGCGCGGCGCCGAACGCGCCGTGGTGGGCCGGCGGGCACCCGCGGGTCGTCGACGTCCGTGACGTGCTGGAGGGCCGCGCGGTCCCGGCCGGCACGGTGGTCGTCGTCGACGAGCTGGGCTTCCACCAGGCGACGTCGGTCGCGGAGCTCCTCGCCGACCGGGGCTGCCGGGTCGAGGTCATCTCCAACGGCATGGTCGTCGGCCAGGACCTGGGCGTCACCCTCGACATGGAGCAGTGGAACGTGAAGGCGGCGGCGCGCGGCGTCACCCAGGCCACGGACCTCGTGCCCATGGGCGCGGCGCCGGCGCCGGACGGCGAGGGTGTGGTGCTCAACCTGCAGCACCACCCCACCGGGACCGACCAGACGAGGACCGTCGACTGGGTCGTCTGCGCGGTGCACCAGCGGGCCGAGGACTCGCTCTACAAGGCGCTGCGCGCGATCCAAAGCGACTGGCAGGCTGGCCGAAGGCCAGTCGCGGAGGGCTCCGAAGGCGACACAGCCCAAAGCGGCTGGCAGGCTGGCCGAAGGCCAGTCGCGGAGGGCTCCGAAGGCGACACAGCCCAAAGCGGCTGGCAGGCTGGCCGAAGGCCAGTCGCGGAGGGCTCCGAAGGCGACACAGCGGGTGGCCTGCCGTTCACGCTGGACCGCGTCGGCGACTGCCTGTCCCCCCGCCGCGCTCACGCCGCCGTCGTCGAGGGCCAGCGCGCGGCGGTGGCGCTCGCATGAGGCGGCTGCTGAAGCGCCAGCCCAGAGGGCTCTGGACGCCCTCCATACGTGGTTACGGGCCGACGCGGACAACGGCGGCCCGGCTGGCGCGCCGTCACCAGGTGGGCACCCGCCAGAACGGCGCACGGGTAGGGGGTGCGGCGTGATCTACGAGATCGAGTGGACCATGGGCGAAGAAGTCGTGCCGGGGTTCCTCGCCCTGTTCACCGCCGAGATCGAAGCGGGCAGTCTTGAGGAGGCACACGGCATCCTCGACGACATCGTGATGGAGAGTGATCGTCTGTGGCGGGAGTTCTGCTGATCGTCGCGGGCATGCCCGCGCCGTCCGCCCGGGACCTCGCGCGATGACCGAGACCGTGCTTTCCCAGACGGCACCCGTCGCGCCGGACGCACTGGCGACGACGCCGGCGCCCCTGCCGGGGCTGACGGTCACCGGGACGGTGGCGGTCGTCGTCGCGCGCGGCGGGCAGGTGCCGCCGGGCGGCGCCGAGGCGGTGGCGGAGGCCGGCGGGCAGGTGCTGGTTGTCGGCTCCGGGGCGGCCGAGGCGGCCGTGACGCTGCACCGGGCCACCGGCGGCGGCCCGGCGGCCAAGGTCTGGTGGGCCGACACCGGGCCGGGCCTGCGGGCGGGAGCCCTCGCGTGCTCGCTCGCCCCGCTGCTCGCCGCCGCGGACCTCGTCGTGCTGCCCGCGTCCGCGGACGGCCGCGACCTCGCGCCGCGGCTGGCCGCCGCGCTCGACGTCCCACTGCTCGCCGGCGCCGTCCAGGCCGGGCTGGCGGGCGACGGTCAGGTGCGGGCGGAGCTCGCCCGCGTCGACGGCCGGCTGCTCGTCACGGCGACGTGCGCGGCGCCCGCCGTCGCGACGCTGCTGCCAGGTGCGCGGTCGGTGTACGACGGTCCAGCGGAACCGGTGGAGGCGGGGGCGCCAGCGGCGGCGGAACCGACGGCGCGGGCGGCGACGAGCCCGGGCCAGATTCCCCAGCAGGCGTCCGCGGGCGCCCTGGTGCCGGTCGAGGTGGCGCTGCCCGCCGCGCCCGGCGGCATCGTCGACGTCGAGGTGGTCGAAGTGCTGGAGCCGGACCCGGCGACGATGGACCTCGGCGAGGCGCGCCGGGTGCTCGGCGGCGGCGCCGGTCTCGTCGCCCGCGACGGCGGCCTCGCGGGTGTCGGGCCGGCCGCCGCGTTCGAGCTGCTCGCCGGCGTGGCCGCGGCGCTCGGCGCGTCCGCCGGCGCCACCCGGGTCGTCACCGACGCCGGCTGGATGGGCTACGACCGCCAGATCGGCACCACCGGTGTCACCCTCGACCCCGAGCTCTACATCGCGTTCGGTGTGTCCGGCGCGAGCCAGCACACCGGGGGCCTGGGCGCGCCACGCCACGTGGTGTCCGTCAACACCGACCCGAGCTGCCCGATGACGGCGATGGCGGACCTCGGCCTGGTCACCGACGCGGGCGACCTGCTCGTCGAGCTCGCCCGCCGTCTCGGCGTCCCCGGTCCTACCGGATCCGCCGGCCCCGCCGGTCCCCCGGCCAGCCCGGCCAGCCTGGCCGCCGACGTTCCCAACCCGCGTGCGGAGATCACCCATGGCTGACGAGCAGGCCCCATACGCTGGCCCGGGTACCTCCCCCGGCACGGCCGTTGGGGACCGGCCGGCGGACGTCGACGTCATCGTCGTCGGCGCCGGGCCCGCGGGCGCCGCGGCCGCGCTGGCCGCCGCCCGCGCCGGCGCGTCCGTCGTCCTGCTGGAGCGCGGCCCGTTCCCCGGCTCGAAGAACGTCTACGGCGGTGTCATCTACGGCCGGATCCTCGACGCGGTGCTGCCGAACTGGTGGGAGGAGGTGCCGGTCGAGCGCTGGGTCGTCCGCCGCTCGACCATGGTGCTCACCGAGACGCAGGCGCTCACCGTCGACTTCCGCACCCAGACCTGGGCCGGCCCGCCGTACAACGGCATGACGGCGTACCGCGCCGACTTCGACAGCTGGCTCGCCGGCAAGGCGACCGCCGCCGGCGCGCGGCTGGTCACCTCGACGGTCGCGACCGGGCTGCTGCGCGACGCGGCCGGCCGGGTCGTCGGTGTGCGCACCGATCGGACCGACGGCGAGCTGCGTGCCAGGGTCGTGATCGCCGCCGACGGCGTCAACTCGTTCCTGGCCAAGGAGTCCGGCCTGCTGCCGAAGGCCGACCCGAAGCACCACACCCTGGGCGTCAAGGAGGTGCTGTCGCTGCCGCGCGAGGTGATCGACGAGCGCTTCGGGCTGCGCGGCCAGGAGGGCCTCGACATCGAGATGCTCGGCAACACCCGCGGCATCCCGGGCGGCGGATTCCTCTACACGAACAGCGACACGGTCAGCATCGGCGCGGTGCTCGCCCTGCCGGGCCTGGCGGCGGCGAAGGTCCGGCCGGAGGAGATCATCGCCGACCTGAAGGCGCACCCCGCGATCGCGCCCTACCTGCGCGGGGCGACGGTGAAGGAGTACGCCGCGCACCTCATCCCCGAGGGCGGCTACGACCACATGCCGGCACTCGCCACGGACGGCCTGCTGATCGCGGGCGACGCCGCCGGGATGACGCTCGCCGCCGGCATCTGGCTGGAGGGCGTCAACTTCGCGATCGGCTCCGGCCTGGTCGCCGGCCGGGTCGCCGCCGAGGCGGCCGCCGCCGGCGACGCGTCGAAGAAGCGGCTGGCCCGCTACCGGGACGAGCTGGAGAAGCAGTTCGTGCTCGCCGACCACAAGCGGCTGCGCGGCGCACCCGAGATCATCCTGTCGGAGCGGATCCAGCGCCGCTACCCGGGGCTCGTCGCCGACCTGGTCGAGAGCCTGTTCACGGTGACGAACCCGGAACCGAAGCCGGGGGCGCTGGCGCTGCTGCGCCGGGCCGCCAAGCGCAACGGCGTCAGCCTGCGCGAGCTCGCCCGCGACGGACTAAGGATCGGGAAGGTATTCCGGTGAGCCGGTTCGGTTTCAGGAAGCCGGTGGGTGCCGCCACCGCGCCCGCCGCCACCGAGGCCGCGGAAGGCGGCGGCGGGCGGCTCGGCGACATCGCGTTCGAGGACCGGATGGCGACGGTCGACTTCCGGGTCGGCGAGCGGGCGCACATCGTCGTCGACTCGGACGTCTGCCGCTCCTGTACCACCCGCGCCTGCGTCACCGCCTGCCCGGCGAACCTGTTCGCGCCGACGGCGGACGGCGGGATCCTGTTCAACTACGAGCAGTGCTTCGAGTGCGGCACCTGTTACATGGTCTGCAACGGCGAGGGCGCGCTCACCTGGACCTACCCCGACGGCGGCCAGGGCGTCGTCTTCCGCCAGGGCTGAGGGCCAAAGGGCGCGCGATAATGATCTTCCTTCGCGCGCCCGGCGGCCCTTGTCCCGAAGTCAAAAGGAGGACGGCGATGACGAACGCGACAGGTGACGGGGCCCGTGGGGGCGGGCCGCTGGTCGTCGTGTGCCTGCGGGTCACCGATCTGCGGCCCGAGGTCGATCCACTGACCGGCGTGGTGACACGCTCGGCGCACGGCGCCGGGCTCTCGGCGGCGGACGAGGCGGCGCTGGAGCGCGCGCTGGCGATCGCGCGGGCCTGGTCAGGGCGGGTGCTCGCGGTCGCCGCCGGCTCGCCTATCGTCGAGGGCCCGCTGCGCGCCGCGGCGGCGCTGGGCGCTGCGGTCCTGCGCGTCGCCTGGCCGCCGCACGACGAGGCCGACGGCCACGGCGCCGCTCCCGGTGCCGCCTCGGCGGTCAACGCCGCGTCGGCGGTCGACCCGGAGCCGTTCGGGCCGCGCGCGGCCTACCTCGCCGACCTCGCGGGCGACACGCGCGCGCTCGCCGAGGTCCTCGTCGACGCGATCCGGACGGTCGGCGAACCGACGCTGGTGCTCTGCGGCGACCTTTCCCCCGACCGCGGCACCGGCGCGCTGCCCGCGCAGCTCGCGCACGCTCTCGGCGCCGCGCAGGCCCTCGGCCTGGTCAGCCTGACGCCGACGGACGACGGCTGGCTGCTCGCCGAGCGCCGGCTCGACGGCGGCCGCCGCGAGCGGCTGCGTGTGCCGACCCCGGCGGTCTGCTCGGCCGAGGCCGCCGGGCTGCGGCTGCGGCGTGCCGCGCTGCCAGCCCTGCTCGCCGCCGGCGACGCGCCGGTCCCCGCCGCCCGCCCGACGCGGCCCGCGGTGGGCGCGGTCGAGGTCGTGGACGTCCGTGCCTACCGCCCGCGGGCCCGGGTAGTGCCTCCGCCGGCGGGGGCGACCCCGCGGGACCGGCTGCTGGCGCTCACCGGCGCCCTCGTCGCCCACGATCCGCCCACGATCATCGGCCCGACGGACGCCGGGCAGGCCGCGGACGCGCTGGTCGCCTACCTCGTCCGCAACGGCTACCTCACGGCCTGAACGCCCAGGCCCGCCGTCGCCACCTCGCGTCGCGAACACCGCACGCCGTCTCGCTACTTCGCGCCCATGGCCGCCTCTAGCCGCCGGAAGGCTCACGGGGAGACTCTTCGGGCCGATTTCTTGCCCGAGAGCGGGTAGACGAGCGTAACTCAGTCCGGTTATTGAATCGGCATTAATGGGCTTCTTACGTGTTTGCTATTTCCTGTCCGCGTTCTTTATGGTTGGCAGCATGCCGAGCGGGGAACACGAGTCGCCGCTGGAGCTGGCCGAACAGAATCCGGAGGTCCTCGTCTGGTTGCTGGAGAAACTTTTCGACGTCAAGGTGTCCGGCTATCATCACGCCCGGCCGCAGCCCACCGAGGTCCGGAAACTGGTGCCCAGCACCTACCGCGCCGACGGGATGATGCTGCTGTGCGATGCCGCCGACCGGTCGCTGATGTCGGTCGTGTTGGAGGTCCAGCGCGCCTGGGACCCGGGCAAGCGCTGGACCCTGAAGACCTACGTCGCGCACCTGGAGGCCGAGCTGGAGGTCAACGCTGCGCTGCTGGTCTACTGCCCGAGCGCGGCGGTTGCCCGCCGCTACCGGGAAATGTTCGAGTCGGAGGGCGTCAGCCTGCATCTGCGCCCGCTCGTCTTCACGCCGGGGGACGTGCCGCTGGTCGTCGACGTCGAGCGGGCGCGGGTCGAGCCGGCGTTGGCGATGTTCTCCGTGCTCTGCCACGGTGGGGACGCCGGCATCGAGGCGTCCTTTCCCGCGCTGACGGAGGCACTGCGAGCGCTCGGTCCGAGGAAGGGTCCCTTATATCATGAGATCGTGCTGGCTGGGTTGCCAGCGGCGCTCTGGGATCGTTGGGAGACGCATATGAATAGCGCCCTTGGTCGTCCATACCGCAGCAAGCTGCTCGGCGAGACCGCCGCCCGCGCCCACGCCGAGAGTGCGGCGCGAATGTTGCTGACCGCACTCGATGCCCGTGGGGTGCACGTCACTGAAGATGTCCGCGATCGGATCCGGTCCTGCACGGACCTGGACCAGTTCGACACCTGGTTGCGCCGCGCGGTCACCGCCACCACCATCGACGACGTCATCCACGAATAGCCCAGGTACGGCCGGCAAGAATGCACACGGCCGCATAAACCGCGTCGGCGGCCCGACCGGCCGAGGTCAACGTGACCGGGTTCCTTGATCCCTGCGGATTTTTTGCGAGCTCACCGAAGCCGGGGCGCGCAGGGACCGAAGCACAACGGGGCAGCGGGAGAGGGCAATGGATGAGTCGTGTTTCCGCGCCGCCGCGGACGGGAGCCGGCGGGGAGGACGACCGCCGGCCGCGCGGCAGCGCTGGACTCGCCGCGACCCGGACTGCCTCCTACCCCACGCAGCCCCCGCTCTCCGGGCTGACCTCCTCCACCGCAGGCGCCCCTCGCGTCGGGAACGCCGCCGGGCGCGCCCGCGTCACCAGCGGACGACGAGCCTTTCCGCCAGGTTCACCAGGCCGAGCAGGAACAGGGCCACGAAGGCCGAGACGAAGATGGCGCCCTACATCTGCACGAGGTTCATGTACGTGGTGGCCTGGACGACGACCGCGCCGAGGCCCTTGTTGGTGCCGGTGAACTCGGAGACGATCGCGCCGATCATGGCCATCATGACGGCGATCTTCGCGCCGGCGAACAGATGGCCGAGGCTGCCGGGGACGCGCAGGGTGAAACTGTCTGCAACGACGAGATGATCCGAGAGACGAGAGAGCGGCCCTCCGTCGATTACATGTAATCTGCCCCCGGATCAGAGGCCACCGCGTCCAGCCAGGCAGGAGCGCGCCGTCCGGCGGTCGGTCGCCGTCCGGGGATCGGTCGCCGTCCGCCTCGGCCCACCGCCACGGCCGCCTGCCTCATGACTCTCCGCCACCCGTGCGCCCCTCGCGTCGTACGTCCCTCGCGCGACGGTGGACACCATGGGGCCGTCACCTGGCGTTTTGTCCGTGGCGGACTGGGGACGGGCAGGGGTTGTCGGTCTCAAGCCGGTCCGGCCCGAGACCGCTCCGGGTCACGAGTGAGAGGGCAGCCGAGATGAAGCAGGACCAGCTTGTGTCCGCGATCCGCGTCACCGGCGGATTCGAGTCCGCGCGGCAGGCGGAGACGGCGATGCGCGCCACCCTTACCGTGCTCGGCGAACGGATCTCCGGCGGAGAGACGCGGAACCTCGCCTCCCAGCTGCCGGCGGCGTTCGCCGAGGCGCTGCCACCCAGGGGCGGCGGCGAGCGGTTCGACGTCCAGGAGTTCTATCGCCGGGTCGCCCAGCTCGAAGGCGACGCCTGCACGGAGCCCAAGGCCCGCCGCCATGCCCGCGCCGTCGTCGCGGCGCTCAAGGCCAGCGTCTCGCCGTCGGAGTTCGAGGATGTCGCCGGCCAACTGCCCGCCGACTACGCCGATCTCCTCAGCCGCGAGTCGGTCATCCACTATTAACGGCACCTTCGCACGGCAGATGCCTCGCGGTGGGACATCCCCCGTCGGGCCGAAAATTTCCCGAGATACCCTCCCGAGAGGGTCACTCGACCGCGACCTGCGGCGCAATAGCGGACGAAGCAGCCGTTCCCCGGTGGAAATCGGTTTCGACGTAACACCAGAGTGACCCAGGCCACATTGTCGACGGCGCCGTCGGCTACACTCCCCGCTGCAGGGCAGCTGACTGTGCTCGGCTGGTTGCCCACCGCGCGGGATGATGGCGGAGGCTCGGATGCCGTCGATACTTCTCGTCCGAATGGCGGGCGCCATTCCGGATGCGGCCCCTCGCTGGCTGCTTGCCGCGGCGAGCGCCATCTGCGACCCCGCCGACGGGGCGCGTGCCGACGAGGCCAGGCCGTTCAGCGTCGGCCCGCTGGTGCCCGACGCCGGACCCAACGCCACCGGGCTCGGCGGCACCGGGCTCGGCGGGCGCGGCGATGCCGGCCTGGCCGGCGCGTGGGAGCCGTCCACGTGCGGCACGCCGGGCCGCGGCGGCGCCGTGACGACCTGGCGGCTGGGCTGGCTCGCGGACGACGCGCCGCTGCCCGGGTGGCAGCCGGACACGGTCCGGTTCGGCTCCCAGGTACTCCCGGTCGTCGGCGCCGACCTGCACCGGTACTCCTACGCCGAGCTCGCGCAGGGCCGGCCGGCCCGCGGCGCCCGGCTGACGATGAACACTCCGACGTTCTTCTCCCGGGACGGGCGCGACCTGCCGCTGCCCGACCCGGCACTGGCCATCGGCGGGCTGCTCGCCCGCTGGAACACCTATGCGCCCGGGCCGCTGCGGATCGGCGCCGACGACGCGCGGGCCCTCGTCGAGGCGGTCTTCCTCGACGGCGTCTGGGGCGCGAGCTCCGAGGTCGAGCTCGGCCACGGGCTGCGCCAGGTGGGATTCGTCGGGCAGGCCGACCTGCGCCTGCTCGCGGCCACGTCCGACTACACCGCGACGATGTTCGCCGCGCTCGCCCGGTTCGCCGCGTTCGCCGGCGTAGGAGAGCGCACCGCCCACGGCTTCGGCGCGGTGGACGTCGACGTTGTCGATGTCGTCGACGTCGTGCGCGCGCCGCGGCAGATGGCGCCGGTCGCCGTCCCACCGAGCCGGCGCTCGGGCCGCGCCCCGGTCTCCTCCCCCGCCGCCAGGACCGTCAGGCGGTAACCGGCCACCCCGGTATCCGGGATGGTGAGGTGCCTGACGTCGGCCGCGAGGTACCGCAATGCACTCGCGGCAGCCGGCTGCCCTACGTGCCCAGGGGAGTTTAGGACGGGTTCTCGGAGTCCGCGGTGGCCGTCTGCGCGGCGGCCGGCGAGGCCATGGCCGTGGCCATCGGAGTCGAGCTCCCCTCTCTGGGCTCACCGGTCCCAGCCCGGTGATCAAACCGAAGGCGGTCGTCGCGCCCGCGAGCAACGCACAGCTCAGGCCGACCAGCGTCGTCGGAAGCACAACGACGCTCAGCCCGAGCCCGACCGCGGCGCCGGCGGCCAGCGCCGCCAGTGCCGGGATCTGGTTGCGGGCAGGCTGCGAGCCAATGACCAGCCGGCTCTCGAACGCCAGCGACGCCAGCAACGCGCAGGCAAAGCCGAGCAGGACCAGGGTCGTCGTGAGAGGACTAGCGGCGCGCGACGGGACGGTGGTCGGGGATGGCGGCATCAGCGACGTCGGTGTCGTCGAACAGCCGCAGGCGGTGGGCGACGGCGGCGGCCTCACCGCGGCTGGTGACACCCAGTTTGCCGAGGATGTTCGAGACGTGGGTGCTCGCGGTCTTGCGGCTGATGAACAGCGCCGCGGCGATCTGCGGGTTGGTGCTGCCGGCGGCGACGAGGCGCAGCACGTCCAGCTCCCGCGCGGTCAGGCCGAGCGGCGGGCCGTCCGCGGTGGCGGCCTCGCACTCGTCCTCGGCCGGTGCCTGCCCGCTTTCCGGGCCGGGCAGCGCCAGGCGGCCCTGCGCGGCGAGCAGGCGCAGGTCACGGCGCAGCAGGTGCGCGCCGAGCGCGGCCGCGGCGGCCGCGGCGGCGCGCAGCTCGTCGCCGGCCGCCGCCCGGTCGCCGACGGCGAGCAGCGTCTCCGCCCGCCGGTAGCGCGCCCGGGCCGCCTGATAGGGGACGCCGAGCGCGGACCAGGCCTTCGCCGCGCTCGCCCACGGCTCCGGGTCCGGCCGGCCCTCGGCCCTGGCCAGCTCCCCGGCGATCACCGCGCGGCAGGCCTCGCCGGACACGGCCCGCTCGAACGGCATCTCGGCCGCGAGCGCGGCGACCCTGCCGGCCGCCTCGAGGGCGTGGCGCAGGTCGTCCTGGGCGCGCAGGGCTCTGGCGACGCCCGCCGCCTCGGCGGTGGCACCCATGGCGGTCGCGAGCAACGGCGCGGCGTAGCGGACCACGTCGGTGAAGTCGAACGCCTCGACGGCGCGCACGGCCGCCAGGGCGTCGGCGACGCCGTCGGTCAGCGCGCCCGGCTCGCCGCGGCGCAGGTCCAGGTCGATGCGCAGCCGCAGCAGCGGCATCGTGTATTGACTGCCGAGATAACGGTAGGCGAGCGTGCCCTCGGCGGCGGCCAGTGCGGTCCCCGCCTCGTCGAGCTGGCCGCGGGCGAGCGCCAGGTCTCCCCGCAGCTGCTCCAGGAACAGCGCGTGGATCCCCATCGGGGCGAGCTCCGTCGTCTCGGCGAGCAGCTTCTCGGCCTCCTCCCAGCGGCCCGCGCCCAACAGTGCCTCGATCACATTGCCGGCGAGGAGCAGACCGTGGGTGCGTTCCTGGCCGAGCCGGCGGGCCAGCCGCAGGCCCTCATGCCCCGCGGCGATCGCCTCGTCGAACCGGCAGCCGCCGAGCCAGGTGTCGGACTCGTTGGTGTAGCTGGACAGCAGCAGGTCGTCGTCGCCCAGCTCGTGGGCGATCGCCCGGCCCAGGCGCGCGTCCTCCGGCAGGGTCCAGGCGCTGGCGAGGCAGGCGGTGCTCATCAGCGCCGTCCCCTCCACCCGGCGCGCGCCGGTGGCACGGGCGACCGCCAGCGCCTCCTCGATCGCCTGCAGCGCCGCGGCGCGCCGCGGGACCATCGACAGCGCCTTGCCCAGCGAGACGAGCACCTTCGCCCGCGTCGGCGTGGGCGGCTCGGCGGGCATCAGCCGGACGGCCTCCTGTGCCTCCTCGACCCCGTCCGAATGGCCGAGCATGCGCAGCAGGAAGCTCTGCTCCGTCAGTGCCAGAGCCAGGCGCACCGGGTCCCCGAGAAGGGCGGCCTCGGTGCGAGCCCGGTTCGCGAGGTCCAGCCCGCGGCGCAGCTCGCCGGCCATCTTCGCCGCCGTGATCGCGGCCTCCAGGACCCCCAGATGGTCGAGGCCCGCCCGGTCCGCCGCGTCGGGCACCTCGTCCCAGCTGGCGAGCGCCCGCTCGTAGTGCCGCAGCGCCTCGGCGAAGGCATAGGCGCAGGCCGCGGCGCGGGCGGCGGTCAGCAGGGCCGGCAGCGCCCTGGGATGCTCGCAGGCCGCGTACCAGTGGTAGGCGACCGCCGCCGCGGCCCGCGCGCCGCCGCCGACCAGGCCGGGGTCGGCCTCCAGCGCTTGCGCGTAGCGCCGGTGCAGGTGGGACAGCTCTCCGGGCAGCGCCTCGTGGCGCAGGGCGCCGCGGGTCAGCGCGTGGCGGAAGCAGTAGGCGTCGTCCGCCGGGGCGACCATCAGCACACCGGTGGCTACGGCCGCGCGCAGCGCATCCCACAGCTGCTCCTCGGGCAGGCCCAGGACGGCGGCGAGAAGCTGGTGCTCGACCCGCTGGCCGCCGGCGGCCGCGACCCGCAGCAGGTGGCGCGTCGCTGCCGGCAGCGCCTCGATCCGGGCGAGCAGCGCGTCGCGCAGCGTCGGGCTGATCGTGTCGACCCCGCCCGCGCCGGCGGCGCAGACCAGCTCCTCGACGAAGAACGCGTTGCCGTCCGAGCGGGCCATGACGGCGTCGACGAGGTCGTCCGGAGGCGCCTCGCCGAGGACGGCCGCGACCAACTCGGCCACCTCGGCCCTGCCGAACCGGGCGAGCTCGATCCGCTCGACCCAGCGCAGCCGCTCCGAGCCGGACATCCAGCGCAGTCGCTCGGACTCGGCCAGGAACGTCCGCAACGGGTGGCCCGGCCCGACGCCGTCGGCCCGGTAGGTCAGGACCAGCGTCGCCCGGCAGCCGCGCAGGTTGCGCAGCAGGAACGCGGCCAGCGCCCGGGTCGAATGGTCCGCCCAGTGCAGGTCCTCGATGACGAACAGCACCGGCTGCTCGGCCGACAGTGCCTCGACGACACCGAGCACAAGGTCGAACAGCCGGCCTATGCCGTTGCCTATGCCGTTCCCCTGGGCGTCGTCACCCGCGGCCGCGGGGATGGCCGCGGGGCCCGCGACCTCGGGCAGAAGGCGGGCCAGCTCGTCGCGGCGCCCGCCCGCGAGCCGCGCGAGCGCCTCCGGGCCGATCCGGCGGGCAAGCCCGCGTAACGCCTCGATGACCGGGGCCAGCGGCAGCCCGTCGCCCTCGAGCTCGACGCAGCCGCCGGCGAGCACGGTGTGCCCCGCCGCGGCCGCCCGGGCGGCAACCTCCTCGACCAGCCGCGTCTTGCCGACGCCGGCCTCGCCGCCGATGATGACGCCCGCGCCGTCGCCGTCGGCCGCGCGCCGCAGCGCGCCCTCAAGCCGGGCGAGCTCGGCCGCGCGGCCGACGAACACCGAGCTGGCGAGTTGCGTCATGACTCCTAGTCTGGCTGACAGCTGCGACAACTCCACCCGGTTTTCGGCCACCGGCCGGCAGTCCTCATCACTTTCAGCATTACTTTCAGCGCCGCCGGCCGCTCGACGCCCGCCGCCGGGCGCCGCGGCCTTCGGCCGGCTCGTCGGGGTAGACGTCCTCCGGGTCGAGCGCCAGCCGCCCGCTCGCCGGTGTCTCGTCGGCGCTCGCCCGCGCCGCCCGGGCTGACCGGGCCGCCGCCGCGTCCCGCCGTAGCTGGTCTCCGTGCTCGCCCGCCGCCGCCGCGGCTATCTGCCAGGACAACATCGTCTGTCACGTCCTCTCGCGCCCCTCGGCGCGTGTCCCCGTCTTCGTGTGCCGCTTTCTACGATCACCGTCGGACGGGGGTGAGGGCATCGGGCAGGTGCCCGATTCCCGCCCGGGCCGACCGCCCTACCCGTGGGCGCGGCTGTCGGATAGCGGACAGGGCCCAGGCCCACGGGACGCGCGCCGGCCGCGCCCGCGCCGACCGGCCGAGGGTGCCGCGCAACTGACCTGCGCGAATGGTGACGTCGAGCATCCAGGTGGCGCGGCCGTGTGTTCCCGGCCCGACGCGATGTCACCCGGCGTACATGTCAAGGCCGGCATGTCGCTACCTCCGGGGTCAGGAGGGCCCACGCGGTACCCCTAAGGTGGACGGGACGGACAGCCGACAGACCGCGAGGTGGGCGGATGATAGAGGCGCGCAGCCTGACAAAGCGGTATGGCAGCAAGACAGCTGTGGACGACCTCACGTTCAGCGTCCAGCCGGGTGTGGTCACCGGGTTCCTGGGCCCGAACGGCGCTGGGAAGTCCACTACGATGCGGGTGGCCATCGGGCTCGACCGGCCAACCAAGGGCAAGATCACCGTGAACGGCCGCGCCTACCGGGACTTCTCCGCCCCGCTGTGCGAGGTCGGCGTGCTGCTCGAGGCGAAGGCCGTGCACACCGGCCGGTCGGCCTACAAGCACCTGCTCGCGGTCGCGCAGACGCAGGGCATCCCCCGCCGGCGGGTCGACGAGGTGCTGGGCCTGGTGGGCCTGTCCGACGTGGCGGGCAAGCGGGTCGGCGGCTTCTCGCTCGGCATGGGGCAGCGCCTCGGGATCGCGTCGGCGATGCTCGGCGACCCGGGGGTGCTCATCCTCGACGAGCCGGTCAACGGGCTTGACCCCGAGGGCATCCGCTGGATCCGCACCCTGCTCCAGACGCTCGCCGCCGAGGGCCGGACCATCTTCGTCTCGTCGCACCTGATGAGCGAGATGGCGCTGACCGCCACCCACCTCATCGTCGTCGGGCGCGGCAAGCTGATCGCGAACATGTCGGTCGAGGACTTCATCCGGTCCGCCTCCGGCGACCTGGTGCACGTGCGCTCCCCCGAGGCCAACCGGCTCGCCGAGGTGCTCGACCGCGAGAACGCGAAGACCACGCCCACCGGGCTGGACACGCTGGCGGTCAACGGCCTGACCGCGCAGCGGATCGGTGACCTGGCGTTCGAGGCGGGCGTCCCGCTGCACGAGCTCACCCCGCGGCAGGTGTCGCTGGAAGACGCGTTCATGGACATCACCCGTGACGCCGTCGAGTACAACCACGGCCAGCCGCAGCAGGCACGCGTCCCGGCCTCCGCGACCGCTGCCGGCGGCTCCGTAGACGACGGCTCCGTCGGGGCCGGCGCGACCACCGCGAGGGGGCGGGCATGACCACCACACCACTCGGGTCCGGCGAGACCCTCCAACCGCGGATAGCGGCGCCGGCACCCGTTCGGCAGCCGGCCGCGTTCCACACGACCGCGAAGGTCACGATCTCCCGGGTCCTGCGCTCCGAGTGGACGAAGCTCACGTCGCTGCGCTCCACGATGTGGACGATGCTCGCGGCGCTCGTCGTCACGGTCGGCTTCGGTTGCCTCATTCCCGCGATCACCGTCAGCGAGTGGCACAACTCGACTCCGCAGGAGCGGGCCGAGAACTTCACCGAGCCGGTGATGACGAGCCTCGCCGGCGGATACTTCTCCCAGATCGCCATCGGCGTCCTCGGCGTGCTGCTGATCACCGGCGAGTACTCGACCGGGATGATCCGCACGTCGCTCGGCGCGGTCCCGCACCGGCTGCCGGTGCTGTTCGCGAAGGCCGCCGTGTTCGGCGTGGCCAGCTTCGCGCTGTCCCTGGTCTCGATCCTCACCGCGTTCTTCTGCGGGCAGGCGATCCTCCATCAGATCGGCCTCGGCGTCTCGATCGGCGACCCGCACGTCGTGCGGGTGCTGCTCGGCGGGGCGTTCTTCGTCACCACCATCGGCCTGCTCGGGCTCGCGCTCGGAACCCTGATCCGCAGCACCGGCGGCTCGATCGCCGCCCTGCTCGGCCTGATCTTCGTGGTGCCGATCATCACCGGCCTGCTGCCCGGCGACTGGGGCAGCATCCACAAGTTCGTGCCCGACGGCGGCGGTGAGGCGCTGGTGACCGTCGTCCGCGACTCGGACGTGATGACGCCGCTGGGCGGCCTGGTCGTCCTGCTCGCCTGGATCGTCGTCGGCCTCGGCGCGGCCGCCTACACGATGGTCCGCCGGGACGCCTGAGCCTGGGGCCGCCGTCCGGCGCCGCCCACCCGGCGGCGCCGGGCCGGCTCCTGGGTGGGCACCACAACCGGAGGGCCTGCCGGGCGCGGCGTCGGGAGCATCCGAGCGAGGCCGATGACGCCGACCACGACCAGCACGGCCGCGGCCGTGATCCCGACGACCTGGTGGGGCGCGGTCGGCGCCGGGACGCCGTAGACGAGCACGGCGAGCAGGTATGACACAACCGGGTTGGTGATGTTCATGCCGGTCACCGCGCCGGCGAACGGCCCGGAGGCGTAGGCCGTCTGGCTGAGCGTCATGCTCGTGATCATCGCCACGATCAGCGCGTAGACGTACCACGAGGTCGCCAGCGCGACGAAGCCGTGGTCGACGGCGAGCCCGACGGTGCGCTTGATGAGCACCGCGTTGAGCGCGTAGAAGAACCCACCGGCGATGCCGAACATCGGCGCCCGCAGCGACGGGGGCTGGCCGAGGGACACCATCGTGATCGTGACGGCGACCGCGACCGTGACCACGATGGCGGCGATGAGACGCGCGTCGTCCACATGCACGACCGCGGGCGGCTTGCCGCGCACCGTCAGCAGGACGGCGAGCCCCGCGGACACCGCACCGGCGGCCCACCAGGCCCCGTGCGGCAGCGGGCGGCCCGAGCCGACCCGGGACAGCGGCAGCGCGAACAGCAGCTGCGCCACGATGAGCGGCTGCACGACCGCCACCGAGCCCAGGTAGAGCGCTCCCGCCTGGACGACGAAGCCTCCGAGGTTGGCCAGCCAGCCGGCGAACCACAGCGGGTCACGCATCAGGGCCAGCATCAGGCCGTGCCCGGGGACGACCCTGTCGAGCGCGGGCGAGCCACGGCGGCTCGCCCGCATCGCGGCCCGTTGCTGCAGGACAGCCGACCACGCCCACAGGAACGCGGCGAGGAGGCTGAGCGCGACGACGATCAGCACGGTGGGCGGGACGCCCCGGCGGCGGTGAACACGCCGTCAGCGCCTCGCATGGGCCTCACGATAGCGGCGGAACCGGTCGCCTGTTAGCCCGTCCGGACGTCGCGAACATGAAGGCCAGCGGGCGCATTGCGGAACGGGCATCTCCCCCACCGATTGCCCCTTCCCCACCGATCGGCGATGCAGGGGGTCGACGCCTGCCAGGACGTCCCGCCTTGTCAGGCTCGGCCGCCAATCGGCGGGACCCCGCGGAGGGGTCGGTGCAGAGGAGGCTGTCGGCGGCGAGGCGCGCGGGCGGTGGCGCCGGGTTGGGCACCGGGGTCACGGCGTCTGGTCGGGTGCCTGGTGGGTGCGGTGGGCGTGGTGGCCTGCGCTCGAGGATGGGGCGCAGGGCGACAGCGGCGACGACGGGCGCGGCGGCGACCAGCAGGAACGCGCGCGACCAGCCGGTCCCCGTGACGAGCAGGCCGACAAGCGGCGGGGTCGCGGCGGCGGCGACGAAGTTCAGCGTGTTCTCCGCGGCCATCGCGGTCGCCGCCCGGCCGGGTGGCGCGAGCTCGCCGGCCGCGGTGAACGCCAGCCCGTTCCAGCAGACGGTCAGGGCCGTGACGAGCACCAGCACCGCCACGAGCAGGCCCACGGGCGCCGTGGCGGTCGCCGCGGCGGCGGCCACCATCCCCGCCGCGGCGGCGACGGCGAGCACCCGCAGTGGGCGCAGCCTGGCCCCCACCCGGTCGCTCCAGGCGCCGACCAGGATGCGCGCGAGCGCGCCCGCCGCCTGCGCGACGGTCAGCACGACGGCCGCGCGCTGGGCGCTCATCCCCCGGCCGTCGTGCAGCACCTCCACCAGGAACGCGACCATGGTGAACTGCGGCACGACCAGCAGCCCCGCGGCCACGCTCAGCCGCCACAGCCGCCGGTCACGCAGTACGTCCCGGGTCGACGCCGCCCTTCCGCCTGTGAGGTCCGGCCCCACCGGCCCCGCGGACACCGCCGGCCCCGCGGCCGCGGGCCGGGGGGCGGCCGCGCGCACGGCCTCCGGTGGTTCCCGGATGAACGCGAGCACCGCGATGCCCGCGGCCAGGCAGCAGGCCGCGAGGGCGTAGAAGGCGGCGGCGACGCCGAACCGGCCGGTCACCGCCGGCAGCCCGGCGGCGGCGAGCCCCGAGCCGGCCGGTACGGCGCACTGGCGGATCCCCATCGCGACGCCCCGGCGCGCGCCGGGGAACCAGGTCAGCACGGCCCGGCCGCTCGCCGTCGTGACGCTGGCCCCGGCCGCCCCGGCCAGCGCCAGCAGCACCGCCCGGGTGGCAAGATCGTGGCCGAGCCCGGCGCCGAACAGGCACGCCGCCGCACCGGCGAGCCCGGCCGTCATCGCCGGGCACTCCCCGTACCGGTCGACCACCGGCCCCCAGGCGAGCAGCGTCAGCAGGATGCCGGCAGTCGGGCAGGCCAGCAGCAGTCCCAGCCCCCCGAGCGTCAGCCCGTGCTCGGCCCGCAGCGCCGGCCCGATCCCGGCGAGCCCCTGGAAGTACGCACTGGTGGTCGCCTGCGCCACGGTCCCGACCGCGAGCACCACCCATCGGTAGCCCGCACCCATGCTTCTCACACCCTGATACTACTGTCTCATATTCTGAGATATGAGAGGGTCCGGCGGCCCGCGCCGGGCACGCGGGCTGGCGGGCCGCGGCCGCCGGCCGGCGCTCAGTCGTGGATCTGCTGAGCCAGGTAGTTCTCGGTTCCGATCTGCGCGATCAGGTCGTGCTGGGCGTCGAGCCAGTCGATGTGCTCCTCCTCGTCATGCAGGATCCGCTCGAGCAGCAGCGCGGAACCGATGTCGCCGCGCTCTCGGCACAGCGCGATGCCGGGGCGCAGCACGTCGACCGACCGCTCCTCGTGATTGCGGTCGAGGGTGAGCTGCTCGGGCACGTCCTCGCCGATGGCCAGCGTGTGCAGTCGCTGGAGGTTGGGGTGCCCACCGAGGTAGAGCACCCGCTCGATGAGCTCGTCGGCGTGCTTCATCTCGTCGATCGACTCGTGGTAGGAATGCTCGGAAAGCCGCTTGTACCCCCAGTTACGCTGCATACGCGAATGCAGGAAGTATTGGTTCACCGCCGTCAACTCGTCGGTGAGCACCGCGTTCAACAGCTCGATGATCTCCGTGTCCCCGCGCATGTTCATGCACCTTCCGCCATCACCCCGCCGTCGCGGGCGGGCAGGTTATCCGAGGGCGGAGCACTTGTCCGGCCACGATCCGTGACCAGCGAAGACGACGCGCGACCGCCGCCAGTTCCACCCAACAGACAGCAAACCACAGAAATGACACAGGTGGTATGGGCGGGCATTACAGCCACCAAGGCGGCATTATTCAGGCCCGCCTAACCTTCGCGGAGGTAAACCTCACTGAGGTAAACCTCACTTCTCGGTGAATTCGGCGTGCCCGAACGGCGCGGCCGAACGGGGCATGACCGTTCACCGCCCAACCCGGCGTCACTGCGCCGGGCTGCGTCAGGAGCGGGTGCGCAGGGCGCGCAGGAATAGGGCCAGGTTGGCGGGGCGCTCGGCCATCCGGCGAAGCAGATATGCATACCAGTCGGGGCCATAGGGCAGGTAGACCCGGACCTGGGCGCCGAGGCTCGCGAGCCTGAGCTGCTCGTGCGGTCGCACGCCGTGCAGCAGCTGGTACTCGAAGTCGTCCCGGTCCCGGTCGCGCGCGTCGGCGAGGCGGCCCGCGAGCGCCAACAGACGTGGGTCGTGGGTGGCGACCATCGGGTAGCCGTCGCCGGCCATCAGGATGCCCAGGCACCGGGCATAGGACGCGTCGACGTCGGCCCGGCGGGTGAAGGCGACGTCGCCCGCCGCGCGGTAGGCGCCCTTGCACAGCCGCACCCGCGAGCCGGCGACGGCCAGGCGGCGGCAGTCGGCCTCGGCGCGGCGCAGGTAGGACTGCAGCACCGCCCCGGTGGCCGGGAAGTCGCGGCGCAGGTCGGCGAGCACCGCCAGGCTCGCATCGACGCTGGTGTGGTCCTCGGCGTCGATGGTCACCGTGGCGCCCACGGCGGCCGCGCGGGCGCAGATCTCCGCGGCGTTCTCGTAACAGATCTTCAGGCCGCCGTAGGGCACCAGCCGGCCGAGCGCGGACAGCTTCACCGAGACGTCCAGCCCGGCGGCGAGCCCCGCGTCCTCCGCGAGGTCGAGCAGCGCGAGGTAGCCGTCGGTCGACTCGCGCGCGCTGGCGAGGTCGACGCCGCTCTCACCGAGCCGGTCGACGGTGGCGGCGATCCCGTCGGCGGCGAGCCCGCGGACCGCGTCGAGGGCGTCGACCGGCCGCTCACCGGCGACGAACCGGTCGACCACGCGGCGGGTCGGCCTGGTGGCGACCACGAGCTCCCGCGCCCTGGCGCTGCGGGACGCGGCGAGCAGCACCCCACGGATCATCCGACGCCTCCTCGCGGTCGTGGCGCGGGCCGCGCCGTACCGGCGTGGGCGTCGTCACTGGCGGTGTCCCCACCGGCACGGCTCCAGCCTCAGCCACCCAGCCGGCCCTGTCCATTCGGCATCGTCGCGAGCCGCGCCGGTGCGCGACAGGGGGACCACGCCACGATCCCGACATGCCGCCGCACAGCCACCGGATACACCTGCGTGGTCGCTAAGTTGCTTTCCGTGAAAGAGCGGACACCCCATGCACGGCACCGGCGGCTCGGCCACCGGATCGCCGCCTTCGTCACGGCCACGGCCGCCGCCGCGTCCTGCGGCGCGGTCCTCGGCCAGGCCACCCCCGCCGTGGCCGGCGGAGACCCGACCCGCGACTGCCTGCCAGGCGCCAGGGCCAACATCCCGTCCAACCACGACTACCCGGTCTCGGCGGCACACCTGGCCGGCGGCTACTACGCCCAGGCCGGCCTGTTCTGGCCGCCGGCGACGGCCGCCGTCTGCAAGACCGCGCCCGACCTGCGCCAGCCGCTGATCAGGATCGGCCAGGGCGGCTGCGACGCCAGCGCCCTGCCGTTCCTGATCCCCGACGCCTCCCCCGCCGTCTACACCGACATCACGCCGCCCACCTGGGGCACGTTCCTGCCGGCGGGCTGGTACTACCTGGGCGAGCCGACCACACCGGACTGGACCACGGTCTGCTGGTACGTGCTCAAGCCGAAGGTGACGGCGTAGCCCAGCCAGGCCGCATCGCACGCAGGGCGCCGGACGTTCCCCGACGTCCGCGCGCAGCATGCCCGTAACGAGTTGGCCCGAACGGCGCGCTGGTCGGGTAAGAACGGACGCATGGTCAGCTCATCGCCGCCGCGCACCGGCAGCCTGTTCGCCGGCATCCGGGCGGCGCTGCCGACGCTCATCCCGAGCGAGCGGCGCGTCGCGGAGGTATGCCTACTGCGCTCGGACGACGTGGTCGAGTGGTCTGCCGCGCAGCTGGCGGCGGCGGCCGACGTGTCGGCGGCGACGGTGGTGCGCGCCTGCCAGTCGATGGGCTTCCGCGGCTTCCAACAGCTGCGGGTGGCGTTCGCCAGGGAAGCCGGCGTCTTCGCCCGCGATGCCGAGGACGCTGGCGCTGGCGCGCCCGGTGGCGGTCGCCGCGGCCTATGCGAGCCGCGCGCCGGCGACCCGCCGGAGCTGATCGTCGACACGGTCTTCCAGGCGGCCGCCGCCGTGCTCGCGGACTCGTTGGCCGGCCTCGGCCGGGCCCAGCTCGCCACCGCGGTCGACCTGCTCATCGGCGCGCGACGGCTGCTCCTCGTCGGCAACGGCGGTTCGTCGCCGGTCGCCCAGGACGCGGCGCTGCGGTTCCTGGCGGCCGGCCGGGCGGTCGAGGCCCCGGCGGACGCGCTCGTGCAGCAGCTGGCGGCGAACGGGCTGTCCGCCGGCGACGTCTGCCTGCTGGTCACCGGCAGTGGCGTGAACGACCTGACGATCCGGGTGGCCGAGATCGCGCGCGGCCGCGGCGCGTCGATCGTCGCCATCACCAGCTACGCCGGTGGCCCGCTGCCAGCACTCGCCGACGCGCTCCTCGTCGTGGGCTCGCCGCACTGGCCGCTGGGCAGCGACACGATCGGCAGCCGGGTACCGTCGCTGCTGTTGATCACCGCGCTGCAGCAGGCGGTCATGCTGCGCGGCGAGGACGTGCCAGGCACGTCGCTCGCGCACCAGCTCGAGCAGCAGCGGGAACTGCTCGACAGCATGATCGTCAGCCCGGACCGGGCAGACCGGGCGGACTAGGCGGACCGGGCGGCGCCCGCCCGTGAGACGGCGCTCACAGACCCGCCATCTGCGGATTCCCGCGTCCCCGGCGACATGGACAGCGTTGCCCTAGCCGTCCGTGTGGCTTCGTTGGGAGTACCTGGACCGTTCACCTGGATCTCGGACTCTGAGCTTGTAACAGCGATCCATGGATCTCCGATTCATGGAACGTTCGTACATAGCCAGGGATCTCCACCAGTTCCGTCGACGGGCATGGGCCGCGTCCAGCGCCCTTCCGGCAGAGCCGGCGGAGGTGCCACGTCACACAGGAGCACGGTTGTGGCAAGGATCCGTATCGAGGGCCTGAGCAAGGTGTTCGGCGCCACCCGCGCGGTGGACGACGTCTCCCTCGACGTCGCCGACGGTGACTTCCTCGTCCTGCTCGGCCCGAGCGGCTGCGGCAAGACGACCCTGCTGCGCATGATCGCCGGCCTGATCCAGCCGAGCACGGGGCGGATCCTCGTCGAGGACCGCGACATCACCTACCTGCCGCCGCGCGAGCGCGACGTGGCGATGGTGTTCCAGAGCTACGCCCTGTACCCGCACCTGAGCGTCGAGCGCAACATCGGCTTCCCGCTGCGCGCCGCCCGCCGCCCGAAGGCCGAGATCGCGGCCCGGGTCCGCGAGGTCGCCGCCCAGCTGGAGCTCGACGGGCTGCTCGGCCGCCGCCCGCGCGAGCTCTCTGGTGGGCAGCGCCAGCGGGTGGCGCTCGGCCGGGCGCTGGTCCGCGACCCGCGGGCCTTCCTGATGGACGAGCCGCTGTCGAACCTGGACGCCAAGCTGCGCACGGCCACCCGCACCGAGCTCACCGCCCTGCACCGCAGGCTCGGCTCGACGTTCGTCTACGTCACGCACGACCAGGTCGAGGCGATGACGATGGCGACCAGGATCGCACTGCTCGACGGTGGCCGCGTCGAGCAGGTCGGCACGCCGACCGAGGTCTACGACCAGCCCGCCTCGGTGTTCGTCGCCGGCTTCCTCGGTGCGCCGCCGATGAACCTGCTGCCGGCGACGGCGGCCGGGCGCGGCGGCCAGGTCGTCGTGACCGCGGATGGCGTCGAGATCCCGCTGTGGCCCGGCGGAGCCGACCCGACCGAGGTCACCCTCGGCATCCGGCCGGAGCACCTGCGGATGCTGCCGGCCGGCGCTCCGGCGCCGGTGGGCTCCGCGCGACTGGCCGGCACGGTGACCGGCGTCGAGAACCTCGGCAGCGAGGAGGTCGGCTGGCTCGCCGTCGGCGCCGCGAGCGCTGCCAGCACCGATCGCAAGGGCGGCACAGGCGGCGACGCGGCGAGTGCCGCGGTCGCGGTGCGCGGGCCGCGGCCGCTCAGCCTCGCGATCGGCGACCGGGTCGCCCTGACCGTCGCCCCCGAGCACGTCCACCTGTTCAGCCGGGACTCCGGCCGTCGGCTCGCCTGGCGGCCGGACGCGAAGGTGCCGCACCCGTCCCGACCGGTCGAGCTGACCACCAGCGGCGCCTGACACCCGACAGCGGCTCCGGAGCCGGCGCCTGACGCCCGCCGGCTCCCGTCCCACGTCCACGCACCGGCGGCCCGTGCCTGGGCCGCGCGGCTGCCAGGCGTGCCCGCGGTCCCCCGGGCACGCGGAACGCACAGAGTTACGGAACGCACAAAGTTAGGAGCCCTGACGTGGCACGTCCACGCCTCGCGCGCGCGGCCGTCGGCATCGCGCTGCTCTCGACGCTGGTGGCAGCATGCGCCACCGGCGGATCCACCTCGCCCACGTCCGCCGACGCCTCATCGGCCGCCGCGGCGACGATTCCCGAGCTGAAGCCCGACCAGAAGGTGACGATCACCTTCGAGAGCTACAACCTCTCCAACACCGGCACCTGGAAGCCGGTGATCGAGGGGCTGCTCGCGGACTTCGCCAAGCAGCACCCGAACATCACGGTCAAGGCGCAGCCGCCGCAGAACGCGACCGCCGGTGACTTCACCAGTTCCATCAAGACCCAGGCGCTGGCCGGCAACCCGCCGGACGTCGCCCAGATCACTTTCAACGCGCTCGACTTTGCCGCGACCGCGCTCGCCGCCAAGCCGATCGACACCCTCGTCGGCAAGGACGCCGTGACGGCCAACTTCGCCGGTGCCCACCCGTTCGCCGCGGCAGCGACGACGCTCGGCGACCTGAACGGCCACACCTACACGATGCCGTACGTGTTCTCGACGCCGGTGCTGTGGATCAACTCGACGCTGTTCAGGGCGGCGGGCCTCGACCCGGCGAACCCGCCGAAGACCTGGGACGAGGTCAAGACCGCCGCCACGGCCATCAAGCAGAAGGCCGGCAAGGACGGCGTCTACATCGACTGCACCACCAAGGGCTCGGGTGACTGGTGCTTCCAGAGCCTGGTCCGCTCCAACGGCGGCCAGGTCATCTCGACCGACCGCAAGAAGCTGACCTTCGCCGACGAGCCCGCGGTCGGCGCGGTCTCGATGGCCGCCGACCTGTACAAGGCCGGCCTCTCCCCGAACTTCTCCCAGGCGCAGGCCCTCGACGCATTCTCCAAGGGCAACATCGGCATGATCCTGGAGACATCCGCCCTGCAGGGCCTGTTCATCGGCGGCGCGCAGTCGGGCGGCTGGGAGCTGACCGCCGCCACGGAGCCGGGCTTCGGCGCCAAGCCGCCGGTCCCGACCAACTCCGGGTCCGGGCTGTCGATCTTCTCGAACGACCCGGCCAAGCAGCGCGCCGGCTGGGAGCTGATCAAGTACCTGACCGGCGACCACGCCTACACCGAGATCTCCTCGAAGATCGGCTACCTGCCGCTGCGTACCGGCCTGGTCGACGACCCGGCCTTCCTGAAGCCGTGGGCGGACCAGCACCCGCTGATCAAGCCGAACCTCGATCAGCTGACCCGCCTGCAGCCATGGGTGTCCTTCCCGGGCAACGGGTACCAGCAGATCACCGACCTGATGATGTCCGCCGCCGAGGGCGCCATCTACCAGGGCAAGGACCCGCGGACAGCGATGGCCGACGCGCAGAAGCAGGCGACCGACCTGCTGCCGAAGGCCTGACGACCCGCGCGCCGTGGGCCGACGAACCCGGCCCCGATGGCCAGATCCGCGTCGTCTGCCGGCCGCGTCCGGGCCCACCGCTGGGCGCGGCCGGCCGGCGCCGGCCCGGACGGAGGGCGCGCGAGGTGGGAACCCTCTGCCCACCCAACCACCCACCCGCCCGGGCGGCGGCCGGCACCGGCGGCTGACTTCTACGAAACAGCGACCGCCCGCCAGCGCGGGCCTCTGGAACGCTGAGGACCATGACTCTCGAACTTGATGCGATCCCCGATCTCGACAATCCGGCGGACGCCGACCGGGTGCTCAGACTGCCCGGAGCGCTGAACCTGCGCGACGTCGGCGGCTACCCGGCCGCAGGCGAGCGCCGGGTCCGCCGCCGTACGCTGCTGCGCTCCGCCGCGATGCACGGCCTCGGCGACGAGGCCCGCGCGACGCTCGCGCAGATCCAGGTGCGCACGGTCGTCGACCTGCGCGAGGACACGGAGGTCGCGCACGAGCCGAACGCGCTCGGCCGGCTGCCGATCACCACGGTCCGGATGCCGCTGTACTCCAGCGGCTCGCCGCTGCCGGCGACGGACGCCGCCACGGATGCGGGGACGGGCGAGGCGGGCGAGAACGCGCCGGGCACGGGCGCGGCGGCGGCCGAGGGGGTGCGGGCCGCGCAGGCGGCCGGCCTGGAGATGGACCTCGGCGCGATCTATACCTTCATCCTCGACAACAAGGGTGACAGGCTCACCGCCGCCGTGCTGGCGCTGGCCGAGCCGAAAGCGCTGCCGGCGATCGTGCACTGCAGCGCCGGCAAGGACCGGACCGGTCTGACGATCATGCTGGTGCTGGACCTGCTCGGTGTCCCGGACGAGGTGATCGTGAGGGACTACGCGCTCACCGCCGAGCTCCTGCACGACGAGGCGATCGCCGCCCTGCGCAGGCTCACCGCGGTCACCAGCGGCGCAGGGGACGCGCGCAAGCTGCCGGCCAACCTCATGGAGGCCCCACCGGAACTGATCCGCGCGGCACTGGACCGGGTTCGGGCGAGCCACGGCGGCGCCCGCGGCTACCTGCTCGCCCACGGCGCGACGGCCGAGCAGCTCGACGCGCTGACCGAAGCCCTGCTCGTCGCCGACGATCCCGCCTAGGCCTCCGAGGGCGCGCGGCTTCGCCATCGTCGCGCCCCCTTTGGCCAGCCCCCGCCTAGAGACTAGGAGCCCACCGTGCGCCTCATCACCGACACCCCGACTCCGACGCACACCGTCATCCAGTTCTCGGACACCCACATCGTCCCCGAGGGCGAGCTCTACCACGGGATGTTCGACACGCTGCCCAACGTCGCCGCCGCCTTCGACCAGATCGAGGAGTCGGGCCTCGACGTCGCGGCGCTGCTGCTGACCGGTGACCTGGCCGACGCCGGCGACCTGGCCTCCTACCAGCGGCTGCGCGCCTACGTCGAGAAGCGCGCCGGCGCGCTCGGCCTGCCCGTGCTGTACATGATGGGCAACCACGACAGCCGCGGGCCGTTCCGCGAGGGCCTGCTCGGTGCCGAGCCGACCACCGAGCCGTGCGACTACGTCCACTGGGCCGGCGACCTGCGCATCATCGCGCTCGACTCGACGGAGCCCGGCGAGGTCCTCGGCGAGCTCACCGACGCCCAGCTGGACTGGCTGGCCGCCGAGCTCGCCACCCCGGCACCCGCCGGCACGATCCTCGCGCTGCATCACCCGCCGGTGCCGTCGCCGATCGGGATGCTCAACACGATGGTGCTGGTCGAGCCGGAGCGGCTCGCCAAGGTCATCACCGGGACCGACGTGCGGATCGTGCTGGCCGGACACGCGCACCACGCCTCGGCCGGGATGCTCGGCGGCGTGCCGGTCCTGGTCGCGGGCGCCGTCGCCTACGCGGCGCGCACGCTCGGCCCGGCCGGCGGCTACGCCGGGGTGACCGGCGGCCTGTTCACCCGGATCGACGTCTACCCGGGCCAGGCCGTCGCCACGGTCATCCCGGTGACGGTCGGCGACAGGATCTACGAGCTAAAGCCGGAGACGCTGGCCCGCTATGCCGCCGAGTTCAACGCCGAGGCCGAGACCGCGGCGCGTGACCTCGAGAAGCTCACCCAGGCGTAGGCCGATGTTCGTCGAGCTCGCCGCCCCCGCGACGCTCCTCGCCGACGAGGGCCGGGCCGCCGTCCAGGCGGCCCGGCCCTCGCTGGCCCGGCGCCTGCTCGCGGCCACCCCGCCCTACCTGTACCTGCTGCCCGCGCTCGCCTGCCTGGTGTTGTGGACGTACAAGCCGCTGGTCGAGGCGGTGCAGCTGTCGTTCTACGACTGGAACCTGCTGCCGACCTCGCCGATGACCTACGTGGGCCTCGACAAGTACCGCCAGGTGTTCACCCAGCCGAGCCTGCGCAACGCGGCCGTCAACACCGTGGTCTACGTCGTCCTGCTGCTGCCGTTCTCGGTGGTGCTGCCAACCGTCATCGCACTGGTCACCCGCCGGTTCGGCGGGCGCTCGCGCGACGTCTACCGGGCACTGGTCTTCACCCCGATACTCGTCGCGCCGGTCGCGGCGGCGACGGTGTGGCGCTGGCTGCTGGACCCGACCGGACTGTCCAACCAGGTGCTCGGCGCCTTCGGCCTGGCGCCGCACAACTGGCTGCGCGAGGAGTCGACGGCGCTGCTGGCCATCCTCGCGATCACCGCGTGGTCGATGTGCGGCTTCGCGATGCTCATCGTCTCGGCGGGCCTGACCGGCATCAGTGGCGACTACGCGGAGGCCGCCGCGATCGACGGCGCCAACGGCTGGCAGATCCTGCGCTGGGTCACGCTGCCGCTGCTGCGCACGACGTTGCTGTTCCTGGTGCTGACGACCGTGCTGCTGTCCGGGCAGTGGTCGTTCCCGCTGCTGGACACCCTCACCCAGGGCGGCCCGGCGGACAGCTCGACGAACGTCTACTACCTGCTCTGGGAACTCGGCTTCCGCAACTTCGACTCCGGCCTCGCCTCGGCGGCCGGGATCGTGTTCTTCATCGTGTTCGGCCTGATCGCCGCCGTGCTGGTCAAGCTCGCCGACCGCTTCAGCTTCCACGACAACTGATCCATTTTCCGCCGGCCGCCAGACCACCGCGGGAGACGACCACAAGGAGCGCGCGACCATGAGCACCATCTCGGCCGAGGCCGGCGGGGCGCGGCAGCCCGGCGGCGATACCGGCGCCGCAAGCGCCGCCAGCGGCGGCGCGACGGAGGGCGGGCCCGTCGTCCGCGCGGCGTCGACACCGGGGAGGGCCTGGGCCGCCACGGCCGGCCGGCACGCGGTGATGGTCGTGCTGAGCCTGGCCAGCGTCTTCCCGATCTACTGGATGTACGCCGGGTCGGTCCGCCGGCCAGCCGACATCCTCAGCCAGAACCCGCTGCCGTGGCCGCTGTCCCTGCGCAACTACAGCCACGTCCTGGACACCCTCGACGTCCCGGTGCTGCTGTTCAACACGCTCGTCATCGCGGCCGGGTCGACCGTCGGCCAGCTGCTGGTGTGTCTGCTGGCCGCCTACGCGTTCGGGGTCTGGGACTTCCGCGGCAAGAACATCCTGTTCCTGCTGTTCGTCGCCGCCTGGCTGGTCCCGCTCCAGGTGACGATGATCTCCAATTACCTGGTACTCAACAAGCTGGGCCTGCTGAACACGCTGGCAGGCGTCGTGGTGCCGAGCCTGTGTTCGACGGCCGCGATACTCGCGGTGCTGATGCTGCGCCAGCACATGCAGGCATTCCCTCGCGAGCTGCTCGATGCCGCCCGCATCGACGGACGAGGGTCTTGGACGACGCTGTGGACGGTGGTTGTCCCGAACATCCGCCCCGTGCTCGCGTCCCTGGGGATCCTGCTGTTCATCACCGCCTGGAACGAGTACTTCTGGCCCGCGCTGGTGCTGCAGCGCGCGAACTCGGTGATCCAGCTCGGGATCCGCGGCTACCTGACCCAGGAGGGCAGCGACTGGGGCGCCATCATGGCCGCCTCCGGCCTCGCCTGTCTACCGATCTTCGCTCTCTACGTGGTGCTGCAGCGCCAGGTCATCGACGCCTTCGTCCGCTCCGGCCTGCGCTGAGGCCTGGGCAGGGCACCGTTTTGCGACATCAAGGTCGGCCTGGTGACATCAAGGTCGGCCTTGCGACGCCGAGATCGGCCTTGTGACACCACGAGGGCCGCCCGCCGGCATCGTCACGGCAGAGCCGGGCGCCGTCAGGCTCGGATGAGCAGTACGACGGCGGCGAGGACGAAACCGAGAATGATCGCGGCGGCGCCGACGGGCCAGCGGGGCTCGCGCAGCCCGCCGAGGTAGTCGTCGATCGAGTAACGGCCGGGGCCGGTCAGAGCGAGGGACGCGCCGGTCACGGCGAGGAGGACCTCGTACTCGATGCCGTCCGACCCGTACAGGCTGCCGTGCCAGACGACCGCCATCGCGTTGATCATGATGCCGAGGATGGCGGCGCCGGCGAGCGGGGTGAGGAACCCCAGCGCGAGGCCGGCCCCGCCCAGGGCCTCGGTCAGCCCGGCGATGACCGCGCACACCCGGGCCGCCGGGTAGCCGAGCCGGCCGAACGACGCCGCGGTGGCGTCCAGGCCGCCACCGCCGAACCACCCGAACAGCTTCTGCGTGCCGTGACCGAACATGATCACGCCAATGGTGGCGCGGAGCAGGAGCAGGCCGACGTCGCGCCCGGACGCCGTCGGCATCGCCCGTACTCCTGGCCACGCCCCTACCGGCCGCTTCCCCACGGCCGGCCTGGTCCGCGCCGCCGGGGCGCGCCGCCGATCGTCACCCGACGTGGTCACCGGAGCCTCCGTGGACCAGGACCGCTCCGCGCTCGGCTGCCAACACCATCACAGCATGCATCCGAACCATCACTCAAGGCGTGGTCGCCGGGTGCCACCACCTCGCGAAGGTGAGCCCGGAGAAGGCTGGACGATCGCGCGGGTCGACGAGGCCGCCTATCGCCACGTGGGGTGAGTTCACCTGCCCCCGGCATCCACGGCCAGGAATCTTGGCTTCCATCGAGGGCGGGCGCGGAGAACCTTCACCGCCGCCACGGCACCCATTGGCCCATTCCCACCGCTACCCACTCCACAACGGGAGGCCGCGAATACCGCTATTCGTTACCGTGGCATGTCCGGCCGATCTCGCGCATCACTTTCCCTAACGGCCGGCGGGCCGACCGTCGTGTTCTCGGCGCGGCCGAACGACGCCAGACGGTGACGCTGTGTGGCCGTTCACGCGGGGTACCCGGTGCGCTCCGGCAGTGACCGGTTGGCGGTGCGGTGAGGCGGTAGGCTCGGAGAAAGTCCTGGAACAGCCGAGGATCTCCGAACAGCCAGGACCACGACAGCCAGGATGACGGTTAGCGGGATCACGGTCATCAGATCAGCCGTGAGGTGGCCCGGGGTCATCGGGCGGAGCGGGCGAGGAGAGGGTCGGAGCACGGTGGCTACGCTGGGCGGACCACTGAACGTCGATCATGAGGCGTTGGCGGTCCGGACGCTCGGGCCGTGCCGGGTGACATCCCCGCTGCTCCCATTGCTCGGCGAACGGCCGACGACGGAGCACTACATCGACGAGGCCGACAAGGTCCTCTTCGACGACACATTGGCCATGGTGTCGGCACGAAAAGTGCCGATCGAGGAACTACCCAGCTTCGAGGCGGCCGGGCCCCGCCGGAAGATCTACTTCGACCCGGCGAAAACCCGTGTGGGCATCGTCACCTGCGGCGGTCTGTGCCCCGGCCTGAACAACGTCATCCGCGGCGTGGTGACCGAGCTCACCACGCATTACGGCGTGACCCGCATCTTCGGTTTCCGCAATGGCTACCAGGGGTTCATCGCCAGGTACGGGCACGACGTGCTCGACCTCACCCCGGAGAAGGTCGCGACGATCGGCGAGGACGGCGGCACGATTCTCGGCACCTCCCGCGGCCAGCAGGACCCGGAGGAGATCGTCGACTGCCTGTCCAGGATGAACATCAGCATTCTGTTCGTCATCGGCGGTGACGGGACGCTGCGCGGCGCCGGCGAGATAGCCCGGGTGGCGGCCGAGCGCGGCGAGAAGATCGCCGTCGTCGGCATCCCGAAGACCATCGACAACGACATCCCGTTCATCGACCAGAGCTTTGGTTTCCAGACCGCGTTCGCGAAGGCCTCCGAGTCGATCGCCGCGGCCCACGCGGAGGCGACCAGCGCGCCCGGCGGCATCGGGCTGGTCCGGCTGATGGGCCGCCATTCCGGGTTCATCGCCTGCTACGCGTCGCTGGCGAAGTCCGACGCCGACGTTGTGCTCATTCCCGAGGTCCCGTTCACGCTCGACGGCGAGGGCGGCCTGCTGAGCTACCTGCGCCGGCGGGTGGAGGAGACCGGCCACGCGGTCGTCGTCGCCGCCGAGGGCGCGGGCCAGGAGCTGTCCGCGGCGGAGAACGGCGGCCACCTCACCGGCACCGACGCGTCGGGCAACCGGAGGCTCCACGACGTCGGCCAGTTCCTCAGCCGCCGGATCACCGACCACTTCCAGTCCGTCGGTGTCGAGATGAACCTGAAGTACATCGACCCGAGCTACGTGATCCGCAGCGTGCCGGCGAACCCATACGACAGCGTGTACTGCATCCGGCTCGCGCACGCCGCCGTGCACGCGGCGATGGCGGGCCGCACCGAGATGGTCGTCGGCCGCTGGCGGCGCCGGTTCATCCACATCCCGCTCCCGCTGGCGATCGGCTACCGCAACCAGGTCGACCCGTCCGGCGACCTGTGGATGTCGGTCCTCGAAGCCACCGGCCAGCCGCCCCGCTTCCAATAGGGCGGTCCCGTGCCGGACGCTCCGCGCCCGGCACCGGGCACCGCCTTCGGACGCTCCGCGCCCGACGGGTGGTTCCGGGCCGGCGTGCATGGCGGTGGCCCGGCTGATCCCGGGTCGGTGAGGTGGGTGCGTTGGCGCCAGCGCCGATGCGCCGTCACCCGTCGTGGTTGAGTCGAGCGGACCTGTTGAGAGACATGCGCGGCTGTAACGGTCAACCGGCGAGGGGCCGGACTGGCCTCTGGCTTCGGGGAGAACAGGAGAGGCCATGCTGGAGATCGACATCTGGTCGGACGTCGCGTGCCCGTTCTGCTACATCGGCAAGCGGTCCTTCGAGGGGGCGCTGGCCACCTTCGAGCACGCCGACGAGGTCGAGGTCCGCTGGCACAGCTTCGAGCTCGACCCGGACGCGCCGGCGACGTTCCCCGGCGGTATCTACCAGCTCCTCGCCACCAAGTACAGCGTCTCCCTCGAGCAGGCGATCGCGATGAACGAGCGGGTCTCGGCGATGGGGGCGACCGTCGGCCTGACCTTCGACTTCGCCGCCCTCAAACCCACCAACACCTTCGCCGCGCACCGCATCCTGCGGTACGCCGCGACGGAGGACCTGCAGGCCGCGGCCGCTGAGGAGCTGTTCGCCGCCTACTTCACCAGGGGCGCCAACCTCGCCGACCCCGACGTGCTCGCCGACACGGTCGCCGTCCTCGGCCTCGGCCGCGCCCGGGTCCGCGAGGTCGCCGCAGGCGGCGAGTTCGCCGACGAGGTACGCGCTGACGAGGCTCGCGCCCGCCAGCTCGGCATCGGCGGCGTCCCCTACTTCCTCGTCCAGTCCAGGTACGCGATCAGCGGCGCCCAGCCCCGCGAGACCTTCGAGAAGGCCCTGGCCAAGGCCTGGGACCTGGTCACCGTCGACGCCGCGGCGGCCTCCTAGTCCTCGCGGCCGGCCGGCCGGTAGGGCGGGCGGGCGCCGGGCAGGGGGTCGAGGAGGCGGCCGTCGCCGGTCATGGCGCCGGCCTGCTTGATGGTGCGGAACACGGGCGAGATCTCCAGCGTCTGTACGCCGTCGAGCGCGCCGATGCGGCTGGTGGTGAAGGTGTAGAGGTCGCTCAGGTCACGGCAGACGACGACGGCCACCAGGTTGTGCGGGCCGGACAGCGCCGCCGCGAAGGCGACCTCCGGCAGATGCGCGAGTGCCTTCCCCGTGGCGTGCAGCCGCGATGGGCTGACCCGCATGTAGAGGCGCGCGAGCGCGGTGAAGCCAAGCCTGGACATTGACAGGTCCACGTCGAAGAACACCGCGCCGCTCTGGACCAGCGCGGCAAGCCGGCGGGTGGCGCGGCCCTCGCTGATCCCGGCCGCCGCGGCGAGCTCGGCGTAGCTGGCGCGGCCGTCGCGGGCCAGGACCGCGGCGATCGCGTCGTCGGCGGGATCCAGCGGCACGGTCCCGGCCGCCGCCGGGGCTGCCTGGGACGGCGCGGCGGTCTGGAGCTGGGCGGCCTCCTCGGCGGTGAGGTGGCCGGCCAGCCCGCCCCAGTCGTCGGCGTGGTGGCCGACGAAGGCGTGCAGCAGGACGGACGCCTCGACGTTCAGGACGTGGGCCGCGCGTGGCAGCCGACGGGTCAGGAGTGTGTCACGCTGCTCGGCGGACTGGGACCGGATCGAGAACGTCACCTCGGAGCCCGCCGCGGCGAGGACCACCCAGGCGATGTCGTCGCGCCGCGCCAGCGCGACGGCCAGCGCCTCGGAGCTGTCGGGCCGGCACTGCACCCGGACCATCCACGGGTGCTCGCCGGCCGTGACCGGGTTGACGATGCCGAAGATCCGGAGGATCCCGTCGCGCCGCAACGTCCGGTAACGCCGCGCGACCGTGCGTTCGGGCAGGCCGAGCACCGCGGCGACCCGCGCGAAGGGGGCCCTCGGCGCCAGCTGCAGGGCGCGGATGATCCGCAGATCGTCCGGGTCGGAAACCACGCGCTGAGCCCGCGCCCTGTCGGATTCCCGAATCACAGTGGCCATCACGGACCGGAATCTACACCGGGCCAGGCTGTGGGGCCGATCCTCGGATGGCGGTGGGCAGAGTGGTACCCGGCGCCGCGGGGCGGGTCCCGCCGCCCTGGTCGTCCTGGCCGCGCAGCGCGCCCGGCCGCGGGACATGGGAGGCTCGATGGAACGCAAGTGGTGGACGCTGGTCGCGGTGCTGGCGGCGACGTTCATGCTGCTGCTCGATATCACGATCGTCGTGGTGGCGCTGCCCGACATCCAGCGGGAGCTGCACACCAGCTTCAGTGACGTGCAGTGGGTGGTCGACGCCTACGCCCTCACCCTCGCGGCGCTGCTGCTGACCTCCGGCTCGCTGGCCGACCGGTACGGCCGCCGGCGACTCTTCCTCATCGGGTTGGGGATCTTCACCGCCGGGTCCGCGCTGTGCGCGGCCGCGCAGACCCCGATGATGCTGATCGTCTCCCGCGCGCTGCAGGGCATCGGCGGGGCGATCATGTTCGCCACCTCGCTCGCGCTGCTCGCCATGAACTTCCACGGCCGGGAGCGCGGCGTCGCGTTCGGGGCGTGGGGCGCGGTCGCCGGCGTCTCGACGGCGCTCGGCCCCATCCTGGGCGGGCTGATCACCAGCGGGGTCAGCTGGCGCGGCATCTTCTGGGTGAACCTGCCGATCGGGGTGGCCGCCATCGCGATCACCCTGCGGAAGGTCGCCGAGTCGCGCGCCCCGCACGCCCACCGGCCGGACTGGGCCGGGTTCGCCACGCTCACGTCCGGGCTGGTCGCGCTCGTCTACGGGCTGATCCGAGCCAGCGAGGACGGCTGGGGCGACGGCGGCGTGATCATCTGTTTCGTCCTGGCGGCGCTGCTCCTCGCCGCGTTCGTCGTGGCCGAGACGCGGGTGGCGCACCCGATGTTCGACCTGTCGCTGCTGCGGATCCCGACGTTCCTCGGCGGCTCGGTCGCCGCGTTCGCGATGAACGGCTCGCTGTACGCGATGCTGCTCTACCTGACGGTCTACCTGCAGAACGACCTGGGCTACTCGGCGCTGCAGGCCGGCGTGCGCCTGCTGATCCTGTCCGCCACCGCGATGGTCGTCTCCACCGTCGCCGGCCGGCTCTCGACCCACGTGCCGGTCCGCTGGCTCATCGGTCCTGGCCTCCTGCTCGTCGGCGCCGGGCTGCTGCTGATGGCGGGGCTCAGCGCGGGCTCCGGCTGGACGCACCTCATTCCCGGTCTCGTCGTCGCCGGCGTCGGATCCGGGCTGGTGAACCCGCCCCTGGCCTCCACCGCGGTCGGCGTCGTGCACCCGTTCCGGTCCGGGATGGCATCGGGGGTGAACACCACGTTCCGGCAGGTCGGCATCGCGGTCGGCACCGCCGCCTACGGCTCGATCTTCACCGGCCGCCTCGCGCACGGCCTGAGCGGGCGCCTCGACGGCATCCCGGAGCTGGCCGGCCGCGACGGGCAGATCGCCGACGCGGTGCACGCCGGCGCCGCGGGCCAGGCGATCGGCGCCGCGCCGCCGGCGGCCCGCGGCCCGCTCACCGAGGCGATCCACGCCAGCTTCGCCGGCGCGCTGAACGACCTGTTCGTCACCGCCGGCATCCTCGGCCTCGTCGGCGGCGTCCTCGCCCTCGCGCTCATCCGCGGCAAGGACTTCGCCGCCGTCCCCCAGCAGGCCCCGCCGACGGACGCCCGCCCAGCCCCAGCCCAGACCGAGACCCCAGCCCAGACCGAGGCCCCGGTCGCGGCGACGCCCGAACCCGCCGCCCCCACGACGTAGTGCCGTGGCAGCGTAGATCCCGCCCCGCCCAGCAGCATTCATGATCACCGCCAACGTGTTGTCGCCGTCGCGATCTGGCCAGATTCGCGACTACGACGACACCTTGGCGGTGATCTACCAGTTGGGTCAGCGGGTGGTGGCGACCGTCGCGCCAGCGGAGCGGACGACGATGCGGATGCGGTCGGCGCGGAAGAGGTCGTGCGAGTACTCGAACGGCTCGCCCGCCGGGTCGTAGGTCGTGCGCTGCAAAGCGAGCAGCGCGGCCCCGGCGGGGGTGCGCAGCAGCGCGGCCTCCTCGTCGCCCGCGACGACGACCTCGATCTGTTCGACGGCCTCACCCGGGCGCACGCCGTACTCGTCGGCGAACAGCTCGTAAAGGGAGCCGGACAGCGACCGGTTGAACAGGCCGGGGAAGCGGTAGGCGGGGAAGCAGGCGTTCTCCAGGGAGATCGGCCCGCCGTCGGCGAGGCGGATCCGCACGATCCGCGCCACGGGATCGCCGGGGGCGAGCGCCAGCGCCGTCGCGACGACGACGTCGGCTGGCTCGAGACCGGCGCTCACCACCTGCGAGCCGGCGGTGAAGCCCTGGGCGCGCAACAGTTCGGGGACGCCGACGATCCGGGACAGGTCGCGTTCGACCTTGCGAGGCGCGACGAAGGTGCCGCCTCCGCGGCCGCGGACCCGCAGGATGACACCCTCCCGCTCCAGCGCCGTCAGCGCCTGGCGCAGGGTCGCGCGGCTGACGCCGAGCGCGGCGGCGAGGTCGCGCTCGCCGCCGAGGCGCTCCCCGGGGCCGCGTGTCCCGTCGGTTACCAGCTGGCGCAGCCGGCGCCGGGCGCCGGCCGCGGTCGGACCGAGCGAGCTGGACGGGTCGAGCGAGCCGGATTGGTCGAACTGGAGCACCACCGCTCCAGTCTGGCCGAAAGCCGGTGCCTGGCGAACCTGGCATGGTGTCTCGGTCCGACGCTCCAGCGGCCGGGTATCGGTCCAGGTCTGGCCGGCAAGGGCCTCGTCGCCCCAGGGTGGGCTCAGATCTCTTCCAGGGCGGCGGGCGACTCGGGAAGGATCTGGCCGCCGTCGACCACCAGGGACTGGCCGGTGATGTAGGCGGCCTCGTCGGTGGCGAGGAACAGGACGGCGTGGCCGATCTCCTCGACCTCGCCCAGCCGCCGCATCGGGATGGCCGCCTCCATCGAGCGCAGGTAGTCCTCGCCGAGGTCGGCAAGGCCCTCCGTGACGATGTTGCCGGGGAGGATCGCGTTGACAGTGACCCGGTGCGGGGCGAGCTCGATCGCGGCCGTCCGCATGAAGCCGAGGATGGCTGCCTTCGACGCGCCGTAGTGCGACCAGCCGGGATACCCGGTGTGCGGGCCGGTGATCGACGACGTGAGGATCACCCGGCCATGGCCGGACGCCTTCAGCGCCGTCAGGAACGCCTGGACGGTGAGGATCGCGCCCTTGACGTTCGTGCCGAGCATCTCGTCGATGTCGCCCTCGGTCATCGTCGCGAGCGGGGCGCTCGGGAAGATACCGGCGTTGGCGCAGACGACGTCGACGCCGCCGTGGCGCTCCAGCACCTCGGCGGCCAGCCGCGCGGTGTCGGAGGCCGACGCCACGTCCGCGACGACGAAGGAGACCGTGCCGCCGGCTGCCTTGGCGAGTTCCGTCGCCGCCGCCTCGGCGACGCCGGCGTCGCGGCCGGTGATGACGACGTTCGCGCCGGCGCCAGCGAACACCCGGGCGATGCCTTTCCCGATTCCGCGGGTGCCGCCGGTGACGACGACCGTGCGACCGTCAACGGGCGTGAACATTGAGCCATTTCCTTCCAACGTGAACTGCTCGGCTGGAGGGCCAAAGGGTATGCGAAAATGATCTTTCTTCGCATACCCGGCGGCCGTCGTCTCTAGGATCACTGGACGATCCGGTGACGAGTGGGGGAAGGAAATGGCTTACCCGGCGGTCCCCTTTGGCAGCAGGGTTCCGGAGAGGTAGCGGTCGGCGAGGCCGAGGGTCGCGCGGGCGAACGCGGCGACGTCGTCGACGGCGTCGGCGTGCGGGTGGGTGCCCAGCCACGCGGTCAGCTGGAGCCGCCGCAGCAGGATGAATGTCGACACCATGTCCACGTCGTCAGCCGTCAGCGGGACGTGGCGGCGATAGGCTGCCAGCCAGGCGGCGACCAGGTCGGGCATCGCCGGATGGTGCTCGATGAACGACAGCGCCGCGGCGAGGTCGAAGAGGTACCAGCTGAAGCCGCAGTCGTCGAAGTCGATGACGGTGATCGCGTCGTCAGCGGTGACCATGAGGTTCGCCAGCCGCATGTCGGCATGGATCAGGCCATACCGGTCCGGGCCGGCGCCGAACTCCTCGACCAGTCCCTCGACGGTCACGGCGGCGCGGGTCATGAGCTCACGCTCGGCCGCCGGCGCGCCGGCCCGGGACGGCCGGGCGTCGCCACCGCCGGCGAGTGCCCAGGCCAGGCCGCTCCGCCAGTCGCCCCAGCGGCCGTCGGGGCCGATGGTCGTCGGCAGGCTCCACTCGAACCTGGCGAAGCCCGGCGGACGGCCCCAGCCGCGGGCATGCAGCTGCATCCGGCCGGCGATGTCGCCCAGGGTGGCGAAGGAGGAGACCAGTTCGGCGGTGTCGTCCGGCTCCGGCGCACGGCCGTCGACCCAGGCGAACAGCACGGCCTGCCGGTCACCGACGCCCGGCGGCCGCACCGTGGTGAGCACCTCGCCGGCCCGGTTCGGGATCACCGGCGGGGTCGGCACGACCCCATCGGCACGCAGCGCCGCGACCCAGGCCAGCTCACCGTGGATCTCGGCCGGGCTGTGGTACCCGGGGCGGTGCAGCCGCAGCGCGAACCGCCGGCCGCTGGCCGGGTCCTCGACCCGGTAGGTGGCGTTCTCGGACAGGTTCAGCAGCGCGACCTCTGGCCGCGTGCCGAGGTCGTAGGCGGCCAGCACCTCCGGAAGCAGCGCGTCCAGCGCCCGCAGCTCGCCGGTGACGGCGACGTCCGCCGCCGCCGCGCCCCCGGCGGCTGCCGGTTCGGTCGTCGTCATCTACTCAGTCACCCGTCCACCACTGTCTCCGTTGGGCCTCCGCCCGAGCTCTCCGTCAGGAGGCTCCGCCCGCCGGGGCCCTCCCGCCTGGATCTGGGCCTCCGCTCACGCGAGGCTTCGCCATCGTCCTTGTCGTGGCGCCCCGCCCTCGCGGGCGCCCGGCCCTCGCCGGGGCCGCCCCGGCAGGCTGCCTCAGCGGGTCACCGGGGCGGCGCCGGGGCCCGGTCGGGCGCCAGGTCCGCCCCGGACAGCGCGTCCTGATGCGCCAGCCGAACCGCCGTGGCGGTGCGTTCGAGCAGGTCGCCGGCCAGCTCGTCGGACAGGAGCAGGCCCGGCTTGAACTGCAGCACCCGCGGGTCGAGGGCGGAAAAGATCGCCCAGATGCCGTGCTCGTAGAGACGGCGGGAGACGAACCGGGCGCCCTGCGGGTGGTCGAAGCGCAGGCCGATGACCAGGCCATCCTGGCGGATCTCGACCAGCCAGTCCGGGTTGTCCGCGGCGATGGCGGTGAGGCCCTCGGCGAACGTCTTGATCAGCGTGTCGACCCGGTCCCGCGTCGCCGGCCGCTGGGTGATCTCCAGGGTGCGCAGGCCGACCACGCAGCCCAGGTCCGAGCCGCCGAACGTCGAGATGTGGGCGAAGCCGTCCTCCTCCAGCCAGCCCGCGGCGGCCGGGCCGAGGATCGTCGCCGACACTGGGTAGACGCCGCCGGAGAGGCCTTTGCCGGTCACCAGGATGTCGGGCGTGACGCCGTGCTTGGTGATGGCCCACAGCTCGCCGGTGCGGCCGAGGCCCGTCTGCACCTCGTCCGCGATGTAGAGCGTGCCGGCGGCGGCGCACAGCTTGGCGACCTCGGCGAGGTAGCCGGGCTCGGGCATCACGAACCCGGAGGTCGCGGGGATCGTCTCCAGCAGCACCGCGGCGACGTCGCCGCCGGCCAAGGCGGCCGCCATCGCGTCGAGGTCGTTGAACGGGACCCGGAGGAACTCGTCGGGGCGGCCGGCGAGGAAGCGCTCGGCGTAGCGGTCGTTGCCGGCGGCGACGGCGAGGCCGGTGTGGCCATGGAACGCGCCGACCGCCGAGATGATCTTAAGGCGGCCGGTGGCATAGCGGGCGGACTTCAACGCGAGGTCGACCGCCTCGCCGCCGCCGACGCCGAAGGTGACCTTGCCGTCCGGGATCGGCCCCGAGGTGACCAGCGCCTCGGCCAGCGCCGCCCGGCCGAGCGCGGCGAAGTGGTGGTTGCCGATGTCGAGATGCTCCAGCGCCGCGACGAGCGTCGCGATGACCTCGGGGTTGCGGTGGCCGAGGTTGTAGGTACCGCCGTTGAGATGGACGTCGACGAGGGTGTTGCCGTCGAGGTCGTGCAGCAGGTAGCCCTCGCGTTCCCCGATCACGAGCGGGGTGCCGGCGTCGGTCCAGAACCTCGTCTTGCTCGGGTTCCAGTAGCGCTCGCTCGTGGCGAGCACGTCGGCCTTCGGTGTCGCCAGCAGCCGGTCGACAAGATCGTCGCGGGCCGCGCCGGGAACGGCCGGAGCGGCGCCGCCGACGAGGTTGCCCGCGGGGTTACTGACGGGGTTGTCGGAGTCCACGGTGGTGCCCACGGCGAGGTCACGGTTGCCCACGGGTCGACCGTAGCGTGGCCCGAGGCCAGTGGTCTGGTAAAGGTACGTACCGTTTACGTTTCCGCCACGTTGTGGCCTGTTTCGGCGTGTGAAAAGGTCTGACCCCGCCTTGTGGCGCCCCCTGCGCAGGGGCCACGATCGCCCCGATACGCGCCAGCCGCCGCAGCGGCCGCGCACAGCGGGAGGTAGCCACAAGGTGAGCGTGCAGAGCGAGGCCGCGGTTCCAGTAGCCGCCAGCACCAGCAGCGTGCAGCGGCTCAGGCCGGGCACGATCGGCCTCTTCGGAGTCCTGTTCATGGTGACGGCCAACGCCGCACCGATCACCGCGATGACCGGCAACCTGCCGATCGCCGTCGGTTACGGCGACGGCATCCACGGCCCGGCGGCGTTCCTTGTCGCCACCATCATTCTGACGATCTTCTCCGTCGGCTACGTCGCGATGACGAAGCACATCACCGCGACGGGCGCGTTCTACGGCTTCATCTCCCAGGGACTCGGCCAGGCCGCCGGTATGGCCTCGGGCTTCCTCGCGACGATGTGCTACATCGTCTTCGAGGGCTCGCTGATCGGCATTCTCTCGTCGTTCGCGAAGACGACGATGGAGACGGTGTTCAGCGCGCCGTCGGTCTCCTGGGTCTGGTACGCACTGGTCAGCATCGCGGTCATCGCGGTGCTCGGCTACTTCAACATCGCGATCTCCGGCAAGATCCTTGGCGTCTTCCTCGTCACCGAGGTCATCCTGCTGCTGGTCATGTCGTTCGGCGTGCTCTTCACCGGCGGCGGCCCCGACGGCCTGCTCCCCGACGCCATCAACCCGGTCGGCGCGTTCAAGTCGGTGCCCACCAGCTCCGACGGCGCCATCGTCGGCGTCGCCGGCCTCGGCATCTTCTTCGCCCTGTGGTCCTGGGTCGGCTTCGAGACGACCGCGGTCTACGGCGAGGAGTCGAAGAACCCGAAGAAGATCGTCCCCCGGGCGACGATGATCGCGGTCATCGGGCTCGGCGTCTTTTACACGTTCGTCTCCTGGATGGCGGTCGCCTACTCCGGCAAGACCGGCGCCGTCGACGTCTCCCGCACGGACGCGTTCTCGCTGTTCTACACGCCCACCGGCGACCTGCTCGGCTCGTTCTTCGTCGACCTCTACAAGGTCATGACGGTGACCGGCTCGTTCGCCTGCGCGCTGGCGTTCCACAACGCCGCCTCGCGCTACCTGTACGCGATCGGCCGGGAGGGCCTGTCGAGCGGGCTGACGAAGACGCTCGGCGCGTCCCACAAGAAGCACGGCTCGCCGCACATCTCCTCGGTCGTCCAGACGGCGATCACCCTCGTCATCGTGCTGCTGTTCTTCTTCCTGCAGAAGCCGACCGACACGGTCTCCGACGTCCCGTACGTGTACCTGTACGGCCTGATGGCGATCCTCGGCACGATGGCACTGCTGTTCGTGCAGTCCATCTCGTCGATCGCCGTCATCGGCTACTTCCACGTCCGCAAGATGCACCCGGAGACGGCCTCCTGGTGGCGGACCCTTGTCGCGCCGGTCCTCGGCGCCGCGTTGCAGATCTACGTCATCGTCCTGCTGTTCCAGAACCTCGACTTCGCCGCCGGCGCCGCCTCCGACAGCCCGGTGTTCAAGGCGTCGCCGTACATCGCGCTCGGCGTGTTCGTGATCGGTCTCGCGGTGGCGCTCGGGATCCGGTTCAGGAACCCGGAGAAGTACGCGACGATCGGGCGGATGGTCATGGAGGAAAGCCACGAGCGGGCGCCCGAGGACGCCCTGCCACCGGCCGGAGCCATTCCCGCCCAGCCTGCTGGCGAGACGGCGACAACCGCATAACGGGAGGCCCACCCGCCGGCGAGTGGGCGGGCGGGCGCCGGCGATCCCACCGGATCATGGCTGGTCCCATGATCCGGTGGGATGTTCGGAGTTCCAGCGCCGAAGAGTCCACCAGATCACCGGGGCTCCGGCCCAGCCGGCCACCAGCAGTCTTCCGCCACCCGGGTCGACGGCGCACAGGACGATGACGCAATGTCGTGATGACAAGGGAGGCGGCGGACGATGACGTTCCGGGCAACGGTGCGAGGTACCAGCTACGTCTTCCCCGACCTCGCGGCCCTGCTCGCGAAGGCGAACGAGGAGAAGTCCGGCGACCAGCTCGCCGGCGTTGCCGCCGTGTCCGCCACCGAGCGGGTCGCGGCGAAGCTCGCGCTCGCCGACGTGCGCTTGGGCGACATTCTCGCCACCCCGCTGCTCGACGACGCCGTCACCGAGCTGATCCTGCGCGAGCACGACGCGGCGGCGTTCGCCGACGCGGGGCTCGCGAGCCTCACGGTCGGGGAGTTCCGCGAGCTGGTCCTCTCCCCCGGCTTCGCCGACGCATGGTCGGCTGCGGGGCTCGCGGGCGCCATCACCCCGGAGATGGCGGCGGCCGTCGCGAAGCTCATGAGCGACAAGGACCTCATCGTCGGCGCGAAGCCGCTGCGCACCGTCACCCGCTGCCGCAACACGATGGGCGAGGCCGGGGTGCTCGGCGTGCGCGTTCAGCCGAACCATCCCACTGACGACGTCGAGGGAATTCTGCTCTCCGCCCTCGACGGCATTCTCTACGGATGCGGCGACGCCGTCCTCGGCGTCAATCCTGTGAACGAGTCCGTCGCCAGTGTCGGCGCGGTGCTGCACGGCCTGCAGAGCCTGATCCGCCAGCTCTCGCTGCCCACGCAGACCTGCGTGCTCGCCCACGTCACCACCCAGCTCGCAGCGCTCGCCGCCGGCGCGCCTGTCGACCTGCTGTTCCAGTCGATCGCCGGGACGGAGGCGGCGAACCGCTCGTTCGGGATCAGTCTGGAGATGCTCGCCGAAGGCCGGGACGCGGTGCTCGCGCACCACCGCGACCGGTCCGGCGAGTTCGTCGGTGACAACGTCATGTACTTCGAGACCGGGCAGGGCAGCGCCCTTTCCGCCGACGCCCACGGCGGTCTCGACCAGCTCACCGTCGAGGCCCGGGCGCACGGCGTCGCCCGCGCGTACCAGCCATTCCTGGTGAACTCCGTCGTCGGCTTCATCGGGCCTGAATACCTCGCCGACGCCCGCCAGATCACTCGCGCCGGCCTCGAGGACCATTTCATCGGCAAGCTGCTCGGCCTGCCGATGGGAATCGACGTCTGCTACACCAACCACGTCGACGCCGACCAGAACACCAACGACGACCTGCTCGTCCTGCTGGTCGCCGCCGGCTGCAACTTCGTGATGGGTGTTCCGGGCGCGGACGACGTCATGCTCTCCTACCAGTCGACGAGCTACCACGACGCGGCCGGCATGCGTGACCTGTTCGGCCTGTCCGCGACGCCGGAGTACACCACCTGGCTGCACGACCGCGGCCTGATCCGGGGTGGCCGCCTCGCCGACCCCGACCCGGATGTCGCCGCGGCGCTGCTGGCGGATCTCGACAGGGCCGTCCTCGACGTCCCCTCCCCCGCCCGCGCGCTGACCAGCGGCCGATGACCTCCATGCCCGAGCCCACAGCCGAGCCCATGCCGGAGCCCATGGTCGAACCCACGCCCGAGCCCCTGGCCGGTACCGGGCCGACGATCCCGGCCGGCGCCGGTTCCGCGGAACCGGCTGTCCCGGCCACGGGCCCCGGCCAGGGCGGCGCCTTCGAGCGCCGGGTGCGGGCCGTGACTCCGGCCAGGCTGTTCCTGGGCCGTTCCGGCACGTCGCTGCGCACCGCCGACCAGCTCGCCCTGCGCGCCGACCACGCCGCCGCCCAGGATGCCGTCCACGCCGCGCTCGACCTGGAGACAGGCCTGCTCGCCCCGCTGGGCGACCGGTTCGGCCTGTTCGCCGTCGGCTCGGCCGCTCCCGACCGGGCGACCTACCTGCGCCGGCCCGACCTCGGCCGGAGCCTCTCGGCCGAGGGCCGCGCTGAGGTAGCCCGCCGCTGCCCCCGTGGCGCCGACCTGCAGGTCGTCGTCGGCGACGGCCTGTCCGTCGCCGCCGTGGACGCTCAGGTCCCGGCCCTGTTGCCGGCCCTGCTCGATGCCGCTCGCGAGGCGGGCTGGAGCGTCGGCCAGGTCTTCGCCGTCCGCAACGCCCGCGTCGGTCTCCTCAACGAGATCGGCGAGCTTCTCGACCCCGCGGCCTCGGTCCTCCTCATCGGCGAACGCCCCGGCCTGGTCACCGCCGAGAGCCTGAGCGCCTACCTGGCCTGGCGCCCCCGCCCCGGCCACACCGACGCCGACCGCAACCTCATCTCCAACATCCACGCCCGCGGCGTCGACATCCCCCAGGCGGTGGCCCGCATCCTCGCTCTGGCCACCGCCATGCGGGCAGCGAACACCTCCGGCGTCCTGGTCAAGGAGGATCCCGCCGGACCGTCCGCCCTGACGAGCTGAGTACCGCCCGCCTGGAGCCCGGACGGCCTCGACGCTGGTGGCTGTGCGGGCTCGGCGGCGCCAGGTATCAGCGCTACGGGCGGCGCACTGTCCTCTCCGGCGTCTCGTTGACGGTCCGCGCGGGCCAGATCGCCGCGGTGGTCGGCGGCAACGGCTCGGGAAAGAGCACCTTCCTGCGGGTCTGCGCCGGGCTGGTCGGCGCGTCCGCGACGCCTACGTCGGCGTCCTCGCTAAAGATCGACACGGCGCGCGCCTCGACTCGGCGGGGCGATGACGTCTTCGGCGCTGGTGGCGGTCAGCACCCGGTCGAGCCAGGTGTCCAGCAGGTCAAGATCGGTGCAGGAGCGGATCTTCTCCTGCGCCACATCCGGAACGGGAACACCGCGCTGGCTCAGGATCCTCAGCACAGCGTCCGCCTTGGCCTTGGCCATGCCCTCAGCCCGGCCCTCGGTCCGGCCCTCGGTCAGCCCCTCGGTCCGGCCCCTTGCCTCGATCTCTCTGAAGAGCTCGCTGCGGTACTCGGAGTCGACCACGGTCATATGTTCCTCCCATCGTGCCCGCGCTGCCTTCGACAACCCGGCGAACAACATGTCACAGATCCTGCGGGCCAGCTCCCAGTCAACCTCGTGCATCGCCTCGTACAACGCGGCGAACGAGGGTTCGAGCGTCGCCGGGTCGTCGCCGCCGTGGCAGACCAGCGACAGTGCGGCAAGCGCGATGTTCGCCCTCGCATATACGGCTTCCTCCACCAACGGCAGGTCGCCGGGGCTCAGCACATAGGGCCACAGCCGCACGCTGAACTTGTCCGCTCCGGACAGGCCGCGGTACTTCGCGGCGACCTCGATTTCCGGACAGAAGACCGCCAAAATCACGCCGACGCCCAGCTCCTTTTCAAGCGAGGCGGCGTAGATCTTCCAGCTCAACCACTTCTTTGGCACCCATCGAAGCTGCACCTCGATGACGGCGGCGTACACCCGTTGACCAGCACACGTGAACACCAGCGTGTTGTCGGCGTGGTAGCTGGTCGGTACGAGCTTCTGGAAGACCGTGGGGCCCCGATGGGCGTCATCGTGCGCGGGAAGGCCGATACGGAACATCCGATCCAGCAACGTGGCCGTCGCGTCCGGAAAGGCCGCGAAGGCCGCAACCGCCGATTCATGCTCACCGCTTGGCATAGCTCGTCCATCCCTGTCGGGTCAGCCAGTGACTGACCCGACAGTATCGGACCAACCCAGAAGGGGCCAACGGGACATCGCGCGAGGCCTCATGAGCTCGCCACCAACAGGATGGCGGTCCGCGAGGACGGGCTCACCGGTCAGTCTGCCGCCGCCGAGGTGGTGGTGGCCGTCGTGGTGACGAGTTCGAAGGCGCGCCACATGGCGGCGTAGCGGCCGGCGGCGCAGAGGAGCTCGTCGTGGGTGCCGGTCTCGGCGACCCGGCCGCGGTCGAGGACGACGATGCGGTCGGCGCCGCGGGCGGTCTGGAGGCGGTGGGCGATGAGGATCGTCGTGCGCGCCCGGGAAATGCGCTGCATCGCGGCACTCACCCGGGCCTCCGTCGCCAGGTCCAGGTTCGACGTCGCCTCGTCGAGCAGGAGGACCGCCGGGTCGACCAGCTCGGCGCGGGCCAGGGCGATGAGCTGGCGCTGGCCGGCGGACAGCGACCGGCCGCGTTCGGCCACCTCGTGCAGGTAGCCGCCGGGCAGGGCGGCGACGAAGTCGTGCGCGCCGACGGCCCGCGCCGCCGCCTCCACCTCGGCGTCCGTCGCGCCGGGACGGCCGTAGGCGATGTTGTCCCGGACGGTGCCGGTGAACAGGAACGCCTCCTGTGGCACGTAGCCGAGCTGCTGGCGGAACCCCGTGAGGTCGAAGGCTCGCAGGTCCTGGCCGTCGACGCGGACCGCGCCGGTGTCCGGGTCGTAGAACCGGGCCAGCAGCTTCATCACCGTCGACTTGCCCGCGCCGGTCTCCCCGACGAGCGCGACCGTCTCCCCGGCGCGCACCCGCAGGTCGACCCCGCGCAGCGCCTCCGGCGGCTTCGCCGCCCGCGCCGCCGCCGCGGCCGCCATCGTCCGCGGGTCCTTCCCCGCGACCGTGGTCCGGGCGTCGGCCCAGCCGCGGTCGCGGCCGCGGGCGGCGGCGAGCCCGGCCGCCACCGACGCCGACGCGGCGGACACCGGGCCGGCCGGGTAGGCGAACCGGACGTCGTCGAGCACCAGCTCGCCGCGCAGCCGGCCGGGGGCGAGCGGCTCGGCCGGCGGCGGGGTCAGTGTCTCCAGCCGCATCAGCTCGGCGATCCGCCCGACCGACACCCTGGTCTGCTGCCAGGCGTCGAACACCTGGGACAGCTGCTGGATCGGCGAGAAGAACATGTCGATGTAGAGCAGGAACGCGATGAGCGCGCCGGCGGTCAGCTGGCCGTGCGCGATGAGCGCCGAGCCCGCGCCGAGCACGATCGCGTCGGCGACCGCCGACAGGAACTGCACGAACGGGAAGTAGGTCGCGACCACCCGCTGCGCGGCGACCCGGGAGTCCAGGTAGGCCCGGCCGAGGCCGTGGAAGTGCTCGACGGTGCGGGCCTCGTGGACGAACGCCTGCGCCTCGCGCACCCCGGAGATGCTCTCCTGGAAGTCGGCGTTGACGATCGCGATCCGTTCCCGGGACAGCTCGTACAGCTTCGCCGCCCGGCTGCGGAACGGCACGGTCGCGATCACCAACGGGATCACCACGGTCAGCGTCAGCAGGCCGAGGTCGAGGTTGATCAGCAACAGCGCGACGCCGACGCCGACGAACGTCACGAACGCGACCAGGGCCGAGAGCAGGCCGTTCTCGATGAGCGACTCGAACTGGTCGACGTCGGTCGTCATCCTGGTCATGATCCGGCCGGACATCTCGCGTTCGTAGTAGTCCAGCGAGAGCCGCTGCAGCTGGGCGAAGATCCGGATCCGCAGCGAGAGCATGATGCGCTCGGCTACCCGCCCGGTCACGAACGTCTCGCCGACCTGGTTGACCCAGTCGACGAGTGTCAGCGCCAGGAACACCAGGGACGCCACCCACACCACGGCGGTCGTCCCGTCGGTGACGCCCCGGTCGATGCCGGTCTTCACGAGCGTCGGGCCGGCCAGCCCCACGGCCGCGTCGATGACGACCAGCAGCAGACCGACGGACAGCGGCCGGCGGAATCGGCGCAGCAGCCCAGGCAGGCTGAACCGCGGCTCGGGCCGGCTCTCCACGACCAGGTCGATGTCCGCCTCGTCGCGCACCGGCGGCAGCGCGGCGACCCGTGCCAGCAGCTCCGGCGTGGGCGCCAGGTTCAGCCGCCACGTGCCGCCGCCGACCCCGCCGCCGCGCGAGGCGCCACCGCCGAGCCCGGCGCCGAGGCTGGCCACGCCCGCCGCCTGGGCATGCCCGCCGCCGGCGCGTTCCGCCGCCTGCCGAGCCCTGGCCGCGTCCCACGCCTCGGTCGTCGTGGCGGCCGGCCCGCCCGCCGCTTCGGCGATCTCGGCGAAGGCCTCAGCGCTGTCGCCGAGCTGGGCCGCGAGCACCGGGTCGAGGCCCGAGAGCAGCGTGCGGTAGGTGGCGCTGCGCTCCGTCAGCTCCTCGTGGGTGCCCTGGTCGAGGACGCGGCCCTCGTCGAGGACGACGACCCGGTCGGCCAGGTGCAGCGTGGACACCCGGTGGGCGACCAGCAGCGTGGTCCGGCCGGGCAGGACGTCACGCAGCGCGTCGTGGATCACCTGCTCGGTGCGGGCGTCGACGGCGCTGGTCGCGTCGTCGAGGACGAGGACACGCGGGTCGGCGAGGATCGCGCGGGCGAGCGCGACCCGCTGGCGCTGCCCCCCGGACAGCGACAGCCCGCGCTCGCCGACGACGGTGTCGTAGCCGAGCGGCAGGCCGAGGATGAACTCGTGCGCGCCGGCGGCCCGCGCCGCCGCCTCGATCTCCTCCTGGGACGCCTCGGCACCGAGGCCGCCCGCGGCACCCACGGCACCCACGGCACCCACGCGGCCGTAGGCGATGTTGGCTCGGACGGTGTCGGAGAACAGGAAGCTCTCCTCGAAGGCGAACCCGACCTGCCGGCGCAGCGACGCGAGCCGCACGTCACGCAGATCGTGCCCGTCGACGGTCACCCGGCCGGAGCTCGGGTCGTGGAAGCGGCCGAGCAGGGCCGCCACCGTCGACTTGCCGCTACCGCTCGGGCCGATGATCGCCACCCGCTCGCCGGCGGCGATGCGCAGGTCGAAGCCGCGCAGCACCGGCACGCCGCCCGGGTAGGAGAACTCGACGTCCTCGAAGACGATCTCGCCACGGAGCCCGCCGTGCTCGGACAGGTCGACGGCGCCCGGCCGGTCGGCGATCGCGGGCGGCAGGTCAAGGAGCTGGAAGATTCTCTCACAGCCGGCGCGGGCCTGCTGGCCCATGGTGAGCACCCCGGCGAGCTGGCGGGCGGGGGCGGTGAACTGGGCGACGTAGGTGGAGAACGCGAGGAACGTGCCGATCGTGATCGAGCCGCGGACGGCTAGCCAGCCGCCCAGGGCGAGGATCGCGACCTGGGCGAGACCGGGGACCGCTTCCAGCAGCGGGCCGTAGCGGGAGCGCAGCCGCACCGCGCGCATCTTCGTGCCGTAGAGAGTGCCGGTCGCGTCGGCGAGCCGGCGCAGCTCTCGCTCCTCCTGTCCGAACGCCTTGACGACCCGGACGCCGTTCACGTCCTCGTCGACGATCTGCGCCACGTCGCCCTCGCGCTGCTGGGCGTCCCAGCTCGCCGGGAACACCCGGACACGCAGCCGGTAGGAGACGGCCACCAGCGCCGGCGCGACCACCAGGCCGACGACGGCCAGGCCTGGGGCCAGCACGAACATGACGGCCAGCGCGGCGACCATCATCAGCAGGTTGCCGGTGAGCAGCGGAAGGAACATCAGCAGCCCCTGCACCAGCGCCGAGTCCGAGTTGGCCCTGGCCACGAGCTGGCCGGTCGGCATCCGGCTCAGGTTGTCCTGGTCCATCGTCAGCAGGTGGTCGTGCATGGCGTTGCGCAGGTCGTACTGGACGAGCAGCGCCGCCCGGCCGCCGTGGTAGCGGCGCAGGTGGGCGAAGCCGAAGCTCGCCACCGCCGCCACCAACAGAAGCAGCAGCCACGGCCACAGCGCCGCGTCCCGCCGGATGATGACCCCGTCGACGATCTGGCGCCCGATCAGCGGGACGACGGCCTGCGCCCCGCTGCCGAACAGCGAGCCGAGCAGCGCCAGCACGACGGCGCCCCTGTGCCGCAGGAGGCACCCCGCCAGCCGCCGGATCCAGCCCTGACTGTCCGGGGGCGGGCCGTCCGAGGTCCGGGCGTCACGGCCGGGCGGGCTCGCCGCGGGGGCGTCGGGCGACGTGCGGTCGTTCGCGGGCAGCGGGAGGTGCGGGGGCATGGTCATCGGCGTTCCTTCGCGGCTGCCCGGCTGGCGAGATAGGCGGCGAGGTGATCGGCCAGGTAGCCGTTGACCGCCCCGTCCAGCGAGGCGAGCGCCTGGGCCATCGCGGCGGGATCGGGCGCACGGGCGGTGATCCGGTCGAGCCGGTCGAGCATCGCCCGCTCGGCCACGTCGAGCGCGGCCCGGCCCTGGTCGGTCAGCCGCAGCGCGGCGGCGCGCTGATCGTCGTCGACCGTCCCGCGGGTCAGCAGCCCGCGCTGGCGCAGCGACTCGACGGTCGCGCTGATGGCCGGCTTGCCGAGCGTGAGCCGGGTGGCGATCCGCGACGCCCGCTCGTCGCCGGCGGCGACGGCGGCCAGCACGCGGTACTGAGCCAGGCTCAGCTCGCCGGACGCCCGTTCGAGCACCCGGGCCACGCTGACGAGCGCACGGACGGCCTCGACGGGCATCCGGACCTCGGCGGACTCGACCACACCGGTAGGCGCGGCGGCTTCGGTGGGCGTCTCCATGCGCCCGACGCTACCAGTTTAGTTCGACTAACGAACCAAACGCGACCGACGGGCCCCTCCGGTTGGCTCATCCGCCCTCCCGAGGCGGGACGGCCGGGGTCCGGTTCACGCACCGATGGCGAGGAGCACCGGGAGCGCGCGCACGGGCTCGACGATGTCGACCATTCGTGCCGCAAGGGACATGGGGCCGCGCACAGCCGCCGGCGATGAAACTTCTTTGTGCGGCGGACCTTGTCCTGGAAACCGTGCGCGAAACCGGTGGCGCGGTGGGCCAAAACCGCCAGCCGCCTCGTCCGGATTCAGGGGTGGCGCCTCGAACTCGGGTCAGGTTTCATCAGTCGGGCGCGGCAGGGCATCGAACACGCAGGATAAACCGTCGACCCGCCGTCCCTCGGTCCCTCGGTCCGGGTTCGGTGGCCCGAACCCGGACCGCACAATCACCCGTCTTTCCGCGGGGCACAAGAAATCACCTTCCCGCTTCCCTCGCCGCGTTCAGAAAGCCCGCCGCAACTCCAAACGCGAGGCCGAGCAAGAAAATTGGAATCCCCAGGGCGAAGCGGGTTTCAACCAGGAAGTAGAGGCCAGAAAATACGCAGACGCTGCCGATGAACCGCAATAGGAGCACTATAAGGCCCACATGGTCATCGTACCGGACCAGGACGATGCGAACCATAGCGCGTGGCCCCCAAGGCCACGATCGGAGCCGGAACCACGAACGGCGGCGGCTCCGCCGGGAACCCGAGGCGACGGACGCGACGGGTCTCCGCAGGTCCCCGTGACGCAGGGGCCGCGTCGTCTAGCGGTCGGCCTCAGCTGAAGCGAACAGACCGCGCAGCATCGTGAGTGTCACGTCATCGAGAGTGCGAACCACCGCCGCGGCCGCCAAACGAGGGGTCGCGCAAGACGCGGCGGTTCGCCGGTGGAATGCGGGGCGCCTGGAGCCGGAGACGGCGAAAGGCGGGTGGTTCGGAGAACCACCCGCCGACCGCCGACCGCCGGCCGTTCGGCCAAACCCGCCTGGCGACCGTGGCGGCGGTCGCCAGGCGGGAGATCAGTCCTGGCCGCCGAGCTTGTCGACGAGGTCCTGCGCCTTGTCGACGGCCGTGTCGATCTTGTCGCCGTGCTTGCCGCCGGTCCGGTCGTCGACGAAGTCCCCGGCCTTCTCCAGCCCGTCGTTGATCTGGTCGCCGTGCTCGTCGGCGAGGTCCTCCGCCTTCTCCTTGAGGTCGCCGGCCTTGCCCGCCAGATCCTTCAGGTTGTCGAACATCCGTGGACCTCTCCGCTGTCGTCGCCGCGGTCATCGTTGCCCCGCCGGGGATCCCGATCCTACGAACAGCCCGGCGGCGCGCCGCGCGCCTGCCCGCCGGTAGGCACGTTGGTGCCCGCCCACCAGGCCCGACCGGGCGCGTCGGAGAGAGCGGACCGGGCGTCAGCCGCCGAGGAGGGTGGCCAGCGCGCGGCCCGCGGGGCCGTTGTCGACGGTGACCCCGGAGAGGAGCTCGGTGCGGTAGACGAGCTGAGGCGCGGTGACCGGGACGGCGGCGAGGCCCGGGTGGCCGGAGACGGCCCAGGCGGGCAGGAGGGTGAGGCCTGCGCCGGCGGCCACCAGCGCGGCGAGCCCGGCCAGGTCCGTGCCGGTGTAGCGCGCGCAGTGCAGCAGGTTCTCGGCACTGGCGGCGCGGCGCACGTCGTCGGCGGGGGTGGCCGCCGCGGGAGCGTCCAACCAGCGGGCGTCGGCCAGGTCCGCCAGGCGCAGGCCGGGGCGGCCGGCGAGCGGATGGTCGGCGGGCAGGATGACGCTGACCGGCTCGGTGCCGGTCAGCGCCGACCGCAGCGGGCCGACGTCGGGCAGCCGCAGCGGGTCGCCGAGGACGGCGAGGCCGACCGCGAGGCCGAGCTCGCAGGCGCCGCGGGCGACCTCGGTCGCGACGTCGTCGCGGGCGGCGACCGAGATCGTGATGTCGAGGCGCGGCATCGTCGCGGTGATCTCGCCGAAGGCGGCCGCGAGCCGCGGCATGGCCAGCGGGCAGGCCGCGACCCGCAGATGGTCCGGCGGGCCGCCCGCGGCCCGTAGGACGTCCGCCCGGGCGGCGGAGGCTCGCAGCAGCAGCGGCTCGGCGTGCTCGAGCAGGCGGGCGCCGGCACCGGTGGGGGCAACGGGCCGGCGGGTCAGCAGCGGGATGCCGCCGAGCGAGGCCTCGAGCGCGGCGATCTGCTGGGAGATCGCGCTCTGGGTGTAGCCGAGCTCACGCGCCGCCGCGGAGAACGAGCCGGCGCGCGCCACCGCGGTGAACGTCCGCAGCAGCGTCAGGTCCATGCCACTCCTCCGTCCCGTCCGCCCGTGCCGCCAGTATCAGCGTTCCTTATCCATATACCAACAATTATCGTTGGACCTGAATCAGACAGCTGGCCACGATCGATACATGACCTCCGCCGCCCCGACCGTCGCCCCGACCGTCGCCCCGACCGTCGTTCTGGCCGCCACCCCGGCCGCCACTCAGGCCGTCGTCGCCGCCTCGGCCCGCGTCGCCCTCGTCGGTGACCGCTCGGCCGACGTCGCCGCGCACGGCCGCATCCCGACGATCATCCGCCAGCTGCGCGCCCGTGACGGGCTCGCCTTCGACGCCTACTGGGTCCCGACCACCGACACGGAGCGTCCCGGCACGCTCGACGGCTTCGACGCGATCTGGTTGGTGCCGGGCAGCCCGTACGCGAGCGAGGCGGGCGCCGTCGAGGCGGTCCGCTTCGCCCGCGAGGCCCGCGTGCCGTTCCTCGCCACCTGCGGCGGCTTCCAGCACGCGGTGCTGGAGTTCGCCCGCAACGTCTGCGGCCTCGGCCACGTAGCCCACGCCGAGGTGACGCCGGACGCCGCCGACCTGGTCATCGTGCCGCTGGCCTGCTCGCTGCGGGGGCATGAGGGCGGCGTGCGGATCGAGCGCGGCTCGCTGGCCGAGTGGGTGCTCGGCGTGGAGCGCAGCACGGAGCGCTACTACTGCTCCTACGGCGTCTCGGACGACTATCTCGACCGGCTGCGCGCCGGCGGCCTGCGTTTCACCGGTATCGACGACGACGGCGAGGTGCGCGTCCTGGAGCTCGCCGACCACCCGTTCTTCCTCGCGACCCTTTTCCAGCCGGAGCTGGCCGCCGACGCCGCCCGGGTCCACCCGGTGATCCGCGCCTTCGCGACCGCCGCGGTCTCGCGGGCCGCCGCCCGGCTGGCCAGCCGCCGCGCCGAGATCCCCACGATCAGCGGCTGATCTCGCCAGTGCCGGCACGGCCAGGTCACACGGTGGCTCGTCTGGAAGGGCGGCGAGAGGGCGGGAGGGAGCACGAGGTGCGGATCAGCGAACACATCCACGCGCTGAGCCGGGAGGGCGACCGGATGGCCGCCGCGGCGTCCGCCGCCGGGCTCGACGCCGAGGTGCCCCCGGCGCCAGGCTGGCGGGTGCGCGACCTGCTGGCCCACACCGGCCGCGTCCACCGCTGGGCGACGTCCTACCTGCGCACCGGCAACCCGTCACCCGCCCACATCGAGGGGGACGGCATGCGGGCCGAGCCGGACGACGCCCTGCTGGGCTGGTTCCGCTATGGGCACGGGGCGCTCGTCGACGCGCTCGACGGCGCCGGCCCCGGCCTGTCCTGCTGGACGCTGTGGCCGGCAGCGCCGTCACCGCTGGCTTTCTGGGCGCGCCGGCAGGCCCACGAGACGGCCGTGCACCGGGTCGACGCCGAGCTGGCGCTCGCAACCGCCAGGCGGGCGGGCGCGGAGGGTGCCGCGGGCGCCGAGCCGGTAGACGGGCCGTCCGTACCGCCGGGCTTCGGGGCGGACGGGATCGACGAGCTGCTGGCCGGGTTCTACGCCCGGCGGCACCGGGGACTGGTCTCGCCCCGGCCCGTCGCGCTGGCGGTGCGCTGCACGGACGCCGACGCGGGCTGGACGATCCGGATCGGGCCCGACACGCGCGAGGTGAGCCGCCAGCCCGTCGACGCCACCTCCCCCACCGCTGACGCCGGTGCCGACGCCGAGTGCACGATCCGTGGCGCCGCCTCCGATCTCTACCTGTTCCTGTGGAACCGCCGGGACACCGACCGGATCGAGGTCGTCGGCGACCGCTCCGTTCTCGCCCTCTGGCGTGACCGCGCCCGGATCACCTGACCGGGCTTGGGCTGGGGCGCACCTCACCTCCGACCGCTAGGCAGGGTTGAGCCGGAAGTAGCCGTCGAACGACCAGCGCTGCGGGCTGGCCGCGGCGATCTCGACGACCCGTTCCACCTCGAAGTCGACGAGACGCTGCGCGCCGGGCACCGCCGCGGCCCGCACGGGGTCCCAGTCGACCCGGGCGCGGCCGGTGAGGTGCAGGGTGTGGCCGTGGTTCCAGTCGAGGAAGAGCAGGCCGCAGCGCTGATCGAGGTCCAGGTTGCCCAGCGTCATGTACATCGAGTTGCCGCGGTAGTCGGGCCAGGTCAGCCTCCGGTCGTCGGCGACCGTGACGAAGCCCGGGTTCCCGCCCCGGTGTGAGGTGTCCGCGCCCAGGCCGGCGACCCGGGTCGCGACGAAGAACGTGTCGGCCTCGGCGAGCCAGCGCCGCTGGCTGGCGGTGAGCGCGGGGCTCACCGAGACGGGCCCGCGCGGCGCCGCGACGTCGTCCCGCGCGAGGTGACGGAGCTGGATGTACTTCGGACAGTTCGCGTAGACCTGCTCCGTGTGGACCATCAGCCGGCCTCCGTCCCGGCGGGCCTTCCCGTTGACCCGCATCCGTCTGCGGGTTGCCGGGTCGAGGGCGAGCAGGCCCACGTCCCGCTCGGTGGCGAAGGCGCCCACGAGCGGATCCCCGGCCGCGGGCAGGGCGTCGACGACGATGGTCTCCTCGTCCACCGCCGCGACGAAACCGGCCGTGCCGGTAAGCAGGCTGACCCAGACGGCGCCTGCCTCGTCAGCGGCTCCGAGCAGGAGCATCCGTTGCTGCCCGAGGAAGTCCGCGGCCACCGTCGGGATGGTGGCGCCGACGACGGCCGATCCGCGCGGGTCGGGGGGCAGGCCCACGCGTGCCTGGACCGCGCGTTCGCCCGAGTGGAGCATGACCGGCTCCTTCCGCCTGGTCGGGTTGGTTCGCCGCTGTTAGAAGAAGCCGCAGGTCGGCGCACCCTGGGTGGGCACGGGCGCGGCCTCGACACCGACCGGCGCGAAGATCTCCAGCCGGATGCCGTCGGGGTCGGCGAAGAAGACCCCGCCGGAGGAGGCGCCCTCGCCATGCGCGACGACGCCGTCATGGAAGGGCCGGGCGCCGATCTCGCGCAGCACCGCCTCCGCCTCGCGGACCGAGTCGAGGTCGGCGACCTGGAAGGACAGGTGGTGCAGCCCGGGCAGCCCCGTCGGAAACGCCCCCTCGCTCTGCTGCCACAAGGTGAGGACGAGCGTGCCGTCCCGGCCGAGGAACGCGAACCTGCGGTCGCCGTCGGCCTGCCCGCCCATCCGCTCGAGCCCGAGAACCCGCTGGTAGAAGGCGGTCGAGCGGGTCAGGTCGGTCACGTTCAGACCGACGTGGCCGGTCTGCGGCCCAGGGTTGCCCATGTATACCTCCGACGCGTTGATCGACCGTTCTCACGGCACCGCCGTGCTACCACCGTTAGAAGATGACCCAGTTTTCTAACGGTGTCAACCCGGGGGTAGCGTTAGATTGATGGAACAGGCCAGTCCCGCGCCCGGCGGCGCTCCGATGCTCGGCGAGCCGCCGGTGATCGAGCTGGGCAACACGACCTTCGCCGTGCGGGGCCGTCCACGCGACGGCCTGCGGACGGTGCCGGACCTGGTCGGCTGGCTGCGCGCGATCCGTCCACGGCTCCCGGTCGTCCTGGCCGACGAGGACCTGGTCGGCATCGGCGAGGACGACCTTCGGACAGCCCGCGAGCTACGCGACACGGTCCGGTCGCTGGCGGACGCGGCGGCGAACGGCCGCGAGCCTGATCCTGACGCGGTCGCGGCCCTCAACCGGCTCGCCCGACGAACCCCGTGGTGGCGCGAGCTGCGCGTAGACCCCGAGCCCCGGGTCGTGGCCAGCTGCGCGGGCCCATCCGTCGCGTTCGTGCTCACCGCGCTGGCCGACGAGGCGGTGGCACTGTTCGGCGGACCCGCCCGCGACGAGGTACGGGCCTGTCAGGGCCCGGGCTGCGTGCTCTACTTCGTCCACGGCGCGCCGCGGCGGGACTACTGCTCGGCCGGTTGCGGCAACCGGGCCCGAGCCGCCCGCCACTATGCCAAGGTCCGCCAGGCCACCTGACCGGACCTGCCAGGCCGACGGCCGGGCCGGACGTCGGACCGTTCCGTCATCCCCGGGCGGCCGGGGCGAGCTCGGTGAGGACCGAGCGCATGTACTCGAGGGCCTGGTGGTCGTCGAGGTCGGGCGTGGGCAGGTGGGCCCGGGATGGGGCCGCCCGGAGGGTGGTGGCGATGGTGTGGCGGGCGTCGGCGACCAGGGTGGCCCAGTAAGGCGCGGTGCGGTCGAGATGGCGCAGGACGCGGTCGGCGTCGGCCACGCGGTCGGCCTGGACCATCATGTTGACGAACTCGACGGCCGTGACGCAGATGCCCTGCATGTTGCCGGTGTCGAGCAGCTCGTCGATGTGAGCGCGCAGGATCGCGAAGGCCCGGGCCGTCTCGCCGCGGCGGAAGTAGGCGCGGGCTTCCACGCACCGGTTCGGTGAGTGGGTGCGTTCCGGCACCTCGACGGCGATGGCCGCGGCGAGCAGCGCCTCGGCGCGTTCCTGCTTGCGCTGGAGCAGGGCGGAGTAGCCGAGCAGCACGAGCGCCATGTTCAGGAGCGTCGGTGGACCGTCGGCGCCGTAGCGCTTCGCGAGCGCGTCGACGAACGCGTCACCGTCCTCGAACCGGCCGCCGAAGATCATCGACGCGCCGACGTCGAGCTCGAAGTGTTCGGCGAGGTCGTCCTCGCCGCGGGCCCGGAGCCGGGCGATCACCACCGGGGCAAGCTCCCCGAGCACGCGGAAGTCCTGGTGCACGGACGCCAGCGCGTGCCGCACGGCGACGTCGACGAACCCGTCGGCGACGACGACGGCGCGGTCAGCGCGGTCGACGTCAGCGGCGTCGACGTCAGCGGAGACGCCGGGTGCGGCGCCGGTGCCTCCCGGGCCGTACCGGGCGACCAGGCGCTCGAACGCGACCGGGTCCTGGGCGAGCTTGTGGCGCTGGCCGGCCCAGGTCAGTCCGAAGGCGACGAGGTCGGCGTCGTGCGACGGGGTCATGGCAAGCAGACGTTCGACCCAGTCCCCCAGCTCCGCCCGGTTGCGGCGCGGGATCTCGGTGACGAGGGGGCGGACGAGCGCGTGCGCGAGATGACGGTCCGCACGGCCGCCGGCCCAGTCGAACGCCGCCCGCAGGTTCGGCCAGAGGTCGTCCAGGTGCGTGGTGCCCGCCGCCTCGCCGCGACCGGTCAGCAGCCGGTGGATGACGCCCACCCGCTCGGCGCACCAGGCGGCGTGACGCGCGGCCATCAGGTCGGTCTCGCCGGCCTCGGCCAGTTTCTCGGCCGCGAACTGGCGGATCGGCTCGAGGAACCGGAAACGCCGGCCAGCCACACCCGGCTCGGCCACGACCATCGAACGGGCGACCAGGCCGGCCAGCAGTTCCTCGGCCGGGGCTGGGCCGGCCGTTAGGCGCTCCGCCGTCCCGGGGTCGGCCGTCACGGTCCGCGCCGTCTCGGGGTCGGCGGCGACGGCCTCGGCCGCGGCCAGGTCGAACGTGCCGACGAAGATGGCCAGGCGGCGCAGCAACAGCCGCTCGGCCGGGGCGAGCAGGTCGTACGACCACTGGACGGTCGCCCGCATCGCGCGGTGCCGGCGGGCGCTGGCACGCCCACCGCCGCCGACGGCGACGAGGAGTCGAAGCTGGTCGTCGAGCCGGTTCAGCAGCTCCGTCGGGGCGAGCGTCGTCGTCCGGGCGGCGGCGAGCTCGATGGCGAGCGGAACTCCCTCCAGACGCCGGCAGATCGCGGTGACCACACCGTCGGTGGCCGCCGGGCCGAAGCCCGGTGAGAGCGAGGCCGCGCGTTCCCGGAACAGTTCGACGCCAGGGCCGTCGGGTTCGAGCGGGCCGACGGGGACGATCTTCTCGTGGCCGTCGCGCAGGCCGAGGCGCTCCCGTGACGTCGCGAGCACCCGCGTGCCCGGGCAGCCGTCGGCGAGGGCCTGGGCGAGGGCCGCGGCGCCGTCGAGGACGTGCTCGCAGTTGTCCAGGACGACCAGGGCCCGGCGCGGGCGCAGGGCCGAGACGATGGCCTCTGTCAGCTCTCGCCCGGCCTTCTCCTTGACGCCAAGGGTTCCGGCGACGGCACGCGGCACGTCGACGGACGAACCGACCTCGACCAGGTCGACGAGCCAGACACCGTCCTCATCGTCCTCCCGGCTGGCCGCGGCGACCGCCAGCCTCGTCTTGCCGATGCCTCCCGGCCCGATCAGCGTGACCACCGGCCAGGCGGACAGGGCCAGGCGGACGGTCTCGAGGTCCTGGTCACGGCCGATCAGCCGACCGAGCCGAAGCGGGAGGTTCCCGGGGCGGCCGTCCTCGGCCGGAAGGCGTGGCCCCCCGGGGGACCCGCGCGCGATCAGCCGGTCGTCCTGGCCGAGGATCATCGCCTCGAGCTCGCGCAGCCTCGGGCCCGGCTCGACACCGAGGTGCTCGACCAGGTGGCGGCGGGCGGTCCGGTAGGCGGCGAGCGCGTCGGTCTGCCGGCCGGCGCGGTACAGCGCCGTCATCAGCAGCGCCCAGAGCCCCTCACGGGTGGGGTGGCCGGCGGTCAGCTCGGTCAGTCGCCCGACCGACGCCACCGGGTCCGTCTCGACGCGGCCCGCGAGCTCCTGCTCCACGGTCGCGAGCCAGCGTTCCTCCAACCCGTCCAGGACCGCGGCCAGCCCGGGGGCGACGTGCAGGCCGGCGAGCGGCGGGCCCGTCCACTCCGCGAGCGCCGCGGCGGCGTCACCGGCGTCGGCGTGCCGCTGGAAGCGGAGCGCGTCGACGGCGTCAGCCGGCAGGTCGAGACGGTAGGCCGCGCCGACGGTCGCGATCGTCCCGGCGCCGAGCGCCTGGCGCAGGCGGGTGATGTAGGAGTGCAGGGTCCTCTCGGCGGTACGCGGGCGGTCCGCGCCCCACATCAGGTCGACCAGCCGGGACACCGGTACCGCCGTCCCGGCCGAGAGAGCGAGCGCCGCGAGCAGCGTCTGGCACATCGGCGGCCCGACCGCCACCGGCTCGCCTCGGCCGGTCACGGCGCGGACCCCGCCGAGCAGGTGGACCCGCGCATCAGGCTGGCCTTCGTGGGCCTGGGCCGTCACCGTGCTCACCGCTCCTTCATGTGCGCCGCACCGTCGTGGCGTACGCAGTGCTCGCCGACGCGGTGCCCACCGAGTCTTCCGCCCGCCAACGAGCTGGCCCCTTCAACCGTAGCTCAACAGATCTTCAACGATGGCTCGACGTCGACAGAGGACGGTCATAGGAGGGCACAGCCAGCCAAGTGCAGGAGGCGGACACCAATGACAGGGCCGACAGCGGCAAGGCTACGAACGAACGTGGTGACGCTGCCATTCCAGGCAACACGCCGCGACCCGCGGATGGACGCCCGGCCCGCCACATGGACCGAGGAGATCCAGACCGAGCCCATGGCGAGGGCGCACGAGACGCACCACGCCGTCGAGCGGCCAGCCGGAGCCGAGCGACTGGCCGAACCGGGACGAGCGGCCGAGCCTTGGTACACGGCCGAGTCGGTGCCGCGGCGTCCGGTGGCGCGCGAAGCCAGCGCGACGACCGTTCGGACACGGCTGTGGGGCGCGGCGCTGGTGGCCGGGTTCGCGGTGATCGCGGCGATCCAGCCAGGTCCGGAGGCACGGCCGCCGACGCAGCCGGCCTGGGCCGACGTCGCCGCCGCCGTCTCCCTGGGGCTGCTCGCGGTCGCGGTCACCGCCCTCCTGGCCGGACGGCGCTGGGGACTTGGCCCGGCCACCTACGGAGGCGCCGGCCTGGTCGCGCTCTGCGCGCTGTGCCCTGCCTGGCAACACCACCAGGTCGGCGGGTGGTGGGTCGCCCAGTCCCTGATCAGCACCGTCATGCTCGGCGGGTCGGTGGCCCTGCGCGCCCGCCCGGACGGGGCCGCCACGCGCCGGGTGTCCGTCGCCGGAGCCGGCCGGTGAAGGCGATCGTCCAGGAACGGTTCGGCGCGCCCGAGGTCCTGCGGCTCGCCGATGTCGACGTGCCGAGGGTTGGCCCCGACGACGTGCTGGTACGGGTACGTGCCGCGGCGCTCAACCCCTACGACTGGCACATGCTGCGGGGCGACCCGTACTTCGCGCGTCTGATGGGCGGCACGGGCCTGCGACGGCCGAAGTCCCGGGTTCCCGGGATCGACGCGGCCGGAGTCGTCGAGGTGGTGGGGGCGAACGTGCGCGACCTGCGGCCCGGTGACGAGGTGCTCGGTCTGTGCGCCGGCGCGCTCGCCGAGTATGCGCTGGCCGCGCCACGCGAGGCACTCGTGCCCAAGCCCGCGGGCCTCACCTTCGAGGAGGCGGCCGCCGTCCCGCTGGCCGCCCTGACGGCCCTGCAGGCGGTCCGCGACATCGCCCGGCTGCGGGCCGGGCAGCGCCTGCTCGTCAACGGCGCCGCGGGCGGCATCGGCACGTTCGCGGTCCAGATCGCGGCCGCGCTCGGCGCGGAGATCACCGGCGTGTGCAGCGGCCGCAACGCCGAGCTGGTGCGCTCCCTGGGAGCCGTACGTGCCATCGACTACACCGCCGAGGACTTCCTCGACCAGCCCGAACGCTACGACGCCATCCTGGACAACGTCGGCAACCGGCCGCTGCGTCGGCTGCGGCGCGTGCTGACGCCGACGGGAACGCTCGTCATCAACAGCGGTGGGAAACCCGGCAAGGTGTTCGGCGCCGTCACGAACTTTCCGCGCGGGTTCGCGCTCAACACGGTCGTCCGCCAGCGGATCCGACCGTTCATCTGGAAACCTCGACGAGCCGACCTGGAGGCTCTCACCGAGCTCATCGAGGCCGGGAAGCTCGCTCCGGTACTCGACCGTACCTACGCGCTCCCTGACGCCGCGGAAGCCCTGCGCCACGTCGAAGGCGGCCACACCCGGGGCAAGGTGGTCGTCACCATCGCGTGACCGGGGCCGTCCCGCGGACCGGTGCGATTCTCGCGCGATTCTCGTGCGGGTTCGGCCCTGCCGCGGGACACCCGCCGTCACCCGACACAGATCCGCGCCGCCCGCGCCGCCCGCGCCGCCCGCCGGGCACAATGTGGCCACCGGGCTCGACGCCGTGACCGCGATTGCCGGCGGCCGTACCGGCCCTCGACCTGGCGGGCTGAGCATGGCCCGACAGTTCCCGAGGCGGAGGTGGGACCGGGACGTCGACGCGAGTCCGGCCGCGCGAGAGGTCAGGCAATGCCCATGGCGACCGTTCCTGGACCGCGGGGCCGTCCCGCTCGAACCGAATGGGAATGCGCGTCCGGCGGGCCACGCGTCGCGTTGGCGCTCCCGGCACTGGTGGCCGTCGTGGTCCTGGCGGCCTGCGGCGCGGACACGGATACCACGACGCCACCACCAGCCACGTCACCGAGCCAGGCCACACCGGCGGTGCGGCCGGCTGTCGCGGCGGCGCCGGATCTCGCCACGGTCATGTCCGTGAGCGCCGTCAACGACAGCGGTGCCATGGTGGTCGGACGCGCCGGCCCGGCCGGTGCCGAGTTCTACTACCTGGCCCACGGTGCCCGGCCGATCCCGCTGACGCACGACGGCGCGCCGATCGAGCCGAGCCTGCTGAACAACGCCGGCCAGGTCGTCGGGATCGTGGCGGATCCGGCCGGGCATCAGCCCCCGAGCCTGGTGCGCTGGCAGGACGGGCACAGCACGGTCCTGCCGGTACACGGCGACCAGGTCATCCCCGAGGACCTCAACGACCGCGGCCAGGTCACCGCCGTCGCCGTGGCCAGCCGGCCCGGCACCGCCCAGGGGACCGACCGCGCGACGACCGCCCGGGCCTACCTGACCGACGGGACCACGACCGTCGATCTCGGCGTGGACCCCGACCTCAACGAGCACAACCTCTATCTGAACGAGGCCGGGCAGGTCGTGGGACTGGCGTTCGAGGACTCCGGGACGAGCCCGCATGGCTTTCTCTGGGACCAGGGCAGGCTGACGACATTCGACACGGGGCCCACGACGCATCCCGTGGTCACGGGAATCAACGACGCGGGCCAGATCGCCGGGCTGGTGCTGGACGACCAGGACTCCCCGTCCGGCGCCCATCCCATCTTCCGACCGGCGTTCCGCTGGCAGTCCGGCACCATGACCGCGCTCGCCGCGGGCGCCGACGGCGTTGGACCGGTGAGAATCAACCATTCCGGCCAGGTCGCCGGAGTGGTCGCGGACCCGTCTGGCTCCTCCCGCGACGTCGTCGTGTGGTCCGCGACGGCGGACGCCAAGCCCACCCGGCTCGGAATCGCCGACGCCGACCTCGTCGTCGACATCGATGACCGCGGCGACGTTCTCGTGTCCGCCCTGACGGGTCCGACCGCCTCACCGGGCGGCTACCTGTGGCACGACGGCCGGATCGTCGTGCTCGGGACTCTCGGGGGCCTCGCCGTCGATCCGACGGGACTCGCGGCCGACGGGCTGGTCGCCGGCCAGTCGACCTCCGCCGACGGCACCTGGCACGCCGCTACCTGGCCACCCATCGGCTGACCCCCGCTAGAGCCGGAACTCGTCTGGGGGCTCGCGGCCGACGGGCTGGTCGCTGGCCGGTCGACCTCCGCCGATGGCACCTGGGACGCCGCGACCTGTCGACCCGCCAGTTGGGTAGAAGGGTGGATATGCGGAAGGCCCGTCGTCCACGGCCAGAGTGTTCTCTGGGGGACGACGGGCCTTCCGTCAATGATTGTTCGGCGGTGACCTACTCTCCCACCCGGCCTCCCGAGCAGTACCATCGGCGCTGGAGAACTTAGCTTCCGGGTTCGGAATGGGACCGGGCGTACCCTCTCCGCCAAAACCACCGAAACACTATCGAGTTATCGACACCACTCCCCCCACGGCGAGTGGGGGGTGGTCTGCCGTTCCTCGGGAACCGCACAGTGGACGCGTAGCATCTTTGTAGGACAAGCCCTCGGCCTATTAGTACCAGTCAGCTCCACACATTGCTGTGCTTCCACATCTGGCCTATCAACCCGATCATCTCTCGGGGGCCTTACCAGGTTAACCCTGTGGGAGACCTCATCTCGAAGCGAGCTTCCCGCTTAGATGCTTTCAGCGGTTATCCCTTCCGAACGTAGCCAACCAGCCATGCCCCTGGCGGGACAACTGGCACACCAGAGGTTCGTCCGTCCCGGTCCTCTCGTACTAGGGACAGCCCTTCTCAAGACTCCTACGCGCGCGGCGGATAGGGACCGAACTGTCTCACGACGTTCTAAACCCAGCTCGCGTACCGCTTTAATGGGCGAACAGCCCAACCCTTGGGACCTACTCCAGCCCCAGGATGCGACGAGCCGACATCGAGGTGCCAAACCTTGCCGTCGATATGGACTCTTGGGCAAGATCAGCCTGTTATCCCCGGGGTACCTTTTATCCGTTGAGCGACGGCGCTTCCACAAGCCACCGCCGGATCACTAGTCCCTGCTTTCGCACCTGCTCGACCCGTCGGTCTCACAGTCAAGCTCCCTTGTGCACTTGCACTCGACACCTGATTGCCAACCAGGCTGAGGGAACCTTTGGGCGCCTCCGTTACTCTTTAGGAGGCAACCGCCCCAGTTAAACTACCCACCTGACACTGTCCCTGATCCGGATCACGGACCCAGGTTAGACATCCAGCACGACCAGAGTGGTATTTCAACAGTGACTCCCCTGAAACTGGCGTCTCAGGTTCACAGTCTCCCACCTATCCTACACAAGCCGGACCGAACACCAATATCAAGCTGCAGTAAAGGTCCCGGGGTCTTTCCGTCCTGCCGCGCGTAACGAGCATCTTTACTCGTAGTGCAATTTCGCCGAGTCTGTGGTCGAGACAGCAGGAAAGTCGTTACGCCATTCGTGCAGGTCGGAACTTACCCGACAAGGAATTTCGCTACCTTAGGATGGTTATAGTTACCACCGCCGTTTACTGGCGCTTAAGTTCTGAGCCTCGCCCCGAAGAGCTAACCCGTCCCCTTAACGTTCCAGCACCGGGCAGGCGTCACTCCGTATACATCGCCTTACGGCTTCGCACGGAGCTGTGTTTTTAGTAAACAGTCGCTTTCCCCTGGTCTCTGCGGCCCCCACCAGCTCAGACAGCATGTGTCATCACCGGTAGTGGCCCCCCTTCTCCCGAAGTTACGGGGGCATTTTGCCGAGTTCCTTAACCACAGTTCACTCGATCGCCTCGGTATTCTCTACCTGACCACCTGTGTCGGTTTCGGGTACGGGCGGCCCTGGCACTCGCTAGAGGCTTTTCTCGACAGCATGGGATCATCCACTTCGCCACAATCGGCTCGGCATCACGTCTCAGACACATGCCAGGCGGATTTGCCTACCTGACGTCCTACACGCTTACCCCGGGACAACCACCGCCCGGGATGGACTACCCTCCTGCGTCACCCCATCGCTTACCTACTACCCACCAAGATCCCCACCACCGAGGCAACCCGAAGGCCACCACGACAGAAGGTTAGTACAGCAGGGTTCGGTACTGGCGCACCAGCGCCGGTACGGGAATATCAACCCGTTATCCATCGACTACGCCTGTCGGCCTCGCCTTAGGCCCCGACTCACCCTGGGCGGACGAACCTGCCCCAGGAACCCTTGGTCATCCGGCGGACGGGATTCTCACCCGTCATTCGCTACTCATGCCTGCATTCTCACTCGCGTGGCATCCACGGCTGGGTCACCCCGCCGCTTCACACGCCACACGACGCTCCCCTACCCACCCACACACCTGAACCACCCCCAAAGGAGACAGTTAGGCAAACATGTGAGTGCCGCAGCTTCGGCGGTACGCTTGAGCCCCGCTACATTATCGGCGCGGAATCACTTGACCAGTGAGCTATTACGCACTCTTTCAAGGATGGCTGCTTCTAAGCCAACCTCCTGGTTGTCTGTGCGACTCCACATCCTTTTCCACTTAGCGTACGCTTAGGGGCCTTAGCTGGCGATCTGGGCTGTTTCCCTCTCGACTACGAACCTTATCGCCCGCAGTCTCACTGCCGCGCTTCACTTACCGGCATTCGGAGTTTGGCTGAGTTCAGTAAGCTTGTAGGCCCCCTAGCCCATCCAGTGCTCTACCTCCGGCAAGAAACACACGACGCTGCACCTAAATGCATTTCGGGGAGAACCAGCTATCACCGGGTTTGATTGGCCTTTCACCCCTACCCACAGCTCATCCCCCAGTTTTTCAACACTGGTGGGTTCGGTCCTCCACACGGTCTTACCCGCGCTTCAACCTGGCCATGGGTAGATCACCCGGCTTCGGGTCTTAGACATGCGACTGAAACGCCCTGTTAGGACTCGCTTTCGCTACGGCTACCCCACACGGGTTAACCTCGCCACACACCGCAAACTCGCAGGCTCATTCTTCAAAAGGCACGCCGTCACCAGACCGAAGCCCAGCTCCGACGGATTGTAGGCACACGGTTTCAGGTACTATTTCACTCCCCTCCCGGGGTACTTTTCACCTTTCCCTCACGGTACTAGTCCGCTATCGGTCACCAGGGAGTATTTAGGCTTAGCGGGTGGTCCCGCCAGATTCACACGGAATTTCACGGGCTCCGTGCTACTTGGGATACAACTCGGGAGGCGCCATGTTTTCGTCTACGGGGCTGTTACCCGCTACGGCGACCCATTCGCATGGTCTTCGACTAACACGACGCTTTATAACTCCCTGACAGTTCGGCAGAACCATCCGAGCCGTCCCACGACCCCTGTTCCGCAACGCCTGCCGGCTATCACACGAAACAGGTTTAGCCTAGATCCGTTTTCGCTCACCACTACTCACGGAATCACGGTTGTTTTCTCTTCCTGCGGGTAATGAGATGTTTCACTTCCCCGCGTTCCCTCCACACACCCTATGAGTTCAGGTGCGGGTGACAGGACTTAGCATCCTGCCGGGTTCCCCCATTCGGAAATCCTCGGATCACAGCTCGGTTGACAGCTCCCCGAGGCATATCGCAGCCTCCCACGTCCTTCATCGGCTCCTGGTGCCAAGGCATCCACCGTGCGCCCTTAATAACTTGGCCACAAAGATGCTCGCGTCCACTGTGCAGTTCTCAAAGAACGGACGACCCCAACCCCACACCCAGACCGCCACCCCACCCGGGGCCGATGTCTGGAAGGACTGGTCCGTACCGCAGCCAACCCCCGAACCCCCCCCACAAGAGGAAGGACCCGGGGGTCGATGGCCACCGAAGAAACGATTTCCGCTCCCTCAGGACCCAACAGCGCACCACACGAAACCGCCTCCCCACCAGCCGGCACGTTCCACCCCCACCCCGAAGGACAGGGAGTACTAGCCACCACCTGGCCGCAGGACGGCCTCTGAAGTCAGCATTCCACGCCACTGAGCTAACCAGCCCGGCATGCACAGCCAGGAACCGGCCCCGCGGACAAACCACGGGATGCTCCTTAGAAAGGAGGTGATCCAGCCGCACCTTCCGGTACGGCTACCTTGTTACGACTTCGTCCTAATCGCCGGTCCCACCTTCGACGGCTCCCTCCACAAGGGTTAGGCCACCGGCTTCGGGTGTTACCGACTTTCATGACGTGACGGGCGGTGTGTACAAGGCCCGGGAACGTATTCACCGCAGCAATGCTGATCTGCGATTACTAGCGACTCCGACTTCACGGGGTCGAGTTGCAGACCCCGATCCGAACTGAGACCGGCTTTTTGGGATTCGCTCCACCTCGCGGTATCGCAGCCCATTGTACCGGCCATTGTAGCATGTGTGCAGCCCAGGACGTAAGGGGCATGATGACTTGACGTCGTCCCCACCTTCCTCCGAGTTGACCCCGGCAGTCTCCTATGAGTCCCCGACATAACTCGCTGGCAACATAGGACAAGGGTTGCGCTCGTTGCGGGACTTAACCCAACATCTCACGACACGAGCTGACGACAGCCATGCACCACCTGTACGGGACCCCTAAGGACCCACCATCTCTGATGGATTTCCCCGCATGTCAAGCCCTGGTAAGGTTCTTCGCGTTGCATCGAATTAAGCCACATGCTCCGCCGCTTGTGCGGGCCCCCGTCAATTCCTTTGAGTTTTAGCCTTGCGGCCGTACTCCCCAGGCGGGGCGCTTAATGCGTTAGCTGCGGCACGGAGGCCGTGGAAGGTCCCCCACACCTAGCGCCCAACGTTTACGGCGTGGACTACCAGGGTATCTAATCCTGTTCGCTCCCCACGCTTTCGCTCCTTAGCGTCAGTTCCGGCCCAGAGACCCGCCTTCGCCACCGGTGTTCCTCCTGATATCTGCGCATTTCACCGCTACACCAGGAATTCCAGTCTCCCCTACCGGACTCTAGCCTGCCCGTATCGACTGCAGGCCCGGGGTTGAGCCCCGGGTTTTCACAGCCGACGCGACAGGCCGCCTACGAGCTCTTTACGCCCAATAATTCCGGACAACGCTTGCACCCTACGTATTACCGCGGCTGCTGGCACGTAGTTGGCCGGTGCTTCTTCTGCAGGTACCGTCACTTGCGCTTCGTCCCTGCTGAAAGAGGTTTACAACCCGAAGGCCGTCATCCCTCACGCGGCGTCGCTGCGTCAGGCTTTCGCCCATTGCGCAATATTCCCCACTGCTGCCTCCCGTAGGAGTCTGGGCCGTGTCTCAGTCCCAGTGTGGCCGATCGCCCTCTCAGGCCGGCTACCCGTCGTCGCCTTGGTGGGCCACTACCCCACCAACAAGCTGATAGGCCGCGGGCCCATCCCAAGCCAATAAATCTTTCCACACCACCAGATGCCCGAAGGTGTGAATATCCGGCATTAGCCCCGGTTTCCCGGAGTTATTCCAGAGCCTGGGGCAGGTTGCCCACGTGTTACTCACCCGTTCGCCGCTGACCCGAAGGTCCGCTCGACTTGCATGTGTTAAGCACGCCGCCAGCGTTCGTCCTGAGCCAGGATCAAACTCTCCATCGATGCTCTAAAACTCCCTCGATGGGAGAAACCCCGACAAAATATGGACACAGATCCGTAGATCGTCCATCAAATGCCAAAGGAACCTTACAAACCCCCACAGACAACACCAGCACCAGACCATCCAGGCCCGACACCAGCACCACCCGCGGAACGGGGTCAAAATATGGCACTGACTTCTATGGCACGCTGTTGAGTTCTCAAGGAGCGGAC